>NZ_LOCO01000019.1:0-85688 GCF_001574445.1 Marinobacter excellens LAMA 842
TGATCATCCGTTTTGCCTGACGACCATAGCGGTCTGGAACCACCTGATCCCATCCCGAACTCAGAAGTGAAACAGACCAGCGCCGATGGTAGTGTGGTTCGCCCATGTGAGAGTAGGTCATCGTCAGGCTCCTAATGCCAAAGCCCCAGCATCCTTGATGCTGGGGCTTTTTTATTTGTGCCTCGGGAGAAGTGATATACTCCCTACCATTATCCGAACCAAGTTTTGATGGGAGCCTTCCAATGGCCGCAACTGATCACCTGGTCATTTTTGACACTACTCTCCGTGATGGCGAACAGAGCCCTGGCGCCACCATGAACAAGAACGAGAAGCTGCGTATTGCCAAGGTGCTCGAGAAATTGCGCGTGGATGTGATAGAGGCCGGCTTTGCAATTGCCAGTCAGGGCGACTTCGAAGCGGTCAAGGCCATCGCAGAAACCATCAAGGATTCCACGATATGTAGTCTTGCTCGTGCCCTGGACAAAGATATTGATCGTGCGGCGGAGGCCATCCGCCCAGCGGACAGCGGCCGTATCCATACCTTTATTGCCACCTCACCGATCCATATGAAGCATAAGCTGCAGATGGAGCCGGATCAGGTAGTGGAGCAGGCGGTTCGGGCGGTAAAGCGTGCTCGTAGCCATACCGACGACGTGGAGTTTTCCTGTGAAGACGCCGGTCGTTCCGAGCTGGATTTCCTATGCCGAATTATCGAAGCGGCGATTGATGCCGGCGCCCGAACCATTAATATTCCAGACACTGTCGGTTATGCAATCCCCGAGCAGTTCGCTGAAACAATTCGACAGCTATTGAACCGTATCCCCAACGCTGACAAAGCCATTTTTTCCGTCCATTGTCATAATGATCTGGGGCTGGCTGTGGCTAACTCTCTTGCTGCGGTTACCAGTGGTGCCCGCCAGGTGGAGTGCACCATTAACGGTCTGGGTGAGCGTGCCGGTAATGCTTCTCTGGAAGAAATCGTGATGGCGGTGCGTACCCGTCAGGATCTCTTCAATATTGATACACGAATCGATACCCAGCACATCGTGCCGGCGTCCCGGCTTGTGTCGACCATTACCGGTTTTCCGGTACAGCCGAACAAGGCCATTGTGGGTGCCAATGCCTTTGCCCATGAGTCCGGCATCCATCAGGATGGCGTACTCAAACACCGGGAAACCTATGAGATTATGCGCGCGCAAGACGTGGGCTGGCATACCAATAGCCTGGTTCTGGGTAAGCATTCCGGTCGTAACGCCTTCCGTACCCGGTTACTGGAACTGGGCATTCAGTTCGATACCGAGTCCGAGCTGAATGAAGCGTTTACCCGTTTCAAGGCCCTGGCTGATCTGAAGCACGAGATTTTTGATGAAGATCTCCAGGCCATAGCCAGCGACACGCGTCAGAAAGACGAGGAGGGGCGTTATGGTCTCGTCTGCATGCAGGTCTGCTCGGAAACCGGTGTTGTACCCAAGGCTCATCTGACCCTGACCATGGATGGCAAGGAACACACGGTTGAGGCCGAGGGTAGTGGTCCGGTGGATGCAACATTCAAGGCGATTGAGTCGCTGGTTGATTCAGGCTGTAATCTCCAGCTGTATTCCGTGAATAATATAACCAGTGGCACCGATGCCCAGGGCGAAGTGACCGTGCGCCTTGAGCGTGGCGGGCGTATTGTCAATGGCGTTGGCTCTGATACTGATATCATCATCGCATCAGCAAAGGCCTATATCGAGGCGTTGAACCTGATTGCCAGAGGTGGTATTCGTCAGCACCCTCAGGTGGCCGATGTCTGATAGTGACGTTATGTGGCACTTGTCCCCGGTCAGAGGCATGACGTGATCCGAACAGAAGCGGAAAGGCAGTTCTATCTCGGGGCCGCAGGCATTCATCTGTGGTATGCCCGCGCACCGCTGCCTGGCGCGGCGCCAAGCCCGGAGTATGATTTCGGCGTTGCCGAAGTCGAGCCAGCCCCGGTCGTTGTTGATGCGCCGGCAACCAAGCGTGCCGTGCCCACTCGCCCTGCCGTTGATCCCGGCAATAAAGACCGTCTGGCGCAACTCAAGAATCTGATGGAGACCGGCGCTGGTAAACCAGATAAAGCAGCGCCGCTGGCCGAGGCTGAGTCGCAAGTTGTGGATTCCGTCGAGCCAGACTCGGCAGCAGACCTGTTGGGTGAAAATCAGCCCAATGTCAGCCCACGGGTTGCTTCGATCAAAGATATCGCTCGGCTGTGTCTGCAGTTCTGGGTGGGAGATAGAGTTCTTTTGCTTGCCAATCTCTCCGAGGAAGCCAGTTTCAGCATGCAGGACGCACTGGCTCGCAACATTCTTCGCAGTCTCGGTGAGCAGACCCTGGACATGTCAGACGTCATTCGCTGGCCACTGTTCAATAATCTGAGGGTGTCGCTCAACAGTGATGCAGATCTGACGGGCTTACTGCGGCAAGCGCTGGTCCCTGCCACTGGCAAGTCTGTCATAGCGCTTGGTCTGGGAGCCGGGGCCGGTGCGGTGCCCAATATCCTTTCCGACGTTATGGGTCGCGGCCCGGAAGTGGTGTTTGACGCCTCCCTTGCTGGCCTGGCAAGTAACCCGGTATTGAAACGAGAGTTATGGCAAAAGATTCGCTCCCTGGGCGCGAAGGATTAATGTCAACACAAATCCTTCGCCAGGTTCAGAATCAGGACCTGACGGTTCGCAGCCTCGTGGAATCCGATCTCCCCCGAGTGATGGAACTGGAGCGCCTGGGGTATTCTCACCCCTGGCCGGTGTCTGTATTCCAGGACTGTTTTAAGCCGCAATATCGACTGTGGGCGCTGATGCAAGGCGATGAGTTGGTCGGTTATGCCGTAGTCAACTATATGGTTGATGAGGCTCACCTGCTGAATGTCTGCGTGCATCCTGCCCTGCGGGGTCACGGAGCTGGCCGTTACTTGTTGCGCTACGCCGTGGCTGAATCTATCCGGGACGGAATGGTACAGATGATTCTGGAAGTCCGGCAAAGCAACGAAGCGGCGGCTGCGTTGTATGCCAGCGAGGGATTTGAGGAAATCGGCCGCAGGCCCGGCTACTACCCGGATGCCACTGGACGAGAAGATGCCCGCGTAATGGTCTATCGGTTCACCTGACCCCACGCTACCCCGTATAATAGACCGCTTTTCACCCAACCCAATCAGGTTTCCGTTGTTTATGTCTAACCTATCCCAGGAAGTGGCCAAGCGCCGCACCTTTGCGATTATCTCGCACCCGGATGCCGGTAAAACCACCATTACCGAGAAAGTGCTGCTCTTCGGTCAGGCGCTTCAGAAAGCCGGAACGGTCAAGGGCAAGAAGTCCGGCCAGCACGCAAAGTCCGACTGGATGGAGATGGAAAAGGAGCGGGGTATCTCGGTCACCACCTCAGTGATGCAGTTTCCTTATGGTGGCAAGCTGGTCAACCTGTTGGATACCCCAGGTCACGAAGACTTCTCTGAGGATACCTATCGGACCCTGACGGCGGTTGATTCGTGCCTGATGGTTATCGACAGCGCCAAGGGCGTTGAGGAACGCACCATCAAGCTGATGGAAGTGACCCGCCTGCGTGATACGCCAATCATCACCTTCATGAACAAACTGGATCGCGACACCCGGGACCCGATCGAGTTAATGGATGAAGTGGAAGATGTTCTAAAAATTGCCTGCGCCCCCATCACCTGGCCGATTGGCATGGGCAAGAGTTTCAAGGGTGTCTACCACTTGTATCGGGATGAAGTGATCCTCTATCAGACTGGCCAGGGCCACACCATTCAGGAAAAGCGGGTTGTCAAAGGCCTGAATAACCCCGAGCTCGATGAAGCGATTGACGGCTATGCCGCTGACCTGCGTGACGAAATTGAATTGGTTAAGGGTGCGTCTCATGAGTTTGATCATGAGGCATTCCTTGCCGGGCAACTAACCCCGGTGTTCTTTGGTACAGCACTCGGTAATTTCGGTGTGGACCATATGCTGGACGGCCTGGTTGACTGGGCGCCTGCGCCCCAGGGGCGCGAAACGGATGTGCGCAAGGTCGAGCCGGCGGAGGATGCTTTTTCCGGTTTTGTATTCAAGATCCAGGCAAACATGGACCCACAGCATCGTGACCGGGTCGCGTTCCTGCGTATCGTGTCAGGTCGCTATAATCAGGGTATGAAGGCGCGCCATGTGCGGATTGGTAAAGAAGTGAGGTTCTCCGACGCTCTGACGTTCATGGCGGGTGACCGTGAACATGCCGAGGAGGCATACGCTGGCGATATTATCGGTTTGCACAACCACGGTACGATCCAGTTGGGCGATACCTTTACCGCCGGCGATGACATGAAGTTCACCGGCATTCCGAACTTCGCGCCGGAGCTGTTCCGCCGTATCCGCCTGAAGGATCCGCTCAAGGCGAAGCAATTACAGAAAGGCCTGATCCAGCTCTCTGAGGAGGGTGCTGTTCAGGTGTTTCGGCCGGTGAAGAACAACGATCTGATTGTTGGTGCAGTAGGCGTCTTGCAGTTCGATGTGGTGGTTAGTCGCCTCAAGAGTGAATACAAGGTTGAGGCCGTTTACGAGCCGATCAATGTTGCCACTGCACGCTGGGTGAGCTGCAGTGATGAGCGCAAACTCGATGAGTTCCAGCGCAAGAATCAGGAGAACCTGGCCCTCGATGGCAGTGACCGGCTGGCCTACATTGCACCGACCATGGTCAACCTGAATCTGGCTCAGGAACGTTATCCGGATATCCAGTTCCATAAAACCCGGGAACACTGATCGGCCACCGGAGGACTCCATGCAGCTGGTTGATGCCCATTGCCATTTCGACTTCCCCGAGTTTGATGGGATTCGTGACCAGGTGTTGGCGGAGGCCAGAGGCCGGGGAGTGGAGGCGTTGGTCATTCCGGGTGTTCGCCGGGCGGACTGGGCGCGGGTTCAGGCGCTGGCTTCACCGGATAGGGGGCTCTGGATTTGCCTGGGAATTCATCCCTGGTTTGTTGGAGAGCACAGTGAGCAGGATCTGATTGTCCTCGAGGCGCAGCTCGCCGACCTCCCCGAGGGCTGCGTAGCGCTGGGAGAATGTGGCCTTGATGCTCTTCATGGTGAACTCGCCGCGCAATTGCCTTGGTTCCAGGCGCAGGTTGATATTGCCGCGAGGGTGAAGTTGCCGTTGGTCATTCACTCGGTGCGCAGCCATGATGAAGTGCATGGGTTGCTGCGCTCTTCCGGTTGGTCTGGCCGGGCCTTGGTTCATGGCTTCTCCGGAAGTTACCAGCAAGCCAGAAAGCTGGTGGATCTTGGCTGTTATATCGGGGTTGGTGGTGTGATCACCCACGATCGGGCGCGTAAAACCCGCGATGCGATTGCCAGGTTGCCGGTCGAGGCCCTGGTGATCGAGACCGATGCGCCCGACATGGCTCCGGCCGGTGTGGCCAAGGGACAGAATTCACCGATTTACCTGCCGAGGGTACTGCAGGCGTTGGCGGAGCTGAGGGCCGAGTCGGCCGAAACGCTCTCTGAAGCCTTGTATGATAACGTTCGACAGTTGTACGGCTGGTGTTGATGCCAGTGCAGAATAGGGGATTGACGAAACACAGTGAGGCAGGGTTGGTTTTCCTGACTGCTTCGAGTATACTTCGCGCCCTGGCTTTTCAAGGCGATGTCACTATCTCAGCCCCGAATGGTGGCGACGTCAACATACAGGTATGAACCTCCTCCGGATGCCTTGCATTTACCGGTGGTGGTTTTTAACGTTTCTTATATAGCGTTCAAGGCGGAATCAATGAAGACTCTGAGTGCGAAACCAGAAACAGTAAAACGTGACTGGTACGTTGTAGACGCAGCCGGCAAGACGCTGGGTCGTCTGTCAACCGAAATCGCCCTTCGTCTGCGGGGCAAGCATAAGCCTGAGTATACCCCTCACGTGGACACTGGCGACTACATCATTGTTATCAATGCCAGCCAGGTGAAGGTTACCGGCAAAAAGGCATCGGCAAAGATGTATTACAGCCATACCGGCTTTCCGGGTGGAATCAAATCCATCAACTTCGAGAAGCTGGTTGACAAGGCTCCCGAGCAAATCATTCAGAAGGCCGTAAAAGGTATGCTTCCGAAGGGTCCGCTTGGTCGCGCCATGTTCAAGAAGCTGAAAGTGTACGCAGGCGCTGAGCATGCTCATGCCGCCCAGCAGCCCAAAGAACTCGACATCTAACGGAAGGCGAATATGTCTGTAGCACAAAATTACGGTACTGGTCGCCGCAAATCATCCACGGCTCGCGTCTTTATCAAGCCGGGTAGCGGTAACATCTCCATTAACGGTCGCACCATCGAAGATTTCTTCGGTCGTGAAACTCTTCGCATGATCGTTCGTCAGCCGCTGGTTGTTGCTGAGTCTGCTGATCGATTCGACATCACCATCACCGTAAAGGGCGGTGGTATCAGTGGCCAGGCTGGCGCAATTCGCCATGGTCTGACTCGTGCGCTGATGGAATACGACGAAACTCTGCGCCCTGCGCTGCGTAAAGCGGGTTACGTAACCCGTGACGCCCGTAAGGTTGAGCGTAAGAAGGTTGGTCTGCGCAAGGCGCGTAAGCGTCCGCAGTACTCCAAGCGTTAATCGGCGCCATTGCCGATGGAAAAACCCGATCCTATGGTCGGGTTTTTTTATGCCTTGAAGGTCGCCAGATTTTTGATCTGACGCAGGGATAGGCTCTCAGTTGAGCCTTTCCGGCTTGTAAGCGAGGGGTAATTTCATTACCATTTCAGCGCTTATATTTTTGGGTTGTGAAGTCCTTTTCGAAGCGCAGTGCCGGTTTTTCCGCGTCTGTGCCTCGCCTGATGGGAGAAAACCATAATGAGTAATGGCGACGTGAACCAAGGTCGACGCCGGTTTTTGATCGGTGCAACGTCCGTGGTGGGTGGTGTCGGCGTCGTCGGTGCAGCGGTCCCTTTCGTGGCGTCCTGGAATCCCAGTGCGAAAGCGGAAGCGGCCGGTGCTCCGGTAACCGTAACTGTCGACAAGATCGAACCTGGACAACAGATTACCGTCGAATGGCGGGGTAAGCCGGTGTGGATTATCCGGCGCACCGACGAGATGCTTGAGAACATTGAAAAGCTGTCTCCGCGAATGAAAGATCCTGAGTCCGAAGACCCTCAGCAACCGGCTTACATCACCGGCGCACAGCGGTCCATCAAGCCGGAGTTTATTGTCCTGGTGGGTATCTGCACGCACTTGGGGTGCGTGCCAAGCTATCGCCCGGAAGTGGCGCCGGCTGACTTGGGTAGTGAATGGTTGGGTGGTCTTTTCTGTCCGTGCCATGGCTCCCGATTCGACTTGTCCGGTCGTGTGTTCTCCAATCAGCCGGCTCCGCTGAACCTTGAGGTTCCGCCGTACCGGTTTGATGACGATGCGACCATGACCATTGGTCTTGATCCGGAGGCAGCGTAATGAACAAACTGCTTAATTGGGTAGACGAGCGTCTGCCGGTTGTCGATGCTTGGAACAAGCATGTAGGTAAGTATTACGCTCCGAAGAACTTCAATATGTGGTACTTCTTCGGTTCGCTTGCCATGCTGGTGTTGGTGAACCAGCTGGTCACCGGAATCTGGCTGACCATGAGCTATAATCCGTCTGCGGAAGGTGCGTTTGCTTCCGTTGAGTACATCATGCGTGATGTCGAGTGGGGCTGGCTGCTTCGTTATCTGCACTCCACCGGCGCGTCAGCGTTCTTTGTGGTGGTCTATCTGCACATGTTCCGTGGTCTGATGTACGGCTCGTACCAGAAGCCGCGTGAGCTGATCTGGATCTTCGGCATGCTGATCTACCTGGTGCTGATGGCAGAGGCATTCATGGGCTACCTGCTGCCCTGGGGTCAGATGTCTTACTGGGGTGCTCAGGTTATCGTTAACCTGTTCGGTGCAATTCCGGTAATTGGTGAAGACCTGTCTCTGTGGATTCGTGGTGACTACCTGATTTCCGGTATTACCCTGAACCGCTTCTTTGCCCTGCACGTGGTTGCATTGCCGATCGTACTGCTCGGTCTGGTGGTGCTGCACATTCTGGCGCTGCACGAAGTGGGTTCTAACAACCCTGACGGTATTGATATCAAGAAGAACAAGGACGAAAACGGTATTCCCAAAGACGGCATTCCGTTCCACCCGTACTACACCGTACATGACCTGTTGGGTGTGGCGGTCTTCTTCTTCATCTTCTTCATCGTTGTGTTTTACTTCCCGGAGATGGGCGGCCTGTTCCTGGAGAAGCCGAACTTCGAACCTGCGAACAGTCTGAAGACGCCGGCACACATCGCACCGGTATGGTACTTCACTCCGTTCTACGCAATGCTTCGTGCGGTAACCGTTGATCTCTTTGGTCTCGATGCCAAGTTCTGGGGTGTGGTTGTGATGGGTGCAGCAATTGCCATCCTGTTCGTGCTGCCATGGCTCGACAAGAGCCCGGTGCGGTCTATCCGCTACAAGGGCTGGATGAGTAAGGTTGCGCTGGCCATCTTTGTCGTCAGCTTTATCGTCCTGGGCTATCTGGGTATCGTTCCGGCCACCGAGGGTCGTACCATCGTCGCCCAGATTCTGACAGTGCTGTACTTCCTGTACTTCATTCTCATGCCGTTCTACACGCGCATGGAAAAAACCAAGCCAGTACCAGAGAGGGTGACAGGATAATGAGAAAGCTGATTTTTGGTCTTTTCATCGCAATCCTGCCGGCTCTCGGGCTGGCGGCTGCTCCCGGCGGTCCTCTCGACACCATGAAGCCGGATCACACCAACAAGGAATCACTGCAGCGGGGCGTGGCATTGTTCACCAACTACTGCATGGGTTGCCACTCCATGGAATACGCCCGTTACAAGCGGGTGTCGGATGACCTGGAGATTCCGGCGGAACTCTACGAGGAGAACCTGATCTTCACTGGTGCCAAGATCGGTGAGTTGATGCAGATCTCCATGAGTAAGGATATGGCTGCCGGCTGGTTCGGTGCTCCGCCACCTGACCTGACTCTGGTCACGCGTGTGCGTGGTGAATCCTGGGTGTACTCGTACCTGCGAGGTTTCTACCAGGATGACACTCGCCCACTGGGTGTGAACAACGTGGTATTCGCCAACGTTGGTATGCCCCATGTGATGGTCGAGATGCAGGGTCTGTGTGCCGTCGAGCCGAAGATTGGTGTCGGCGCCTCGGTTGAGCCGCTTAGTGGTAACATCAATAACGCGGATGTCTGTCCGGAATATGCCATCGAAGGCAATATGTCGGGTGCAGACTTTGACCGTGCCATGTGGGACCTGACCAACTTCATGTCTTACATGGGTGATCCGGTGAAGGTTGAGCGTGAGCGTCTGGGGATTTTCGTGCTGATCTTTGTGGCGATCTTCTTCATCTTTGCGTACCTGCTTAACCGCGAGTACTGGAAAGACGTACATTAAGATTTAGGGTATAATCCTCAATCCTGAATTCCAGCGGGCCGGTAAGGTTCGCTGGAATTTTGCGTTTGTGTATTGTTTCGATTTTCAGAATCGTGAGGTAGTTATATGGGCGTTGTGACCAAGCGGTCATCAATGACGTTTTTCTCGGATCCGGCCAGTCATTACAGCCACCGTGTGCGCATTGTGCTGGCAGAGAAGGGTGTTACCGTTGATATTGTGGATGTGGATCCAGATAACCCGCCGGGAGAACTGGCTGACCTGAATCCGTACAACGCCCTGCCAACCCTGGTGGATCGGGATCTCGTACTGTACGAGCCCAACATCATGATGGAATACCTGGACGAGCGTTTTCCGCACCCGCCATTGTTGCCGGTATACCCGGTCGCGCGGGCCAACAGTCGCCTGATGATTCACCGTATTCAGAAGGACTGGTGCGGCCTGGTTGATCAGGTTCTGGCGCAGCCGACGGGCAAAGCGGCAGATGCGGCTCGTAAAGAGCTGAAAGAGAGTCTGCTGGCAACAGCGCCTCTGTTTGCGGAAATGCCGTTCTTCCTGTCAGAAGAGTTCACTATCGTGGATTGCTGCATCGCGCCAATTCTCTGGCGCCTGCCGGCGCTGGGCATTGATCTGAGTGACAAGCAGGCCAAGCCTATTCAGAAATACATGGACAGCATCTTTGCCCGGGAAGGTTTCAAGGCAAGCCTTTCAGACCTGGAAGAAGACATCCGAAGCTGATCGGCAAGCCCGCATGGCGGGGCAGGAGTGGTTGCAGTGCCTGATATGAGTGTCACTATGACGTCTAGCCGTCCATACCTGGTACGATCCCTCAATGAGTGGATTCTGGATAACGACTGTACCCCTTACATCGTGGTCGACGCGGGTGTGCAGGGTGTTCAGGTGCCGACAGAACATGTCGCCAATGGTCAGATCGTCCTGAATATCAGCCCTGGCGCGGTTCGGGGATTGGTGATCGGTAATGGCGCGCTGGAGTTCAGCGCGCGCTTTGGCGGTGTGCCCATGCAGGTGTTTATTCCGTTGCAGGCGGTCATGGCTATCTACGCCAAGGAAAATGGTGAAGGTATGGTGTTCGGCAGTGAGCCGGGTTCGCCGGATCCTGATGGCGGGGCGGATACAGATGCTCCGACGGGCAGGCGCTCAGATGAGCGCCCGAGTGGGCGACCAACCCTGAAAGTGGTGAAATAAAAAAAAGCCGGCGAAAGCCGGCTTTTTTGTTATCCGCCAAACAGTTTGTGGTCAACCAGGTCGCATAAGGTGTTGATGATCAGCAACATTAACGGTGTGGCTTCGTGGGGGGCAAGGTCATTCAGGGCAATTTCATGATCTTCCGGGTGCATCAGAGAGGTAATGTCTGATTTTTCCCGGGCGCTCAGTACCACCACCTGCATCTCCCGGTCGTGGGCGGCCTGGATGGCCTGGATGAGGTTGGCCTTGTGCCCGTCATCGACAATGACAAACAACAGGTCGCCGGGCTTGCCGATGGCGCGAACCTGTCGGGAGAAAGTGTCGTTGAACCGATTATCCCTGCATATGGCCGAATAGGTGGTGGCATCTGCGCCGAGATTGATGGCAGGCAGTGCCGGACGGTCCTGCTCAAAGCGGTTCAGCAGTGCCGTGCAGAAATACTGGGCGAGGATATTGGCGTTGCCATTGGCACAGGCGATGAGCTTGCCGTCCTGCAGCAGGGTATTTACAAAGGCGTCTGCTACATCCTCGATATCTGGCCCGGCGGTGCTGGCGGCCTGGGCAGTCTGTTCCATGTGGTTGGCAAACCACTGGTTGATCTTTTGTGCAGTGTCGGTCATTGGTTCGGTTATTCTGCCTGGATTGCATTTTTGATCCATTGTACCCGGTATTTGCGCACCGTACCCGGCATGATCGCGACGACGTCAATTCTGGAGGCGATGTTCCACAAGCCGTGCCTGTGCAGGTAATAAGAGGCAGCCCGGAGCAGTCGTCGCTGCTTGCCATAGGTGATGGAGCTTGCTGGATCGACCAGGCTGCCATCGCCGCGATAGCGAACCTCGAAGAACACCAGGGTATCGCCGTCCTGGCCAATCAGGTCAAGTTCTCCGCCCCGGTTGTAAACGTTCTGCTCCAGAATGGTAATACCGTTTTTCATCAGATAGCGGGCGGCTACCCCTTCGTAGTGACTTCCTATGGCGCGCTTGCCTTCCATGGCTTGTGTCCTCTACAGGCGTTGGCTGTCGCCTTGTTCAGTCCCCCGGGAGTCTTCCAGGGTAGGAATCTGGTTGAGTTCCGGGGCGAGGACCGGGCGCCCATTCTGGAACTGTGCCCAAAGTTGATGGCGATGGATGGCGCCATCCGGGGTCATGGTGAGGGTGCCCGTCTGGCCATCAATGGCGGCGCCTTCAACTTGCCGTAGAAGTGGCAGTCGCTTGCTCAATTGCCAGGCGTCGGCCCCCATGGCAAACAGCCGGCCCAACTGGCCCCGGGTGCCGCTGAGATTCTGCTCAGCCTGGGTTCGCAGCGGATTGTCTTCGGCCAGGATCCAGGGGATGTCAGTAAACGTCACCCGGTTAAGGTCGCGGTCACGCCCCGGGTCCGGGGTGCCCTCGTAGACAATGGATGGGGAATATACCGGCAGGTCACCGGAGAAATAGAACGCAAACAGCGGATTGAACTGGCGTGCCACGGTAGGTTGCGCAACCAGCACAATGGCCTCGGCATCCTGGCGGCGACGGGGCTCAAATTCGACGTTCTGGCCAATGGTTCGTTCAACCTGAATCGCCCGCTGACGGGATGTGGTGACACCGAGCAGATCGGCGGTCACTGACCGGAAGTTGTCCTCCGGGAAAAACCGCTCGATGTCCAGGACGGTGCCGTTATTATTGGCCATGCGTTGAAGCAATGCCTGTTCCACGCGATCACCCCATTCACCCCGGGGAATGAGCACGAGGATCTGGCGGAGCGACTGTGCTGCCAGTTGGTCGGCAATCTGCCGTGCTTCATCCTCCGCAGACAGGCCGAATTGGTAAAGCCCGTCGGGCACCCGGCTGTCCGCTGGCAGGTAGTTTAGACCGAGTACTGGGACCGCGAGCGTGTTTCTCGAGCTCAGGCTTGCCAGTGCGTCTTTCTCGAGGGGGCCAACGATCAGGTCGATGTTCTGGCCAGCCAGCTCCTCATACAGCGCCGTAAAAGGTTTGCTGGAGGTGTCGACAATGCGGATGTCGGTTTTGCTGCGGTCCGCGCTGTCATCACTGAAGTAGGCGGCGAGGAAGCCGTCCCGGATTGCGCGCCCGGCACTTGCCAGAGAGCCCTGCAGGGGAAGTGCCAGTACGATGCGTTCCGGCCGGCTGGTGGCCAGTTCCGACAGCAGGCGAAGGTCTGTGGGCAGGATCTGTGCCGCGGGGTGCCCTGGCCAGTTATTCTGCCAGGCCCTGATCAGACGCCCCTGTTCGTCAAGGCCGACATCGCGGGCGCGCAAGGTGGTGGCCAGCTCCAGCCAGCCCTGTTCTTCGAAGCCGATGGCTGTTTCTGAAGCTTCATTCAGCGCTTGCCCGGGGATTGTCCTGAGGTATTGCCAGATCTGGTCGTGGGTGTCCTGTGGGTCGCTTTGGGTGTCAGTCTGGCTGAGCAGCATCAGCGTAAGCGCGGCGGACAGCTGGTCATCATTGAGGGCGAATGTCTCAGCCTGCAGTTGCGCGGCTTTTGCCATGATGTCTGACGGGTAGCCGAGGAAGTGGTCTGGCGACAGATTGCCGACCAGTTCATTCGCCCAGTCGCTATCTTGAAGTTCGACGGCGCTGGCCATGGACAGAAGTAATTTTTGGCCGGTTAGCTGGCTGTCGATCGTGTCCAGCTGCTGGTTGCGGAGAATCTGGCGCGCCGCCCTGTGGTTGCCCTGATCCTGGAAGTTGCTGGCCATCCGCAGAAGGTAACGCTGTGCTGTTACGGGGTTTCGTTCGCTGGCAGCAAGTTCGAGTGCACGCTCTGGTGTGTCTGCAACCTGGCTGTCCAGGTTGACGGTGGCGCAACCCCCAGTCAGAAGGATGACCAGGGTGATCAGGGCAAAAAGTGTTCGATGGCTGCGGTATTTAGTCATAGCAGGCTCGGAGTCTCCGGATCATTAGGCTTGTGGTGCCGCTTTATTGGTGGCAAGTTTACCAGCTCCCGGCCCATTTCACATGACATGCCTGTCATGGGTGCCGGGTTGCACGGGAGTGACGCAGCTCCTGTCTTCTATCGGTGGGAGTATGTGTATGTCCGGTTCGGAAAATGTCCGGAAAGAGATGGATGGTGTTCTGTATGTGGTTGCAACGCCAATTGGTAATCTGGACGATCTCTCTGACAGGGCGCGTCAGACCTTGGCAAAAGTGGACCTGGTGGCTGCGGAGGATACCCGTCACTCCGGACGGTTGCTCCAGCATCTTGGGTTGAGCAAACAAATGTTGGCGCTGCATGACCACAATGAGCGTGCTCGGGTAGCAGGGATTCTGGATGCGCTGGCGGCGGGGCGGCAGGTAGCGTTGGTATCTGATGCTGGCACACCGCTGATCTCGGACCCGGGTTACTTGCTGGTTCGCGAGGTTCGCGCGGCGGGTTACCGGGTGTCGCCGGTGCCTGGCCCGTGTGCGCTGGTTGCCGCCTTGTCTGTGGCGGGGTTGCCGACCGACCGGTTTCTGTTCGCAGGCTTTTTGCCAGCCAAGCGCTCGGGCCGGCAGGCTGCGTTGACGGAATTGGCGCGGGAGCCAGCGACTTTGGTGTTCTATGAGTCGCCACATCGCATTATCGAATTTATGAAAGACCTGGCTGAGGTATTGGGGGCGGATCGGGAGTGTGTGTTGGGGCGAGAGCTGACCAAGACCTTTGAGACCTTCTACAGTGGTCGCGCGGATGAGGTGCTTGAACAGCTTGAGAGTGATCCTCATGGAGCCAGGGGTGAGTTTGTGGTGATGGTCCGTGGCGCGGCGCCGACACCCGCTGGAGAAGCCTCCGTTCTGGACACCGATAAACTGCTGGAGTTGTTGATCAAGGAGTTGCCGGTGAAGAAGGCGGCCCGGATTGCGGCGGAAGTCAGTGGTCTGGGTAAAAATGAGCTCTACCAGCGCGCGTTGGAGCTGAAAGATCATTAAGGCCTTGCATGGCGGCGGATGCGGGGGTATTGTCGGCACCGAGCTCGCCAGGCAGTCGCCGCCGGTTTCGATCGGGGGAGGAAAGTCCGGGCTCCGCAGGGCAAGGTGCCAGGTAACGCCTGGGCGGCGCGAGCCGACGGAAAGTGCAACAGAAAGTATACCGCCTAAGCGCCTTCGGGCGCCGGTAAGGGTGAAATGGTGCGGTAAGAGCGCACCGCGTGGCTGGCAACAGTCCACGGCGATGGTAAACCCCACCTGGAGCAAGACCAAATAGGAATCCAATGGCGTGGCCCGCGCTGGATTCGGGTAGGTTGCTTGAGGCCTGCGGTGACGCAGGCCCTAGATGAATGACTGTCCAAGACAGAACCCGGCTTATCGGCGAGCTCGCCATTTTCTCTTTTGATGTAATGCCCATCCTTCTCACAATTCGGCCTTTATAGCCAAAAAATCTTAAACCTCAGAAAGGCTCTTTAGAGTTTTCCGCAGGTGCTTGTTTTTTCTCCTTTTCTTTACGTCTTTTTAACGATTTTCTAAGTTTCCCCTTTGTAACCTCTTGTCATTAAAGGAGCTTTCGCCTGTGTGGTGCCGAATGCGGCGCTTGCATTGTCTTTTGCGTGTTTCTATAGTGTGCGGAAGTGGGAAAAAGTGGTTTCAAGTGGTTTTTTGTGGAAATAGCAGCCTTGGATACGGCATAAATGAGCAACTTTCTTGGCAGTCATGCCATCAATATGGACGCGAAGGGTCGCCTGGCGATCCCGACAAAGGTGCGTGAGGAACTCGCGCAGCTTTGTGGTGGCCGTATTGTTCTGACCGCCAATGCCGATGAAGAGCGCTGTCTTTTGCTGTATCCAGAGCCGGAGTGGGAAACCCTCAGGCCCAAAATTGAAGCGCTGCCAAACATGAATAAAGCCGCCCGGCGTTTACAGCGGCTGATTCTCGGTAATGCGGCGCCTATGGAGCTGGATTCCGCTGGCCGCATCCTGGTGCCGCCGACGCTGAGAAGCTACGCGCACCTGGAGAAAAAGTTGATGCTGATTGGTCAGGGCAAGAAGCTGGAGCTCTGGAGCGAGGAGCGCTGGTTTGCCTGGCTGGATGAATCTTCTGGCGATGACGATATGCCGCCGGAAATGGAGGCGCTGTCGCTATGACCGAAACAGAGCAGGCGTCAGATCAGCCATTCCGGCATCGCTCGGTGCTGCTGGATGAGGCTGTCGATTATCTGATCAATGATCCAGCTGGTCGTTATGTGGACGCCACCTTCGGTCGGGGCGGTCACAGTCGTCTGATTCTGGGCCAGTTGGACGCTCCGGGCAGCTTGATGGGTATCGATAAAGACCCGGAAGCCATTCAGGTTGCCAAAGATCTGGCAGCACAAGATAGCCGGTTTTCCTGGTATCACGGCTCCTTTTCTGAGTTGAGTCAGGCTCTGGACAGTCAGCAGTGGCCGACGGTGCAGGGTGTGCTGATGGATCTCGGGGTGTCGTCGCCACAGCTGGACGATGCTGCGCGCGGTTTTTCGTTTATGCGCAATGGCCCGCTGGACATGAGGATGAACCCTCAGGAGGGGCAAAGCGCTGCTCAATGGCTGGCAACCGCAGACGAGCGCGACATTGCGGATGTGATCTGGCGCTACGGCGAAGAACGTTTTTCTCGCCGTATCGCGCGTCTGGTGGTTGCCCGCCGGCAGGAAGAGGCCATTGAAACAACCCGCCAGCTGGCGGAGTTGGTGGCTGAGGCGGTGCCCAAGAAAGAAAAGCACAAACATCCGGCCACCAGAACGTTTCAGGCTATCCGAATCTTTATCAATCGGGAGCTGGAAGACCTGGAAGTCGGTTTGGTTGCTGCGGTCGAGCGCCTGGCGCCAGGCGGTCGCCTGGTGGTGATCAGCTTTCACTCGCTTGAAGATCGCCTGGTAAAGCGCTTTATGCGGGATTTGGCCCGTGGCCCGATGATACCCAAGGGTGTGCCAGTGACCGCTGACCAGGAGCGCTCCGAGTTTTGCCTGGTAGGTAAGGCCAGCAAGGCCAATGAGCAGGAAATTACCGAAAACGTCCGTGCCCGTAGTGCAGTCATGCGGGTACTGGAAAGACGAACCAACTAATCGAATTCGCAGGGGAGCGCGACGTTATGGGCGCGGTAGCCATCGAACAACCAACCAAGACCACCAGGCTCAGCAAGCAGCGGGTTCGTGACGGCGTGGCAACCGCCGTGCGCCTGTCCCGGCAGGTTTTCGACACCACGCGGGAGAGCCGGGTGGTGGTGACTCTGGCGTTGGTGGCGGTATTAACACTGTCTGCCATCGGTGTTGTTGTCAGTGCCCACGAAAACCGGGAGTTATTCAATACGTTGTCCGGGTTGCAGCAGCAACGTGATGCCTATCAGCGGGAATGGAGTCAGCTCTTGCTTGAGCAGAGTGCGCTGAGTGCTCATGGGCGCGTAGAACACCTGGCGGCAGAACGTTTCAATATGGTGGTGCCGGGGCGACAGGACATAGTTCTTGTGCCGCTGATGTCTCCGGTTGCGGCGAAATAACGATCATAACAAACACATCAGGGTGATCGATTTGTCCGGTCAGGGAAAGCAGGCAGCAAACTGGCAGCAGCGTTTGTCCGCGGGGTTGAAGGCCTGGCGCTTCGGCTCGGTGCTGGGCGTTTTTCTGCTGGTGATGCTGGGTATTGGCTGGCGTCTGGTCGATCTGCATGTGGTGGATAAGGAGTTTCTGCGCCAGCAGGGCGATGTCCGGACCATCCGGGTTGAGTCGATTGACGCTCATCGTGGCGTGGTCAGCGATCGCCATGGTGAGCCATTGGCGGTCAGCACCCCGGTTCAGACACTGTGGGCAAACCCCTCTGAAACTGATCCTGATGATCCCCGGTTGGCGGGTCTGGCTCGCCTGTTGGGTATGACTGAAGGTTCGCTGCGGGAGCGTTTGCGTACGTTTGCGGGTCGTGAATTCATCTATCTGCGCCGGAAAGTTCAGCCCAGCCTGGCGCGTGAAGCGCTGGATCTTGGGATCGGTGGCATCTATGCCCGGCAAGAATACCGTCGGTACTACCCTGCCGGAGAGGTGACTGCGCATGTGGTCGGTTTCACCAATATCGACGAACTGGGGCAGGAAGGGATTGAACTGGCCTATAACCAGTGGCTAACCGGCGAGCCCGGGCGCAAGCGGGTACTCAAGGACAATCGTGGGCGTGTCATCAAAGACCTGATGCTGATCCGGGATGCCCGGCCCGGCCGGGATCTTGAGCTCAGCCTGGACCTGAGGCTTCAGTACCTGGCCTACCGGGAACTCAAGGCAGTGGTGACTGCTCATAATGCCCGGGGCGGAACGCTGGTCATGCTGGACGTGGATACCGGTGAAGTTTTGGCAATGGTTAACCAGGGTTCATACAACCCCAATGACCGGGCCCAGTTATCCGCGGATAATCTGCGCAACAAAGCAATCACCGACTTGTTTGAGCCAGGCTCCACCATCAAGCCGATTACCATCGCGGCGGCACTGGAATCCGGCAAGTACCAGGTTAACAGCACCATAGACACCTCACCCGGCTTTCGCCGATTTGGTCGTTTTACCATCCGGGATGCGCGAAATTACGGAACCATGGACCTGACAGAAATGATCGTCAAATCCAGTAACGTGGGGGTCAGCCAGATTGCCACGGAGCTTGGGGGCGATGTGTTGAGGAATCTGTTCGCCAGGATGGGGTTGGGGCAGGCAACCGGTATCGGCTTCCCAGGGGAAGCCGTTGGTGTTTTACCGGCACCGCCAAGGTGGCGCCCGGTTGAAGAATCCACACTGTCCTACGGTTACGGCATGAGCGTGAACGCCTTGCAGTTGGCCCAGGCCTATATGGTGATTGCTAATGGTGGCATCCGTTACCCATTGAGCCTGATGAAGCAGGATGCTCCGCCCCAGGGGCAGCGGGTATTGAGTGAAGACGTGGCGTTTGCCGTGCGCGGTATGCTGAAAGAGGCCGTGGCGCGGGGAACGGGTGGTCGCGGCCAGCCGGGTCTCTATGCCGCCGGAGGCAAGACCGGCACGGTTCATCTCGTGGGCGCCCGGGGTTATGAAAAGAGCCAGTACAAAGCGATATTTGCGGGCATGGCGCCGATTGATGATCCGCGTATCGTGACGGTTGTGGCCGTGGATGCGCCTCAATCCGGAGAGTACTACGGTGGCGAAGTGGCGGCCCCGGTATTCGCCCGGGTGATGGGGGACGCACTGCGACTGCTGAATGTGAAGCCAGAACTGGAAGTCAGCGGGGCCAAAGCGCCCCGTCAGGCTCCCGGAGAGAGAGGGTAACACCATGTGCATCACATCTATCAGCAACTTGTTACAGGGTATTGTCGACGTGCCATCGGTGTTTGATGTCACGATTCATGGGCTGAAGACCGACAGCCGAACGGTGGCGTCGGGGGATGCGTTTATCGCACTGGCCGGGACTCGAACGTCATCGGAGCAATACGTTGACCAGGCGATATCGGCGGGTGCCACTGCGATACTTCTGGAAGCTTCGGAATCGAGGGAATGCCACGAACGCCATGGCGCGTTGGTGGTGCCCGTGGTGGGGCTTCGGGCCCAGTTGGGGCGGATTGCAGATCGATTTTTCGAGCATCCCTCCCGGCATTTGCGGCTGATTGGCGTGACCGGGACCAACGGGAAAACATCGGTCACCCAGTACATCGCACAACTTTTAAAGGAAACCGGCACCCCTTGTGGTGTGCTGGGCACTCTGGGATATGGCATGCCGGGTAACCTTCAGCCGGCAACCCACACCACGCCGGACGTGGTCCAGGTCAACCGGGTACTTAACCGAATTCGAAACGACGGTGGTCGTGCAGCGGTGATGGAGGTGTCATCCCATGCCTTGGATCAGGGGCGGATTGACAAGCTGACCATGACCGGAGCGGTGTTTACCAATCTTACACGGGACCACCTGGACTACCACGGCTCCATGGAAGCCTACGGCGAGGCCAAAGCCCGATTGTTTCGCAGGGAAGAGCTGCACTTTGCGGTAATCAACTTTGACGATCCTTTTGGGCGGCAGTTATTCGAACAGCTCAATGGGCAATGTGACCGGGTTCGTTACAGCCTGCATGAGGCTCAGACCGAGTTGTGGCTGAAAGATTTCGCGCCGGTGGCGACTGGCTTCCGGGCCCGTGTTGATGGCCAGTGGGGCGAATTCGACCTGCAGGTGCCGTTATTGGGTAGCTTCAACGCCAGCAATGTACTGGCGGCACTGGCTACGGTCCTGACGCTGGGGGTGCCTGTTGACAGGGCAGTCGCCGCAACGGCAGGGCTGACCCCGCCACCGGGGCGGCTGGAGCGGTTCACCGGTGCCGACGGCCGGAACGTGGTTGTGGACTACGCGCACACGCCGGACGCCCTCGCCAATGCCTTGGCGGCCCTGCGCTCCCACGTCACCGGCCGGCTGATCTGCGTGTTCGGTTGTGGTGGTGACCGGGACCCCGGAAAGCGTCCGGAAATGGCCCGCGAGGCGGAGAAACAGGCAGATGTGATCATCGTCACCGATGACAACCCTCGATCTGAACACCCGGCGCGGATTGTCCGTGATATTGAGCAGGGTTTTTCAAAGGAAGGGTGTTTCAAGGTTATCCATGACCGCGCTGAGGCGATAGCGGCAGCGGTGACCATGGCCGGGCCGGAAGATCTGGTGCTGATCGCCGGGAAGGGACATGAAGCCTGGCAGGAGATTGCCGGGCAGAAGCTTCCGTTCAGTGATGCAGAGCAGGTTCGCCACCTATTGAAGCTGAATGGGGGTGTGGCATGATGCGCGCCTTTTCGCTGGCGGAGGCCCGCGACTGGTTGCAGGCAACCGTTGCCGGATCCGTTTCTGCGCTTGATGCGGTTCGGTTTGACGGCGTTTCCACCGACACCCGGTCTGTGGTGCCAGGGCAGCTGTTTGTGGCACTGCGAGGCGAGCGGTTTGACGGTCACGGATTTGTCCGGCAAGCGATGGAGCAGGGAGCGGTTGCGGCGGTTGTGGATACCGCCGACAGCTCCCTGGCGATCCCACAGTTGGTGGTCGCCGATACGGTGGATGCGCTGGCGCGGCTCGCGGCCGGAAATCGCGATGAAAGCAGCGCTCGCTTGTTGGCGGTGACCGGCAGCAGTGGCAAAACCACGGTCCGGGAAATGACGTCGGCGATTCTTGCGGGCATGGGGCCGACTCTGACCACGGAGGGCAACCTGAATAATCACATCGGGGTGCCGCTGACCCTGTTCCGCCTGGCACCAGAGCACCGGTTTGGTGCCATTGAGTTGGGTGCCAGTGGCCTGGGAGAAATTGCCCACACGGTGGCGGTGGTTCGCCCAGAAGTGGCAATCCTGACCAACGCCGGCCAGGCACATCTGGAAGGCTTCGGCAGCTACCAGAACATTGTACTGGCCAAGGGTGAAATTATTGATGGTGTGCCCGCCGATGGCGTGGTTGTGCTGAATCGCGACGACCCCGCTTTTGACCAGTGGCGCGAGCGGGCGGGCCGGCGCCGGGTGCTGAGCGTTTCCCGGCTCGGGGTTTCAGATGCTGACTATCAGGCGGTCGCCAGCACCCCGATGTCAGAGGGGTTTGAATCCGAAGTAACCGGTCCGGAAGGCTGGCATTGCAAGGTTCGTATACCGCTGGCCGGCGAACACAACATAACCAATGGTCTGCTGGCGCTGGCGGCTTGCCGGGCGCTGGGAGCCACGGATCAACAGATCGTGGACGGCCTCGCAGGGGTGCAGGCGGTGAAAGGGCGATTGCAGGTACTGAACCCCGCAGCCGATTTGACCGTGATTGATGACAGCTACAACGCCAACCCGGCGTCCATGATCGCTGCCCTGAATGTGCTGGCGGGTTACCCCGGCACTCGGGTGGCGGTATTGGGTGCCATGGCAGAGCTGGGTGCGGAGGCTGCCGAGTTGCACCGGCAGGTGGGTGCCCATGCCCAGGCCAAAGGCATTGAGCGCCTGTTGGCGGTAGGCCCGGGTGCAGAGGCATACGAGGCCGGTTTTGGTGCCGGCACTGAAATTTTCCAGAGTCATGAGCAGGCTGTGCCGGCCATCGTGGATGGCCGGCAGGGCGCTATAACAGTTCTGGTGAAAGGTTCTCGCAGTTCCGCCATGGATCGCGTGGTGGAGGGGATTCAGACAAAGGTGAAAAACACATGCTGCTCTGGCTGACAGAGATTCTATCGCAATACTTTTCCGCACTGACGGTGTTTCAGTACCTGACCCTGCGCGCCATTCTGGGCGTGCTCACGGCGCTGTTGATATCGCTGCTGATCGGGCCGGTGATGATTCGCAAGCTAAGCCAGTACCAGATTGGCCAGGCGGTGCGTGATGATGGTCCGCAGACCCATCTCAGCAAAGCCGGAACACCGACCATGGGCGGTGCGCTGATTCTGGTGGCGATTGCGATTTCCACCCTGTTGTGGGCGGATCTGAGCAACCGCTACGTCTGGGTGGTGCTGTCTGTCACGCTGCTGTTTGGTGCGATTGGCTGGGTTGATGATTACCGTAAAGTGGTTGAGCGTAATCCCCGTGGCCTGCCTGGGCGCTGGAAGTATTTCTGGCAATCGGTCATCGGCGCTGCCGCAGCTATTGTGCTTTACATGACGGCATCGCTGCCCCAAGAGACCTCGCTGTATCTGCCATTCCTGAAAAACGTATCACTGACTTTGGGGCCGGTGATGTTCATTCTTCTGACCTACTTTGTGATCGTTGGTAGCAGCAACGCCGTGAACCTGACCGACGGTCTGGATGGGCTGGCCATCATGCCGACGGTGATGGTGGCGAGTGCGCTGGCGATCTTTGCCTATGTGTCTGGTCATGCCCAGTTCGCCAACTATCTGCTGATTCCACACCTGCCGGGTGCCGGTGAGCTGATCGTGTTCTGCTGTGCGCTGGTCGGGGCGGGGCTTGGTTTCTTGTGGTTCAACACCTATCCGGCTCAGGTGTTCATGGGGGATGTAGGTGCACTTGCACTGGGCGCTGCCCTGGGCGTGGTGGCCGTGATTGTCCGCCAGGAGATCGTGCTGTTCATCATGGGCGGCGTGTTTGTGATGGAAACCATCTCGGTGATCCTGCAAGTGGCTTCGTTCCGGCTGACCGGGCGTCGCATCTTCCGCATGGCGCCGTTGCATCACCATTTCGAATTGAAAGGCTGGCCCGAACCGCGCGTTATTGTGCGTTTCTGGGTGGTCACTGTGGTTCTGGTACTGATTGGCCTCGCCAGTCTGAAAATCCGATAGGAAGTGGTTACAGCTATGAGTGTCATTGTTTCGGATCGTCGCACATTGGTAGTAGGGCTCGGTAAAACCGGGCTCTCCTGCGTGCGCTATTTGTCCGGAACGGGCCGCGACATTGCTGTGGCTGACAGCCGGGAAAACCCGCCCGGGCTGGAAGAACTGCGCGCGGGCTGGCCGGATATACCGGTCTATCTCGGAGTGTTTGATCCCTCGTTGTTTGCCGGTTTTAACGAACTGGTGGTCAGCCCGGGTATTGCCATTGCGGAGCCAGCCATTGCCGCTGCCGCCAAAAATGGCGCTCGAGTTCGCGGTGATATTGATGTGTTTGCCGACGCGGCAGATGCGCCCATCATTGCTATCACGGGTTCCAACGGTAAGACCACGGTCACCACCCTGGTCGGGGAGATGGCCCGGGCGGCGGGACGGAACGTCAAGGTTGGCGGCAACATCGGTACGCCAGCCCTGGATCTGCTTGGTCAGGGCGCAGACCTGTATGTGCTGGAACTCTCGAGTTTTCAACTGGAAACCACCGAAGAGCTAAATGCGGAGGCTGCCACCGTACTCAACGTCAGCGACGATCACATGGACCGTTACCCCGACAAAATGGCCTATTTTCAGGCAAAACAGCGGATTTACCGGGGCTGTAAGAGTGCCATTGTGAATCTCGACGACGCCCTGAGCACTCCCATGGCCCGAGATAACCTTCGGTTCATCTGTTTTGGTTTTAATCGGGTGAACCCGGAGACGTTCAGCACCCGGGAGGACGACCAGGGAACCTGGATTACCTTCGGGTTCGACAACCTGTTGCTGGCCAGCGAACTCAAGCTGATGGGGCGGCACAACATCAGCAACGTGATGGCCGCATTGGCTCTTGGCCAGGCCGTGGGCTTGCCTATGGAGACCATGCTTGGGGTGGCACGTGAGTTTACCGGCTTGCCCCATCGCTGTGAGTTTGTCCGGCATCTGGATGGCGTTGATTACATCAATGATTCCAAAGGCACCAACGTGGGTGCCACTGTTGCCGCGATCGAAAGCCTGGCGCCGCAAGACGGCCAGGTAATCCTGATTGCCGGTGGCGATGGTAAAGGTGCCGACTTCACACCATTGGCGGAACCCGCAGCCAGATACTGCCGTGCGGTCGTATTGATGGGCCGTGATGCCGATACCATTGCCAGGTCGTTGGCCGACGGTGTTGACATCGTTAAGGCAGAGTCGCTGGCCGAGGCCGTCGAGCAAGCGCGCCGGCTGGCGCAGCCGGGCGACCGCGTGGTGTTGTCACCGGCCTGCGCCAGTTTCGACATGTTTCGGGATTACAACGATCGCGGAGACCAGTTCCGTGTGTTGGTGGAGGCCCAGTGATGCAAATGGGTGCAGCCAGTTACCGGCCACAAGCCTGGTTAGGCGATCTCCAGCCCCTGCCCGTGCTGGTGGTGACCTCCGTCGCCCTTCTGGTGTTGGGCGTGGTGATGATTTCGTCCGCTTCCATGGATATGGCAGCAGCCACCATGGGCAACAGTTATCACTATGTGATCCGGCAGGTACTGTTCGCGGCGCTCGGTTGCCTCATGGCCCTGATCGCCGTGAATGTGCCGGTGTCCTGGTGGGAGCGCAGCGGATGGCTGCTGCTGGGTATCGGCATGCTGGTTTTGGTGCTGGTGCTCACACCCATGGGGCGCACGGTCAACGGCTCAACCCGCTGGATCCCGCTGGGGCTGTTCAATGTGCAGGTATCCGAGGTGGCCAAGCTGTGCCTGATTGCCTATCTGGCCGGATACGTAGTTCGGCGCCGGAATGAATTGCTGAACACCTGGTCCGGGTTTCTGAAACCCCTGGTGGTGTTGGGCCTGGCGTCGGTGCTGCTGGTGATTCAGCCAGACTTCGGCGCCACCGTGGTGCTGGTCACCGCCGCAGCGGGCATGATCTTCCTTAGCGGCGTTCGGCTAACCCGGTTTGCTCCGTTGATCGGCATCCTGGCGTTGCTGGGAACCGTTCTGGTGGTTACCCAGCCGTATCGTCTGAAGCGGGTGGTGAGCTATCTGGATCCCTGGAAAGACCAGTTTGACACCGGGTACCAGCTTACCCAGTCCCTGATTGCTTTCGGTCGGGGCGAATGGGCCGGCGTTGGTCTGGGCAATTCGATCCAGAAGCTGTTCTATCTGCCGGAGGCACATACCGACTTCATCTTCGCCATCATCGCCGAAGAGTTTGGTTTGTTGGGCTCTCTGATTGTGCTGACATTGTTCACCGCACTGGTGGTCAGCGGGTTCGTGATCGCACGGCGGGCGGAGAATGCTGGAATGCCGTTCGCTGCGTGCTTCAGTTATGGCCTTACCCTGCTGATGGGTCTGCAGGCGGGTATCAATATGGCCGTCAGCACGGGGTTGTTGCCCACCAAGGGCCTGACGCTGCCCCTGGTGAGCTACGGCGGCTCAAGCCTGATGATGACATGCATTGGCATCGGCGTGCTGGCAAGGGTTGAAATTGAACGGCTTGATAAGGTGCGAATGAATTCAGAACAAACCAGAAAAAAAACGCGGGGAGGTGCTGTGTATGAGTAAGCCCCGTCGTTTTCTGATGATGGCTGGTGGCACCGGTGGCCACGTATTCCCCGCGCTGGCGACCGCCCGTGCGCTGCAGGACAGAGGCCACGAGGTGTTCTGGCTGGGCGCAAAGGGCGGTATGGAAGAGCGGCTGATTGGCGAGACGGATATTCCTCTGTCGCTGATTCATATTTCCGGGCTTCGTGGCAAAGGCAAACTGGCACTGGTGCTGGCACCGATCCGCTTGATGCGCGCACTGGGTGAGGCGTTCACCGTACTGCGAAAGATCAAGCCGGATTGCGTTGTGGGCATGGGTGGCTTTGTGACTGGCCCCGGTGGCATCGCTGCCTTTCTGCAGCGTGTGCCCCTGGTGATCCATGAGCAGAATGCCATCGCGGGAATGACCAACCGTTGGTTGACTCGGGTTGCGGATACGGTGCTCGAAGCCTTTCCCGGGAGCTTTGGTGCGAACGTGGTCACCCGCTGCACCGGCAACCCGGTGCGCAAAGATGTCACCGAAATCGACGAGCCGGAGCGCCGCCTCAATGGCCGGACCGGGCCGGTGCGTGTTCTGGTTGTGGGCGGCAGTTTGGGTGCCCGGGTTTTCAACCAGCAGGTACCAGCTGCACTGGCGTTGTTGCCGGAGGAACTGCGCCCGGAGGTTCGGCACCAGTGTGGTGAAAAAAATGCGCAGGAAGCCCGGGACGCCTATGAGGCTGCCAGTGTCTCGGCCAGTGTTGAACCGTTTATCCGGGACATGGCCGAAGCCTACGCCTGGGCAGATATTGTGGTGTGTCGGGCTGGAGCCCTGACGGTATCAGAACTCTGCGCCGCTGGCGTCGGGGCCGTGTTGGTCCCTTTCCCCCACGCGGTGGACGACCACCAGACCCGCAATGGCGAACACATGGTAAAAGCAGGGGCAGCCATTCTGATACCCCAGCAGATGATGACTCCGGATGTGCTGGCGGAGACCTTGAAAGATCTCGCAGGCGACCGGGAACGAATTTCGACAATGGCGACGGCCGCACGCTCACTGGCCCGCCCTGATGCAACGGAGAGAGTCGTGAATTACTGTCTGGAGGCCGCCAATGGCTGAAGTAACCAATCCGCCGCTGGTCTATCAGGTGCCCGAAATGCGCCGTATTCGCCGTATCCATTTTGTTGGTATCGGCGGTGCGGGCATGAGTGGCATCGCAGAGGTGCTCAAGAACCAGGGTTACGACGTGTCTGGGTCGGACCTGAAAGAGAGTCCGGTTACCGGCCGCCTCCGCGCCATGGGCGTAGAAGTCCAGATCGGCCATCGGGCGGAGAACAGTGAGCAGGCAGACGTCGTGGTCGTCTCTTCTGCTGTCGCTGGCGACAACCCTGAGGTGACAGCCGCCCGCAGCCGCCGCGTGCCGATCGTACCGCGAGCAGAAATGCTGGCGGAAATCATGCGCTATCGCCATGGCATTGCCATCGCTGGCACCCACGGCAAGACCACCACCACCAGCCTGATTGCCTCGATTCTTGGGGAAGCAGGCCTGGACCCGACCTTTGTCATTGGCGGCAAACTCAACAGTGCCGGTACCAATGCCCAGCTCGGTGGCTCCCGGTACCTGGTGGCAGAGGCTGACGAAAGCGATGCATCGTTCCTGCACCTGACCCCAGTGATTTCGGTGGTGACCAACATCGAAGCCGACCACATGGATACCTACGGCGGTGATGTTGAAAAACTGAAACAGACGTTCGTGGACTTTCTGCACAACCTGCCATTCTACGGCATTGCCGTGATGTGTGTGGATGACGCCTACGTGCAGGAAATCATTCCGAGGATATCCCGGGCCATCATTACCTACGGCATCGACAACCCGGATGCGGATTACCGGGCCGAGCAGATCAGTTCAGATGGTCTGAGAACCCATTTTGTTGTGCGCCGCCCAGGGAATCGCTCAGACCTGACGGTCGAGCTGAAAATGCCGGGCCGTCACAATGTTTTGAATGCTCTGGCTGCCATTGCCGTTGCCACCGATGAAGGGGTGGATGATCAGGCGATCTGCCGGGGCCTGGCAGGCTTTGCCGGTGTCGGCCGGCGCTTCCAGGTGTACGGCGAGTATCGGATTCCGCAAGGGTCGGTAACGCTGGTGGACGATTACGGGCACCATCCCACGGAAGTGGAAGCGGTTATCCGTGCCGCACGCGATGCCTGGCCTGGCCGGCGTATTGTCATGCTGTACCAGCCCCATCGCTACACCCGTACCCGGGATTTGTACGAAGACTTTGTACGTGTGTTGTCGGAACTCGATGGCCTGTTATTGATGGATGTGTATTCGGCCGGCGAGCCGGCAATACCCGGTGCCGATGGCCGTGCCCTGTGCCGGAGTATCCGGCAGCGTGGCAAGGTTGAGCCGGTGTTCGTCGAGGAAAACCGGGAAATCGAAAACCTGTTGGAAAGTGCCCTGAAAGACGGCGACCTGCTGATTACCCAGGGTGCCGGCGATATTGGTGGCGTTGCTGCACGACTGGCTGCGGCGGGAGTGAGCAAGTGAGTGATTTGAGTCATACCAACGCACAGCCCTATCAGGCATCACCGGAACTGGTGAAAGCCTTCGGGCGCGTGGCGGTCTTCATGGGGGGCGATTCCGCAGAGCGGGCGGTGTCCCTGAAGAGTGGCCAGGCTGTGTTGTCGGCGTTGCAGTCGGCCGGCGTTGATGCCTTTGGTATTGACGTGCGTGGCTGCCTGCTGAAAACCGTCGAAGCTCCGGAGTACGACCGGGTGTTTATTGCCCTGCACGGCCGGGGCGGCGAGGACGGCACCCTGCAGGCGATTCTGGGGCAGGCGGGCATTCCCTACACCGGCAGCGAGGTTTTGGCCTCGGCCCTGGCCATGGACAAGTTACGTAGCAAGTATGTATTCCAGGGCTGCGGTCTGCCAACGCCTGCATTCCGGGCCATGACCTCCGCCGCGGAGGCGGATGAGATTATCCGGAGCCTGGGCACACCGTTGAGTGTCAAGGCGGCCCACGAAGGTTCCAGTATCGGGATCTTCAAGGTTCACAATGTCGAAGAGCTGGCGGAGGCCTATCGAAAGGCAGCGGAAATCGATGATCTTGTGCTGGTGGAGCAGTGGATTGAGGGGCCGGAATTTACCGTCAGCCTGCTTCAGGACAAAGCTCTGCCGGCCATTGGCCTGAGTACAGACCATACCTTTTACGACTACGACGCCAAGTATCTGGCCGATGATACCCGGTACCGGATTCCGTGTGGCCTGGCCCCGGACGATGAAGTCCGGTTGCAGCACCTGGCGCTGGACGCCTTTCGGGTGCTCGGGTGCAGAACCTGGGGGCGGGTCGACATCATGCAGGATGCTGACGGCGAATTCTGGTTGCTGGAGGCGAACACTGTCCCTGGTATGACTGACCACAGCCTGGTGCCGATGGCCGCCAAGGCAGCAGGCATCAGCTTCGAAGAACTGGTCGTGCGGATTCTCAAGGACACGCTGCCGGAGGCGACGAATGCTTGAAACATTACTGATCCGGAGCCGGGCGGTACCGCCCGAGCCGCCCCGGCGACGGGGGGCAACCTCGGTCGGACCGGAGCGGGACCGGTTTGGTGTGTTGCGAGGGGTATTGTCGGCGGTGCCTTGGCTACAGGTGGGGCTGGGCGCAACCATTGTTCTGCTGGCGGCCATGGTGCCCTGGGCAACCGACCGGCTGCTTACCGCCATGGACCAGCAGATCATCGCGGTGGATGTGCGCGGAGACTTTGTTGGCGACAGCTCGGTGGCCGTGGAGCGTGCTGCCGGCGCCTGGATTGGCAAGAGTTACTTCGCCACCGATCTGGCGGAGGTGAAAGCCGAACTGGAACGTCGGCCGTGGGTAGCCTCGGCGGCGGTCAGGCGGGTTTGGCCAGGGCGGCTGGAGATCGACATCCGGGAGAAAAAGCCATTGGCGTATTGGACGGATGGCCGGCTGGTAAGCAGGTCAGGCGAGCTATTCCTGCCGCCAAACCCGGAAGTGGCGGGCAGATTGCCCAGGCTGGCGGGGCCGGATGAGCGGGTGCGAGAGGTGATTTCCATGGCCCGCGCCATGAGTGACCAGTTGGCCGGTTACGGGCTCGGATTTGCTGGCTTGTCCTTGGAACAACGGGGCGCCTGGACACTCACGCTGTCAAACGGCATTGAGGTGGTTTTGGGGCGTGACAAGGTCGAGCAACGTTTTGAGCGTTTTATTACGGTTTATGAGAACCGCCTGGCTTCGCGAGTGGACGAAGTCAGTCGGGTTGATGCCCGCTACTCCAACGGCGTGGCGGTGCAGTGGAAGTCGGACGTGGCAACCGCCGCGCCGAAATCCTGATAACGATTATTACGAACCTGGGGTTTGGTGAAACACATGTCATCGGTTGAAACGGAAAACATGATTGTCGGCCTGGATATCGGAACTTCCAAAGTGGTTGCGATTGTCGGCAAGCGCAAGATGGATGGAACCATCGAAGTGGTTGGTATCGGCTCACACCCGTCCCGCGGCCTCAAGCGGGGGGTGGTGGTGAATATCGAAACCACGGTTCAGGCGATCCAGCGGGCAGTGGAGGAAGCCGAGCTGATGGCTGGCTGCCGAATTCATTCGGTCTACGCAGGCATCGCGGGCAGTCATATCAAGAGCCTGAACTCCCACGGCATCGTGGCCATCCGCGACCGGGAAGTGACCCAGGCCGATATCGACCGGGTGATCGACGCGGCCCAGGCGGTTGCCATACCCGCTGATCAGAAAATCCTGCATATCCTGCCGCAGGAATTCGTGATCGATAACCAGGAAGGCATCAAGGAGCCCATGGGCATGTCTGGTGTGCGCCTGGAAGCCAAGGTGCACCTGGTGACCTGTGCGGTAAACGCGGCACAGAACATCGAGAAATGTGTGAAGCGCTGCGGCCTTGAGGTAGACGACATCATCCTTGAACAGCTGGCATCGAGCCACGCGATTCTGACCGAGGACGAAAAAGAGTTGGGTGTCTGTGTGGTGGATATCGGTGGGGGCACCACCGACATCGCGGTGTTTACCGGCGGTGCGATCCGCCATACCGCGGTGATTCCCATTGCCGGTGATCAGGTCACCAATGACATCGCCATGGCGCTGCGCACGCCAACGCAAAATGCCGAAGAGATCAAGATCAAATACGCCTGCGCGCTGACTCAGCTCGCCGGTGCCGATGAAACCATCAAGGTTCCCAGTGTCGGGGACCGGGCGCCCAGAGACCTGTCACGGCAGGCGCTGGCGGAAGTGGTGGAGCCCCGTTACGAGGAGCTGTTCACCCTGGTGCAGTCGGAGCTTCGCCGGTCGGGATTCGAAGACATGATTCCCGCAGGCATCGTGATTACGGGCGGTTCGTCCACCATGGAAGGGGTGGTGGAGCTGGCCGAAGAAATCTTCCACATGCCGGTGAGGCTGGCCTGTCCGCAGGCGGTCTCCGGCATGACCGAAGTGGTCAACAACCCGATTTACGCCACTGGTGTGGGGTTGTTGATTCATGGCTTCCGGCAAATGGATCTTGGCCGGGCGCCGGTGCTCAAAGGGGAGGATGCACCTTCCCTGATTGAGCGCATGAAAGCCTGGTTTACCGGTCACTTCTGACGGTGAATCAGCAGGTAGTACACGAAGGTATCTCGAAAAACACAAAACGATCGAATGAAACCGGTCTGGAAAGACCGGAAACAGCACGAAGGAGTAGGGGATATGTTTGAACTCGTTGATAGTGTTCAGCAAAACGCAGTTATAAAGGTTGTCGGTGTTGGCGGTGGTGGCGGTAACGCCGTTCGTCACATGCTTAACAGCGACATTGAAGGTGTGGAGTTTATCTGCGCCAACACAGACGCCCAGGCACTGAAAGACCTGGACGCCCGCCAGATTATCCAGCTTGGTGGCAATATCACCAAAGGTCTGGGTGCTGGTGCCAACCCGGAAGTGGGCCGTCAGTCTGCCCTGGAAGATCGTGACCGTATTGCCGAGGCGCTCAGCGGCTCGGATATGGTCTTTATCACCGCCGGCATGGGTGGTGGAACCGGCACCGGTGCCGCGCCTGTTGTCGCGGAAGTGGCCCGGGAGTTGGGTATTCTGACCGTTGCCGTGGTCACCAAGCCGTTCCAGTTTGAGGGTGGCAAGCGTATGAGCGTGGCCGAGTCCGGCCTGAAAGAGCTGGGCGAGAGCGTTGATTCACTGATCACCATCCCGAACGAGAAGCTGTTGGCGGTCATGGGAAAGAAGACCAGCCTGCTGGACGCCTTTGCCTCCGCCAACGACGTGTTGCTGGGCGCGGTTCAGGGTATCGCTGACCTGATCACCCGCAACGGTATGATCAACGTTGACTTTGCCGATGTTAAAACCGTGATGTCCGAAATGGGCAACGCAATGATGGGTACCGGCCGGGCCACCGGCGAGAACCGCGCCCGTGAAGCCGCTGAGGCCGCCGTTCGCAGCCCGCTGCTGGAAGACATCAACCTGCAGGGCGCCAAGGGCATCCTGGTCAACATTACCGCCGGCATGGATCTGAACCTGGGCGAATTCTCCGAGGTTGGCGACATCGTTCGTGAATTTGCTTCAGACGCCGCCACGGTGGTGGTGGGCACGGTTATCGATCCGGAAATGACCGACGAGCTCAAGGTCACCGTGGTGGCGACGGGTCTCGGCGGTGAACGTGAGAAGCCCACCAAGGTGGTGGACAACTCACGCACACTGGACGGCAAGACCGATTACAACCAGTTGGATCGGCCTGCTGTGCTGCGTCGTCGTGCGGTTTCGCAGGGCAATGTGGCGCTGGACCAGAGCAAAGAAAGCGAAGAGCAGGGCGTGGACTATCTCGATATTCCCGCATTCCTTCGCCGGCAGGCTGATTGATAATCTGTCTCACCTGTGTTCGGGGGTATCGGTTTCAACGCAGTCAGATGGAACCTTTAGTCCGGAATAAACGTGAGCTGGTTGGCCATAGCGGATGACTATTGCAATTTTTAAGTAAAGTCATGTTGGCTAAATGGTACTCAGTCTTGAATTCTGATATTCTCCGGGCAGTTTTTTGCTCAGAATATCGACTTTTTGTGACGGAATGATGAACCGATGATCAGACAACGGACACTCAAAAATACCATCCGTGCGACCGGTATCGGCCTGCACTCAGGGGAAAAGGTTTACCTGACCCTGAAGCCGGCTCCGGTTGATACGGGCATCATCTTCCGCCGTACGGACCTCGACCCAATGGTTGAGATCCGGGCATGCGCGGAAAATGTAGGTGAGACCATGCTGTCCACGACGCTGGTAAATGACGGTGTCCGTGTGGCGACCGTAGAGCATTTGCTCTCAGCCATGGCTGGTCTTGGCATTGACAACTGCTATGTCGAACTGAGCGCGGCGGAAGTGCCGATTATGGATGGTTCAGCTGGGCCGTTCGTATTCCTGCTGCAGTCTGCCGGCATTTCCGAACAGGATGCCGCCAAGCGGTTTATCCGCATCAAGCGGGAAGTCACCATCGAAGAAGGTGACAAGAAAGCGACCTTCCTGCCGTTTGAAGGCTTCAAGGTCAGCTTCGGTATCGACTTTGACCATCCTGTGTTCAAGGGTCGTGCCCAGACCGCAACGGTGGATTTCTCCAGCACGTCTTTTGTGAAGGAAGTCTCCCGTGCCCGTACCTTCGGGTTCATGCGCGATATCGAGAAGCTGCGTGCGATGAACCTGGCGCTGGGTGGCAGCGTGGACAATGCCATTGTGGTCGACGACTACAAGATCCTTAACGAAGATGGCCTTCGTTATGACGATGAGTTCGTCAAGCACAAGGTTCTGGACGCGATCGGCGATCTCTACCTGCTGGGCAACAGCCTGATCGGTGAGTTCCGCGGTATCAAATCCGGTCACGACTTGAATAATAAGCTGCTGCGCAAGCTCAGGGCGGAAGAAGACGCATGGGAAGTGGTGACCTTCGATGATGAAGCCACTGCTCCTATCTCTTACATGAAACCTGTGCTCGCGGTGGGTTAAGGCCGGAAGCCTTAATCCCGGACGTGGCTTGCGAGTTTTTCGAGAACCTCGCGTAGTGCTTTATCCTTCGTGTGCCCGGCTTCCTCTTTGAGGAGCCGGGCATTTTCTTTGCTGAGGGGCGTCATTTTCGCCTCCGGTTTGTCCCGGTACCTCAAGGGTGACACCTTGATGCGAACCTTCCAGACAAACCTGAACAACTCCTGCTCCCGCAGCTTTTCCATGATCTCGTGTTGCCGGAACCGTAACCGGGTAGCCTTGCTGGCGTTGTCGGTGGCCAGCACCAGTTCTCCGTCGGTACAGCTGACAAAACGCGTGCCGTCTGCCAGCTCCTCCGGAACCGCGTCGAGCACCAGTTGTTCCGCCTGCTGGTGAAGCTCGGCTTTGGTCAGCAGGGCTTTCAGAGTAGAGCCGGGGCTGGAAGCCACTTTGCCAAAGATCATTTTTTGGTCATTTTTTTTGCTCATAACCGGCTTTTTTCTCGACGGGACTGTTTACGATTGGTTACACTTCGGCACGCTTTGTGCGTAGCGCTGATAACACACTCGTTTTACATTGTGGGTAATGAGTATGTCTACCGGGCGCTGCGATTTATCAGTACGTAGTTGTTGCCAAGGATAGCAGAACCGCTCGGATATTTATTTCCGGGCCGCAGCACTACAGGGACAGGTATGCGGCTCTTCAATGAAATCGAATGACGATATGAACGTAATATTCGTTGGCAAACGCCACGGCCGTTCCCGGGCAATCGCGCTCAACGCCGGTATTGTTGCAGCTCTGGTGTTTACTGTGCTGGCGCTGCTGTTGGCGGCTGGCTGGGCGGGTTATCAGGTGGCCGTGGCAAAGGCGGAAGCCAAAAAGCCCACAGAGACCGAACTGGTATCTACCTGGCAAGACAAGCTTCAGGAGCAACGGGCCGAGGTGACGCGGGTTCGGGAGAACGTGCAGCAGCAGGTGGACGCTTTGACACTCCGGCTTGGTGATATCCAGGGGCGGCTTCTGCGACTGGATGCCCTTGGTCAGCGCTTCGTTGAGTCCGGGCTGGTGGCCAGCGATGAATTCAACTTTGATCAGCCGGCGGCTGTTGGTGGCCCCGAAGACGGTATGGGTGGTGAGTCCTACAGTGCCCCTGAGTTGACCGATATGATCGAGCAATTGGAGCGCACGCTGGATGATCGTGAAAAGCAGCTGCGATTGCTTGATAAGGTGGCGTCCCGCAACAAGCTCGAAGACGAGCTGTATCTGCAGGGCCGTCCCATTACCTGGGGTTGGTTGTCGTCCCCTTACGGATACCGTACCGACCCCTTCACTGGCAAGCGCCGCTGGCATGCCGGAGTGGATCTGGCGGGTAAGGAAGGCAGTGATATCATCACTGTCGGTGCCGGCGTTGTGACCTTTGCCGGTGACCGCTTTGGCTACGGCAATCTGGTTGAGGTAGATCACGGCGACGGGCTGGTTACCCGTTATGCCCACGCCAAGACCATCAAGGTCGAAATCGGTGATGTGGTCCAGAAAGGGCAGGTTGTGGCACTGATGGGAAGCACCGGCCGGTCTACTGGCCCCCACGTGCATTTTGAAGTGATCCGCAATGGCAAGTCCGAAAATCCTGAGAAATATATCCAGCGCGCAAGCCGCTGATTCCATTCCCGTGAACCCCACCTTTTGTCCTGTCGCCAAATAAGGTTAGAATGCCGGCTTCCTCCGTTTAACTGAAGAAGCAGTGGTCTATGTTCACAAAGCTTGCAACGAAGATGTTCGGCAGTAAAAACGCCAGAGAAATCAAGCGGATGCGCAAAACCGTTACGCGCATCAATCAACTTGAAGAGGCGCTGGGCGGGTTGTCGGACACCGAGTTGCAGGGCAAGACCGCTGAATTCCGCCGGCGTCTTGATGAGGGCGAAGCCCTGGATGCCCTGCTGCCCGAAGCCTTTGCCACCGTTCGCGAGGCCAGCCGCCGGGTGATGGGCATGCGTCATTACGACGTACAGCTGATTGGTGGTATGACCCTGCACGAAGGCCGCATTGCCGAGATGAAGACCGGTGAGGGTAAAACCCTGGTGGCCACCGCAGCGGTTTATCTCAACGCATTGCCCGGCAAGGGCGTTCACGTTGTAACCGTCAACGATTACCTGGCAAGCCGTGATGCCGAGTGGATGGGCAAGCTGTATCGCTTCCTTGGCCTGACCATTGGCGTGGTCGTTGCTGGCCAGCCACCGGAAGAGAAGCGCGCCGCCTACCAGGCGGATATCACCTACGGTACCAACAACGAATTCGGCTTTGACTACCTGCGCGATAACATGGCCTTCAGTATTGATGACAAGGTTCAGCGCGGTCTCAACTTTGCCATCGTGGATGAGGTGGATTCCATCCTGATCGACGAAGCCCGTACCCCGCTGATTATTTCCGGTGCTGCCGAAGATTCCTCGAAGCTCTATCAGGCCATCAATACGCTGATTCCGGGCCTTGAAAAAGGCGAGGTCAGTGAATCCGGAGAAAGCTCCGGCGACTTTACCATCGACGAAAAGTCACGCCAGGTAGAGCTCACCGAGGCCGGTCATGAGAAGGTTGAAGAATTGCTTCTGGAGCGAGGCCTGCTGCAAGAGGGCGAAAGCCTGTACTCGGCAGCCAACCTGAGCCTGCTGCACCACGTTCATTCAGCCCTGCGGGCTCATCACCTGTTCCAGAAGGATGTCGACTATATCGTTCAGGGCGGTCAGGTGGTGATCGTTGATGAACACACCGGCCGGACCATGCCGGGCCGCCGCTGGAGCGAAGGCCTGCACCAGGCCATCGAGGCGAAAGAAGGCCTGAAGATCCAGGCCGAGAGCCAGACCCTGGCATCGACCACCTTCCAGAACTATTTCCGTCTGTACGACAAGTTGGCCGGCATGACCGGTACGGCCGATACCGAAGCCTTCGAATTCCGCCAGATCTACGGTCTGGACGTGGTGGTGATTCCGCCCAACAAACCCATTCAGCGGATTGACTATAACGACCTGGTGTACCTGACCCAGGAAGAAAAGTTCCACGCCATCATTGATGAGATCAAGGATGTCACTGGTGAAGGCCGGCCTATCCTGGTGGGTACCGCATCCATCGAGGCCTCCGAGCTGCTGTCCATGCTGCTCAAGAAGGCCCGCATTGAGCACAAGATCCTCAACGCCAAGCAGCATGACTCTGAGGCACTGATCATTGCCCAGGCGGGCCGCCCCGGCGCGGTGACGATTGCAACCAACATGGCCGGTCGTGGTACGGACATTGTGTTGGGCGGTAACTGGGAATACGAAGTGGCCGCCCTGGATAATCCGTCCGAGGAAGAAGTCGCCCGCATGAAGGCGGAGTGGACCGAACGCCACAATCAGGTGCTGGATGCCGGTGGTCTGCATATTATTGGTACCGAGCGTCACGAATCCCGGCGGATCGACAACCAGTTACGGGGCCGTGCCGGCCGTCAGGGCGATCCGGGTTCTTCCCGTTTCTTCCTGTCGCTGGAAGATAACCTGATGCGGATCTTCGCGCCTGAGCGGGTGAAGAACCTGATGCAGGCCATGGGTATGAAAAAGGGTGAGGCCATCGAGCATCGGATGGTTACCAACGCCATCGAGAAATCCCAGCGCAAGGTGGAAGGTCGTAACTTCGACATGCGTAAAACCCTGCTGGAATACGATGACGTAGCCAACGATCAGCGCACGGTGATTTACGACCAGCGTAACGAGGTGATGGCGTCTGACGACATCTCCGAGATGGTCGACACCATTCGCAGCGATGTGGTTGACGCGATGGTCAGCGAGTTTATTCCGCCCCAGAGCATGCCGGAACAGTGGGATGTGGCCGGGCTGGAAGCGCAGCTGCAGTCGGAAATGGCCATTGATCTGCCGATTCAACAGTGGCTGGACGAAGACAGCAAACTGTATGAGGAAAACCTGCGCCAGAAGATTCTTGACGCCATCGTCACCGAATATAAGGCGAAAGAAGAGATTGCCGGCGCAGAACCCATGCGCAAGTTCGAGAAACAGGTGTTCCTGCAGGTGCTCGACACCCTGTGGAAAGAGCATTTGTCGAACATGGACCACCTGCGCCGCGGTATCCACCTGCGTGGTTACGCTCAGAAGAACCCGAAACAGGAATACAAGCGCGAAGCCTTCAACCTGTTTGAGACCATGCTGGACACCATGAAGCGTGACGTCACCCGTGTGTTGTGCCATGTCCGGGTTCAGAGTCGCGAAGAGATGGAAGAGATTGAGCGCCGCCGCAAGGAAGAGCTGGAGCGGGAAATGGCCCGGGCCAAGTTGCGTCACGATCAGACCAGTGCCACCCAGGGTGAGGATGATGGCCAGGGTAACCAGGCCCAGGGCACCCCGGAAACTTTCGTTCGCCAGGAGCGCAAGGTAGGGCGAAACGAGCCGTGTCCCTGCGGGTCTGGCAAGAAGTACAAGCAGTGTTGCGGTAAGGTCAGCTAAAACCTGAGCAGCAACCTCGGCACCAGAACCCGCAATCGGCCAGTGTATGGGCGGTATGCGGGTTTTGTCGTTTACAGTTTCGGATAAATTCAGGAGGCAGGCATGGCGGTAGGTCCCGGAACCTTACCCGAGTTTTACCCGGTGGCGGGTATCAAGGTGGGGATTGCGAGTGCGGGTATCAAAAAGCCCGGGCGTAAAGACATAGTGGTGTTCGAGTTGGTGCCGGAGGCAAGGGTAGCGGGCATATTTACCCGTAATCAGTTCTGCGCGGCTCCTGTGGTACTCAGCCGGAAACACTTGGCCCAGGGCGCACCCCGCTACCTGCTGATCAACACCGGCAATGCCAACGCCGGTACCGGAGAGCGGGGTATGGCCGACGCCCTGCGTTGTTGTGAGGCGCTGGCCGCCGAAGCGAGCGTCAGCCCTGACGCGGTGTTGCCGTTCTCAACCGGTGTGATCGGTGAGCCCCTGCCGGTCGACAAGATTATCAAGGCGCTGCCGGAAGCCCTGGCCAATACCCGGGAAGACCGCTGGGCGGAAGCCGCCAGTGGCATCATGACCACCGACACCCGGCCCAAGGGGGCGTCTGTGCGGGTGGACCTGGGTGGCCATGCGGTGACCATTTCCGGCATCAGCAAGGGCGCGGGCATGATCCGGCCAAACATGGCCACCATGCTCGGGTTTATCGCCACCGACGCCCGCATTGCACCCGACGTGCTGCAGTCATTGGCGTCGGAGCTGGGCGAGAAGTCGTTCAACCGGATTACCATTGATGGCGATACCTCCACCAACGATGCCTGCATGTTGATGGCCAGTGGCCAGTACGACGGGCCGGAAATTACCGCAGGCAGCCCGCACCTGCCGGCGTTGAGAGAAGCCCTTCGCCAGGTATACCTGGACCTGGCCCATGCCATTGTCCGGGACGGTGAGGGTGCCACCAAGTTTGTCACCATCGACGTCAGCGGTGCTGCCAGCCAGCAGGAGGCGCTGGATGTGGCCTATACCGTCGCGCACTCGCCGCTGGTGAAGACCGCGCTGTTTGCCTCGGACCCGAATTGGGGCCGGATTCTGGCGGCGGTGGGGCGCGCGGGCGTGCCGGACCTGGACCTGGGCTCTTTGGAAATCTATCTGGGGGATGTCTGCCTGGTGCGCAACGGTGGCCGTGCCGATGATTACTCCGAGGACCGGGGTCAGCGGGTAATGAGCCAGGAAGAAATCACCATTGCCATCGACCTCAAGCGCGGTAGCGTCCAGGAAACCGTGTGGACCTGTGACTTCTCCCACGACTATGTGACCATCAATGCCGAATACCGTACCTGAGCCTGAGACCCTGGCGGGGAAGAAGCAGATCCACGTTGCCGTCGCCGTCATTATCCGTGACGGCCGGGTTCTGATTGCTCGCCGTCCGGATCACGTGCATCAGGGCGGACTGCTGGAGTTCCCGGGTGGCAAGGTGGAGCCGGGGGAGACCGTACAGCAGGCCCTGGTTCGGGAGATTGCCGAGGAAACCGGCCTGCAGGTACCCCTGGCCAGCCTGGAGCCGGTGATCGGTATCCGCCACGACTACGGTGACAAACAAGTGTTCCTGGATGTCTGGAAAACCTCGGGGGCCGAGGGGCAGCCAGAGGGCCGGGAAGGGCAGCCGATCAGTTGGCTGCGCCCGTGCGAGCTCGCCGATGCGGATTTCCCTGCCGCCAACCGCCCGATCATCAGGGCACTCAATTTACCGCAGCGCCTGGCTATTGTTGGCCCCATGGCATCCTGGCAGGACGGTATCAGCCGGCTGGAACGGTCGATTGGCGGGATGGCGGGGCAGCTGGTTGTGCTTCGGGCGCCTCAATTACCGGATAACGATTACCTGAAACTGGCGGCAGAGGCTTTGCCGATCTGTTCCGGTGCCGGCGTCGGACTGGTTTTGCATGGCCATCCGCGTTTGCTGGGTGCGTTTCCGAAAGCTGCCGGCCTGCACCTGCCCTGGCGTGAGGCTCAGGCGCTCTCAAGGCGTCCTGTGCCGGCCGATCGATGGCTGGGTGTGTCGTGCCATGACCAGGGCCAGCTGCACCATGCGGCGGCCCTGGGTGCGGATTACGCGACGCTGGGCCCGGTGTTGGAAACGTCCACCCATCCGGGGCAACCCGGAATGGGCTGGGGGCAGTTCGAATCCCTGGTGGCCAATGCCAGGCTTCCAGTCTACGGGCTGGGGGGGCTGACGCCAGGTCATGAAACACTGTGTCGTGAGCGGGGCGGCCAGGGCATTGCCGGCATCGGATTCTGGTGGTGAGCCGCTGGCGGAGATTACGGATTTCCGCCGGCATCAGTCTGTGCAACAGTAGTTAATCAGTGACAGATCAAAAACGAGCGGGGAGTGCAGCGTGAGCAAGTTGACCCATCTGGATGATAAGGGCGAAGCCCGAATGGTGGATGTGACGAGCAAGGCCGTCACCGAGCGGGAGGCCCGGGCGGAAGCAACCATCCGCATGGCGCCGGAAACCCTGCGAATGATCATTGATGGTGAGCATCCCAAGGGAGATGTGCTGGCTACTGCCCGTATTGCCGGCATCATGGCGGCCAAGAAGACCCATGACCTGATTCCCCTGTGCCATGCCCTGAATCTGACATCGGTGAAAGTGGAGTTGTCCCCGGGGGCGGATGGCGCCTCGGTGCATATCCTTACCCGCTGCAAGCTGTCGGGGCAGACCGGTGTCGAGATGGAGGCGCTTACGGCTGCCAGTGTTGCCGCGTTGACCCTGTACGACATGTGCAAAGCCGTTGATAAGGCGATGGTGGTGGATGGTGTGCGGCTGCTGGAAAAGAAGGGTGGCCGCTCGGGACACTGGCGCGCGCCGGAACAATGATCTGCTCTCTGGCCTTGGCCGTACTCTTTCCGACCACACTGTATTCGGAGAGTAAACGTGCCAACACTACGCCAGGCAAGCAGCCGCATGATAGAATGCCCGCCCAATTTGTCAGAACCACGAGGAAATACAGTGGCTGTTCGTTACATTGAGACCTGCCGTTTGCCCACCCCCTTCGGTGTGTTCGACATGCACGGCTTTGAGGAGCCGGACACCGGAAAGGAGCATGTGGCACTAACGCTGGGCGATATTGATAGCGATGAGCCTCTGCTGGCACGTACTCATTCCGAATGCCTGACCGGCGATGCCCTGTACAGCATGCGTTGTGATTGCGGGTATCAGCTGGAAGAAGCATTGCGCAGCATTGCCCGCGAAGGTCGTGGCATTCTGATGTATCTGCGCCAGGAAGGCCGTGGCATCGGGTTGCTGAACAAGATTCGCGCCTACCGGTTGCAGGATCAGGGCGCAGATACCGTAGAGGCCAACGAGCGGCTGGGTTTTGGTGCGGATTTGCGGGACTACAGCATGTGCAAGGACATGCTCGAGCACCTGGGGATTCGAAGCCTGAAGCTGATGACCAATAACCCCAGGAAGGTCAAGGCGTTGGAGTCTTACGGAATTCAGATTTCGGAGCGTGTTCCCCTGCACGTGGGTCGCAACCCGCACAACGAACACTACCTCAATACCAAGCAAAGCAAGCTCGGCCACTGGCTCGAGACTCATCAGGATGACGACCCGGCCTGATTGAGCCGGCTGGCAGAGTCGGCTGATAGCACGGCTGTGCTATCAGCCAGCAGTGATCACTTGATGGCGGTCAGGGCGGCGTTACCGAGGCGGTCAATCCGACTTGCGATGGCGCTACGGATACCTTCCGGGTCCAGCCCGCATTCCTTGAGCAATTCCCCGTGCTTGCCATGGTCGACGAAGCGGTCAGGCAAGCCCAGCTGCAGCACCGGCAGCATCACTTCCCGTTTATTCAGGCATTCGGTCACTGCGCTACCGGCACCGCCAGCCACAACGTTCTCTTCCAGCGTTACCAGCAGGTCGTGTTGTTCGGCCAGTTCCAGTACCAGGCTCTCATCCAGCGGTTTGACGAAGCGCATATCGGCCACGGTGGCATTCAGGCTGTCGGCCGCCTCCAGGGCAGAGCCCAGAAGAGTGCCAAAGTTAAGTATGGCCACCCGAGTGCCCTCTCGGACAACGCGACCCTTGCCGAGGGGTAGAGCCGTCAGTGTCTGCTGGATTTCGGCACCGGGGCCGGTGCCCCGGGGGTACCGCACGGCAGCTGGGCCATGGTATTGAAGACCGGTGTGCAGGAGCTGGCGGGTTTCGTTTTCATCTGAGGGGGTCATCACCACCATTTTCGGGATGCAGCGAAGATAGCTTATGTCGAACGCGCCGGCATGGGTCGGGCCGTCTTCGCCCACCAGCCCCGCCCGGTCGATGGCAAACAGCACGTCCAGATCCTGGATGGCAACGTCGTGAATCAGTTGGTCATAGCCCCGTTGCAGAAATGTGGAATAGATTGCCACGACGGGTTTGGCACCGTCACAGGCCAGTCCAGCGGCCAGGGTGACCGCGTGCTGCTCTGCGATAGCTACGTCAAAGTAGCGGTCCGGGAAACGCTCCGAGAACGCCAGCAGGTCTGAGCCCTCGCACATCGCGGGGGTGATGCCGACCACGCGCTCATCCTGCTCCGCGGCATCGCACAGCCATTGCCCGAAGACGTTGGCGTATTTCGGTTTGGCCTGCTTCGGTTTGACCGGCTCCGGCTTGCTCGGTGGCACGGGTTCAATCTTGTTGATGGCGTGATAGCCAATGGGGTCCGCCTCTGCGGGCGCAAAGCCCTTGCCTTTGGTGGTCACCACATGCAGGAACTGCGGGCCGTCCAGCTCCCGGATGTTCTCCAGGGTTTCAACCAGCAATGGCAGATCGTGGCCATCAATGGGGCCGATGTAGTTGAAGCCCAGTTCCTCGAACAGCGTGCCCGGGGCAATCATGCCCTTGAAGTGTTCTTCGGTTTTCTTCGCCAGCGCCATCAGGTGTGGGGTGCTTTTCAGCACTTTCTTGCTGCTGTCCCGAACCTGGTTGTAGGTTCGGCTGGCCAGCAGCTTGGCAAAATAGTTGGACAACCCGCCCACGTTGCGGGAGATCGACATGTCATTATCGTTCAGGATAACCAACATATCGGCGTGCAGGTGGCCGGCGTGGTTCAGGGCCTCAAAGGCCATACCGGCGGTCATGGCGCCGTCGCCAATCACCGCGATGCTCTTGCGCCCGGTATTCTGCATGCGGGCTGCAATGGCCATGCCCAGTGCGGCGCTGATGGAGGTGCTGGAGTGGCCAACACCGAAGGTGTCGTATTCACTTTCCGCCCGTTTCGGGAACCCGGCCAGGCCATCCTTGCGGCGGATGCTGCCCATCTGTTCCCGGCGCCCGGTCAGAATCTTGTGGGGGTAGGCCTGGTGGCCTACATCCCAGACCAGCCGATCTTCGGGGGTATTGAAGACATAGTGCAGGGCGACGGTCAGTTCCAGAACGCCCAGGCCGGCACCAAAGTGGCCGCCGGTCTGGCCGACAGACCAGAGCAGGAAAGCCCGGAGTTCTCTGGCCAGTTGTGGAAGATCTTCCTCGGGCAGGGTGCGCAGCTGGGCGGGCACGTCAATCCGGTCAAGAATGGGCGTGTTGGGCCGCTGCGACGGGATTTCCCTGAAAATGTATGTGTCCTGCATCAGCTCGGGTCTTTATCGGAATATGGATTCTATGACTGGCATTATAAGGGAACAGGGAGGTGTGTTTCACACTTCCCGGGCCAGATGTTACAAAACGGTGTCGTCAGGCCGGCCGATTCTTGTTTGTCAGCGCGGTTCAGTGGCTTCTGGCCACCACATAATCGGCCATGGCCCTAAGCACCTCGGCTTCTTCGCCGAAACTGTCCAGGGCACTTTGGGCCTGATCCAGCAGCTTCTCAAGGTGTTCCCTGGCACCGGAAACACCCAGCAGGGCCGGATAGGTGGGTTTCTCCCTGGCGGCGTCCGAGCCCTGCCGCTTTCCGATGATTTCGGTATCGCCTTCAATATCCAGCAGGTCATCCTGCACCTGGAACGCCAGGCCCAGGGCGCTGGCAAAATCAGACAGGGCGGCCAGTTGTTGATCTGTGACCGAACCGGACGTCAGCGCGCCCAGGCGAACACTGGCTTCGATCAGGGCGCCGGTTTTATGGCGATGCATGGACTCAAGCTGTTCTATGGTCAGTTGTCGGCCAACCGATTCCAGATCAATGGCCTGGCCACCAACCATGCCCTGATGTCCGCTGGCGGTCGCCAGCTCCCGAATCATTGCGATGCGTTGTTGGTCTGACAGCTCCGGGGCCTCCGCCAGAAGTGCAAAGGCCAGTGTTTGCAGCGCATCGCCGGCCAGTATGGCGCTGGCCTCATCAAACGCGATGTGAACGGTTGGTCGGCCACGCCGAAGGTCGTCGTCATCCATGGCGGGCAGGTCGTCGTGCACCAGGGAATAGGCGTGCACCAGTTCCAGCGCACAGGCGGGGGCCAGCGCCGCCAATGGATCGGCGCCGATGGCGCGGGCCGCGGCCAGGCACAGTGCCGGGCGAACGCGCTTGCCACCGCCCAGAACGCTGTAGCGCATGGCCTCATCCAGCCTGGGTGAGGCGGCGCCATCGCGAATAGAGCGTTCCAGTGCCTGGTCAATCTGCTGGCGGGATTGCTCCAGAAATTCCAGAGCCAGGGACAGGCGCTCACTCATCAGTTGGCATCATCCGCTGAAAAGGGACGGGTCTCCAGGGAGCCATCGCTGTTCTGAACCAGCTGTTCAACACGCTGTTCGGCGGTTTTCAGGGCGGTCTGGCATTCTCGGGTGAGCTTTACGCCCCGTTCGAAGGCTGCCAGTGACTGCTCCAGCGAAAGCTCTCCCTGCTCAAGATCGCGAACCAATCGCTCAAGTTCGTCCAGGGATTTTTCAAAGTCGGCAATGGATGTGCTGCTGTTATTCTCACCGGCCATGGGCGACCTCCGGTCAGGTGTTTCGGAAATTGCGCGGATTATATCAGAGTCCATGAGCTATCGCTGCCAGGCGAATTGGCGTTTTTCCAGAGTTGTGGCATTCGGTCCCCAGGATTGCTCGGTGACTGACACCTGGCCCTGTCGGGACAAGGTAATAACCGTGGTTGCTCGGGTTCCGTAGTGGTCGCCGACGATGAATGGTGAAGACAGAAATCGCTCGGTTTCCATGCCAACGCCGGTATCCGGAAGGCTCCGGTCTGGCGCTGGCGTGGTGTCTTGTAAGAGTGACAGTAGCTGTTTATGCAGCGGCGCCGGGTCTTGGCGCGCTTGTTCCACGCAATGGCCAACGGCCTTGCGTAGCCTCAGCAGTTTTGGCCAGGGGGTCTGCAGCAGGTGGTTGCTCAGGCCATAAACGCCCCGGAATACCTGCCGGCCCGGGTGGGCGTCCCGATTGCTGTAATACCAGCCTCCAAGACCGGTCAGCTTCACCAGATTGAACCCTGCATAGCGCCCGGGCTCTGCATCCAGTGAGGATTGCAGTTCACGGGTTGAGAGTCTCAGTGCGTTTAAGGGCAGTTCGCCACGGCTTTGGCGGCCAGCCTCGGGGCTTCCTTCCCGTACATTGGTAACGGCTGTTACCGTGCCGTCGGTATTGACCGCCAACCAGGTGCCGCCGGATTCCAGGTCCTGTCCGGCCAGAATCTGCTGGCCGCTGTTATCCTGCCACCAGTCCATGGCGGCGGTGGGGCGCCGGAAGAACTCGTCCCGGTTGGCTGCCACCACCAGGGGAAATTCCGGGCTTTGTCCGATGGCGAAAGCAATGAGGCACATGGTCGATGGCAATCCTTTAATTGAATTGGGAGGCTGCAGCGTTTGGCAACAATGCGTATCATACCAGCCTGATTTATTCCCGGGATTAAGCAAACAAACATGACCCTGATCGGTATATTCATTCTGTATCTGGCACTAGGTGCACTGGCAGGCACCATGGCAGGCCTGTTCGGAATCGGCGGTGGCCTGGTTATCGTTCCGGTGCTGATTTTCACTTTTGGCTTCCAGGGGTTCAGTGCCGAGATTGCCGCTCACCTCGCTATTGGTACTTCTCTGGCCACGATTGTCTTTACGTCCATCAGTTCCATCCGCACCCACCATATCCATGGGGCTGTCCGGTGGGAACTGGTGCGGCCCATGACGGTCGGAATCATCGTCGGGGCGTTGGCCGGGGCGTGGACGGCATCGCTGCTGAGTGGCCCGATGCTGAAAACCATCATTGGCGCCTTTGCGATTCTGGTCGCGCTGAAAATGCTGCTGGAAGCAAACCCGAAGCCCGGTCGGGATGTGCCTGGTAACGCCGGGCTCGGGGTGGCCGGTGGGTTTGTGGGCTGGGCATCTGCCATCTTCGGAATTGGTGGTGGCACACTCTCCGTGCCTTACCTCACCTGGTGTAACGTACGCATGCAACAAGCTGTCGCCACGTCCGCGGCTTGCGGCTTGCCGATTGCCTTGGCTGGTGCTGCTGGCAACATCTGGACCGGCTGGCAGAACCCGCAGCTGCCCGATTTCAGTATTGGGTTTATCTATTTGCCGGCGTTGGTCGGTATTGTTGCCACCAGTGTCTTTTTTGCCCGTTTCGGAGCAAAGCTGGCGCACAAGCTGGATGGCCGCCTGTTGAAGAAGATATTTGCCGTTGTGCTGATCCTCGTCGGCCTCCGATTCCTGCTGAGTTGAGAGCGTATTCATGTTGCAACACCCGCAGATTGACCCGGTGGCCATCGCCATCGGCCCCCTGAAAATCCACTGGTATGGCCTGACCTACCTGGTTGGCTTCGCCGCCGGCTGGTGGCTTGGCCGCCTGCGTAGTCGCAAACCCTGGTCCCCCCTGAATGAAGAGCAAGTAGGTGACCTGCTGTTTTACATGGCCCTGGGGGTCATTCTTGGTGGCCGTTTCGGGTATGTGGTGTTTTATAACTTCGATGCCTTCCTGGCCGACCCGTTATGGTTGTTGCGGGTTTGGGAAGGGGGGATGTCATTCCATGGCGGCCTGCTGGGCGTCATGCTGGCGATGTGGTGGTTCGGGCGTAAAACGTCGGCCGGGTTCTGGAGCATCGCCGATTTTGTGGCGCCGCTGGTGCCGGTGGGCCTGGGTGCGGGCCGCATCGGCAACTTCATCAATGGGGAGCTCTGGGGCAAACCTACGGACGTGTCCTGGGGTATGGTGTTCCGCACCGCCCCCGACAGCCTGGCCAGGCACCCCTCCCAGATCTATCAGTTTGCCTTGGAAGGCGTGGTACTGTTCGCCATTCTGTGGTGGTTCTCCTCCCGGCCCCGCCCGAAAATGGCCGTCTCTGGCCTGTTTCTGGCCTGCTATGGCAGCTTCCGATTCTTTACCGAATTCTTCCGCCAGCCCGACCCTCAACTGGGTTACCTGGCCTTCGACTGGCTGACCATGGGGCAGGTGCTGTCGTTGCCCATGGTCATTGCTGGCGCTGCCCTGATTGTTATTGCTTACCGGAGAAACGCTGCATGAAAGCTTACCTCGACCTGATGCAAGACGTTGTCGACAACGGATTCGACAAGGGCGACCGCACCGGGGTTGGCACCCGCTCCGTGTTCGGCCGGCAAATGCGCTTTAACCTGCAGGAAGGCTTCCCGCTGGTGACCACCAAGAAAGTCCACCTGCGCAGCATCATTTACGAATTGTTATGGTTCCTGAAAGGCTCCACCGACAACAACTGGCTGGCGGAACGAAAGGTCAGCATCTGGAATGAATGGGCACTCGATAATGGCGACCTGGGGCCAATTTATGGCAAGCAGTGGCGCAGCTGGCAGTGCCACGACGGCCGGGTGATCGACCAGATCAGCGAGGTTATCGAGCAAATCCGAACCAAGCCCAACTCCCGGCGCCTGATCGTCTCCGCCTGGAACCCGGCGGAACTTCCGGACGAGTCGGTCAGTCCGCAGGAGAACGTGCGGGAAGGGCGCATGGCGCTGGCGCCCTGCCACTGTCTGTTCCAGTTCTATGTGGCGGACGGCAAGCTGTCTTGCCAGCTTTACCAGCGCAGCGCGGATCTGTTTCTGGGGGTGCCCTTTAACATTGCGTCTTACGCTTTGTTGACCCACATGATTGCCCAGCAGTGTGATCTGGATGTTGGCGAGTTTGTGCACACGTTTGGGGACTGTCACTTGTACAGTAATCACCTGACCGACGATATCGTGTTCGAGCAGCTAAAGCGCGAGCCCCGTGCGTTGCCCAGGCTGGTCATCAAGCGCAAGCCGGAATCCATCTTCGACTACGAGCTGGAAGATTTCGAATTCGAAGGCTATGACCCTTACCCGGTGATTAAGGCTCCGATAGCGATCTGACTGTTAGTCTGGCGGTGTTTCCTTGAGACGGGCCCGCGAGTATAAGGGCTGCTGGCAAGCGGGTGGGGCTTTCCGAAAAGCGCCTCTAGACGTCCCTGTGCGGCTTCGGCTCCGCCATCCCTGGCTCCGCAGATTTTCGGAAAGCCCCACCCGCTTGCCAGCGATCACGCTGCGAGATAGATCGCAGTATGTGAAGTCTTACAGTGAAGTTTGGGTGCGAGGGGCGGGAGCTGGTTTTCAAAACTGTGCGGAGCCAGGGATGGCGGAGCCCAAGCGTCACATGGATGTGCTTGAGCGTGTTTTGAAAACCAGCTCCCGCTCCTCGCTAACTCCAAGTTATGAGGACCAAATATGAGAAAGGCACTGATCGTTGCGATGTCCCGGAACCGCGTCATTGGGCGGGACAATAAGCTCCCCTGGTATCTGCCTGGCGACCTGCGTTACTTCAAGCAAGCCACTATGGGTAAGCCGATCATCATGGGGCGGAAAACCTGGGATTCCATTGGCAGGCCACTGCCGGGACGGATGAACGTGGTGATTTCCCGAAACCCGGCATGGGAAGCGCCGGCCGGCACGGTCGCGGCGGCATCATTGAATGACGCGTTAGTCAGAGCAGAAGCCCAGGCGGAACTGGAGGGCGGTGATGAGGTAATGATCATCGGCGGTGGCCAGATCTACGCCGAGGCGCTGCCCATGGTCGACCGGATGTACATCACACAGGTGCACGCCGAGGTAGATGGCGACGCTTACTTTCCGGAAGTGAACTGGGATGACTGGGAAGAAATCGGACGCGAAGATTTCTCCGCGTCTGATCATAATCCATACGACTACAGTTTCGTCGTCTACCAGCGTAGCCGGTCAGCCTGACCGGCTAGCGGTTCTGGCCTTCAGCGCGGGGCGCGCTTGGGGCCATTGGCAGAGGGCTTGCCGCCCTTGCCAGCAGGCTTGCCCTTGGGTGGTCCCTTGCGGAAGCCGGGCTTGCCATCTTTGCTGAATTTCTTGCCAGGAGCGCCTTTACGGAAGCCACCTTTGCCGGGAGGCGGGCCTTTGCGGTCGCGACGGGGCGCTGCGGACACTTCCGGCAGGGCTTCGGGCTGCTCCAGCGGCAGTGAATCCGGCTGGGAGGCTTCAAGCAAGCAGGCCAGGGCGCCAGCAACGGCCGCCATGTCCATGTCATTGCGCTCGGCAATGTCGTCCAGCAGGGCAATGGCCTTGGCAGATCGGGGATCGTTGGTGAAGCCCAGCAGTTGCTCTTCAAACTGCTCTACTCGCATTTTCTGCAGCGCAGCCGGTGACGGCAGCTGGTACGGTTCCATCGGAGAGTTGGTGGCCCGCTCCAGGGTGCGCAGCCAGCTGCGCTCGCGCGGTGTGACCAGCAAAATCGCCTTGCCGGTGCGGCCCGCACGGCCGGTGCGGCCAACCCGGTGGATGTACGCCTCGGTGTCGTAGGGCACGTCGTAGTTGATCACGTGGGTAATCCGGGGTACGTCCAGGCCACGGGCAGCAACGTCGGTGGCGATGATGATGTCTTTCTTGCCACGCTTGAGGTCTTCTACGGTCTGTTCACGCTGGCGCTGGTTGAGGTCGCCGCTCAGGGGCGCCACCGCATGGCCACGGGCTGACAGTTTTTCAGCCAGCAGGGTAGTTTCTGCCTTGGTGCGAACGAAGATAATGGAGGCGTCGAACGGCTCCACTTCCAGGATGCGGGTCAGAGCATCCAGTTTGCGCTCGGCGTAGACCGGCAACACAAACTGGGAGATACGCTCAACGGTGCGGGTTTCGCTTTCAATGCGCACTTCCGTGGCGTTCTTCAGATAGGTTTGGGCAACCTTTTTGATCTGCGGCGGCATGGTGGCCGAGAACAGGGCGCGCTGACAGGTGTCCGGAGTTTTCGCCAGAATGGCTTCTACGTCGTCGATAAAGCCCATGCGCAGCATTTCGTCTGCTTCATCCAGCACCAGTGCCTTCAGGCTGCCCAGCTTCAGGGTGCCTTTGCGCAGGTGGTCCAGCATCCGACCTGGCGTACCCACGATGACCTGGGCGCCACGCTTCAGGCCGCGGATCTGTGGTGCAAAGTCCTGGCCGCCGTAAATCGGCAGAACGTGGAAGTGTTTGAACTTGCTGGCGTAGGTGGTGAACGCCTCGGCCACCTGAATGGCCAGCTCCCGGGTAGGAGCAAGCACCAGAATCTGGGGCTCGGCAACGCTGGCATCAATACGGCTCAGCAGCGGAAGTGCAAACGCGGCCGTTTTGCCAGTACCGGTCTGGGCAACACCCAGTAGGTGATTGCCGGCCAGCAAGGCTGGAATGGATTGCGCCTGGATGGGCGACGGAGTTTCATAGCCAACTGCGGAGACGGCTTCCAGTACTGCTGGATCCAGCCCCAGTTCGGCAAAAGACAATTCTGACATGAATGTACTCGGTATTCGGAGGGTATCGCATTACAAATGCAATGCATGATTTTGAAATATTATAGTCGGTTTGGGCAGTCTTTAACATGACTATTGCCGGTAATAGGGTAGGTAGTTGCCGGGGAAGCCGCTTGCCAGCCTCGGTCAACTGCGGCAGTCTTGGTTGTTTGCAGGCTAATTAACAGGAATGGAAGAGTATGACGTTCGATGAGCTTCTGAATTCGGTGCGCGAGGGCCGAGACGTTGTGATCCCGGCCAGTTGGGGGCAGGGACGGGCTACCTTCGGTGGGCTGGTAGCGGCACTGGCATTCGATGTAATGGCGTCGAAAGTTGCCCCTGGCAGGGCCATGCGGGCGATGCAGGTGTCGTTTGTCGGGCCGGTGGAACCGGATGTGCCTGCGGTGTTTGAGGCAGAGCTGTTGCGTGAGGGCAAGGCGGTCTCTCAGGTACAGGGGCGAATTCTGCAAAACGGTGAGACCAGGCTGGCCTGCCTGGCGAGTTTTGGTGGTGACCGGGAGTCGTCGGTTCAGGTAGCGCCATCGCCTGCCCCGGAGGCTGTTCCGGTAGACCAATGCCAGGCGTTGCCATACATTCCCGGAGTTACCCCGGAATTTACCCAGCATATCGACATGCGTTGGGCGTTCGGCAACATGCCGTTTTCCGGCAAGGGTGGTCGTGAGATGGGGGGCTGGATGCAGTTCCGGGAAACGCCCTCTGCTCTGACGGACGCGCACATTGTGGCGTTGGTGGATGCCTGGCCGCCTGCGTTATTGCCGCACTTGAAAGGTCCTGCACCGGCCAGTTCCCTGAGCTGGGCGTTGGAGATTGTGCACCCGCGGCCGACCATGAAGCCGGGAGAGTGGCTGCTCTACAGGGCCACGATTGATCAGGCAGGTGCCGGTTACGGCCATACCCATGCCGGCATCTGGACTGAGAGCGGCGAACTGGTGGCGCTGAGCCGCCAGACAGTGACCGTTTTTGGTTGAATGGGTGGGGGCTCAGGCCGCCATTTCAGCTTTCAGGGCGTCCAGTATGACCCGGGCAAACTCTCTGGGGGAGTCCTCCTGCAGGAAATGGCCACCGCGCAGGGTAATGTGGGGCTGTCCTAGTGCCCCGGGAATGCGTCTTTGCATGTGACGATCACCTCCCCGGGTGATCGGATCGCCATTGCTGAAGCAGGTGATGAAGGGCTTGCGCCATTTCTCCAGGATCCGCCAGGCCTCACGGTTGGCGGCGCTGGCTGGATCATCCGGTGAAACCGGAACCAGGCCCGGAAAGGCGCGGGCACCCGCTTTGAATGCCGCGCTCGGAAAGGGTGCCTCGTATGCCGCCATCTCACCCGGGCTCAGAGCCCTTTCGGTACCCAGCTGTATGATGCGGGCCACGGGAAACCAGGGGCTGTGGCTGGCAAACGCTTTCCAGGCGCGGAACACTGCAGGCACCGGCGAGTCTCCGGTAGGCAGCATGCCGTTACCGACAATGATCCGGCTGAAACGTCTGTGGTGTTCGGCGGCCAGTCTCAGGCCAAGCAGTGATCCCCAATTCTGACACACCAGGGTGATGTTGGTGAGGTTCAGGTCTTCCAGCCAGCGGGCCAGCCAGCTCATATGGCTACTGTAGCTGTAATCGGTCACATTGGCTGGTTTGTCGGATTTTCCGAAGCCGATCAGATCCGGTGCCAGTACCCTGTAACCTGCTTCTGCGACCATGGGGATCATGTGCCGGTAAAGGTAGGACCAGGAGGGCTCGCCATGCAGCATGACCACCGGTGCTCCATTGGTCGGACCTTGATCGACGAAGTGCATGCGCAGGCCTGGCTCAACGTCCAGATAATTTGCTTGGAAGGGATAATCCGGAAGGCCTGCGAAGCGGGCTTCGTCGGTTCTCAGAATACGCATGCCATCGACTGTCCTGACTGATTGGTTGCGTGATTGTCTTTACGGCAATCGTCGGAAATCAGGATAAATCAGATGGAAATTTTGTGTGTTTGAGTTGCGTAACAGTGCGTTGCCGGTTTGAATCAGGACGCGATATCAAACAGGCGTTCAGGGTTGTCAATCCGGGCCAAAGCATCGTCACAACAATTGACGGCGCCACAGTCGTCGGCCGAGCACAGGCCGATGGTATGGCAATGGATGTCCTGATGGCCGTCGCCCTGGTTTCTGAAAATCCTGGCTCTGGAAAGAATGGAACGGCAATGGCCGCACAACAGTGTCGGCACGGCACTGCCTTCAGCCAGGATGGCGGTGTAATGGGTAGTATTTGTCATAATAATCCTCCTGATCCATAGAACATAAGGACAAAATGTGACAGTTCAAAGTCGCCACAGTGATCCTGCATTGGTTCGGGTTCAGCAGTTATACGTATCAGGCGTCAGGATCGACCACGGGGCGACGGTTTGAGCGTTTGTCCTCCCAGTCCAGGTCTTTCGGGTCGTACCAGCCGAGTTTGTCCATGACTCGGTGCCGGGTATACTCGGACAGGGTTGGCCACAGTTCCTGGAAGTCTTCCAGCCCTCTGTCCCGTTGCCTCTGCTGTTTGCTCTGCAAGCGGTTGATGATGCGCGGAAGATGTAGGGCTTCACCCAGTTGACCAGGCACCAGAACCTCCTGCCCCATCACCTTGCGGCGGTGCATACGCGAAGCCAGAACCTTCTGGAGTTCTGTCGCGGCCTCAAGGGCTGTTTCAACGGTAAAAGCGTCTGAATCCAACAACATGACCTGTTAATTGGCTGATCGATAACCTGATACTATATCGTGAAGGTGGCTATAGTGGCCACGCTATCGTGTTAGTCTGTTTTTTCGTGAAACGTTCCATCCGGTATGGGCACCGTTCGCTTCAGGGTATAGGGATTATGTACGCAAAACTTGAGACACGGACTTTTCTGGCGATGCTGGTGGGCGTTTCCATCGCCTTCGCGTTGTTGATGAAACCATTTTTCGGGCCAATATTCTGGGCCATCGCCATTGCCCTGATCTTTTACCCGGTCAACCAGTGGCTGACCCGCCGGCTGGGCCACCGGCCTAACATCAATGCGATAATTACCCTGCTGGTTTGTATTGTTATCGTGGTGATTCCGGTTCTGGGGCTGGGCGCGGCCCTGATTACCGAAGGCATGGGGCTATACCAGAAGATCCAGAGCGGTGAGATCCGTCCTGGTGAATACATTGACCAGGTCAACCGGTCGTTCCCTGCCATTCAGGCATTTCTGGGCCAGTTTGATATCAGTTTCGGTGAATTGCGGGATCGCGTGGTCAGTGCGTTTGTTGGTGGCAGCCAGTTCCTTGCCAAGCAGGCGCTGGGCATCGGCCAGAACACTTTCCAGTTTTTCCTCGGCCTGGCGCTTATGGTGTATCTGGCGTTTTTCCTGATTCGGGATGGCCAGCAACTGGTAGAGCTGCTGATCAAGGCATTGCCCCTGGGTGATGAGCGAGAGCGCCTGCTGTTTGCCAAGTTTGCCGAAGTTACCCGGGCAACGGTCAAGGGCAATTTGCTGATTGCCATCATTCAGGGTGCCCTGGGTGGCGTGATTTTCTGGATTCTGGGGATCTCCGGTGCGCTCCTGTGGGGGGTGGTGATGGCCATTTTCTCCCTGCTACCGGCCGTTGGCGCTGCCATTGTGTGGATTCCGGCGGCGGTCTACCTGGCTGCCATCGGTGACGTGGTGCCAGCGGTCATTCTGACGGTCTACGGTATGGTGGTAATTGGCCTGGCCGATAACCTGTTACGGCCAATCCTGGTGGGGCGGGATACCAAGATGCCCGACTACCTGGTTTTGCTGTCGACCTTGGGCGGGCTTGTCATGTTCGGCATTAACGGGTTTGTGATGGGCCCGCTGGTGGCGGCTCTGTTCATGGCGTTCTGGGGTATCTTTATCCGGGAATTTGGCAACGAAAGCACCGGGAATATGCCGAAACGTGCGACAGGTTCGGCAGAGGACGACTGATCTGTGTTAGGGTCTGTGGGTCGCCCGGGCTTGTGGAGATGGGCGCCACATAATAATAAATAGACCGATATCCCTGAGGTATCAGGAGCAGATCAGGTGTCAATGACGAATCCTTTCAGCCATCGCATACGAATGGCGGCTATGGCCGCCGGAACTATCGCCTTCCTGGGATTAACATCCCCGGCCTATGCCAACGACGTCGTCGCCCTCAAGCATGCTTTGTACGGTGCCGGTTACGATATAGAAAACGTTAACCCGGAACTGGACAGTAATACCCGAGCCGAACTGGAAAAGTTCCAGCGTGACCAGGGGCTTGAGGTAACCGGTTCGCTGGATGAGGCAACCGAGCGCGCCCTGGGTATGACCGCTGTGCAGCCGGTGGCCAGCGCCGCGGGCCAGGCCGGAGCTGGAGCTGCGCCGGCGGCAGAGGAGAGTGCCGCTGCCGCGACCGAGCCGGAGCCCGAAGAGGAAGAAGAGAAGAGCGGCTGGTCACTGTGGTGACCGGACGATAGCCACAAAAAAGCCCGCCAGGCATCCGTCAGGCGGGCTTTTTTGTTAGTGCGTGGGGGCCTAGTCCAGTTTGGACAGGTCCCGCACAGCACCTTTGTCGGCACTGGTCGCCAGCAGCGCGTAAGCCTTGAGTGCCGCCGAGACTTTGCGGTCGCGGGCGAGTTCGGGCTTCCAGCCTCTGGCGTCACGGTCTTTGCGACGTTTGTCCAGTTCTTCGTTGCTGACCTGCAGATTGATGCTGCGCTCCGGGATGTTGATCAGGATGGTGTCACCATTCTCGATCAGGCCGATGGCACCGCCGGCGGCGGCTTCTGGTGACGCGTGCCCGATGGATAATCCGGAAGTGCCACCTGAGAAGCGGCCGTCCGTCAGCAGGGCGCATTCCTTGCCGAGGCCCTTGGATTTCAGGTAACTGGTGGGGTACAGCATTTCCTGCATGCCTGGGCCACCACGGGGGCCTTCGTAGCGGATAATGACGACTTCGCCGGGTTTGACTTCGTCGCTCAGAATGCCGGCAACCGCCGCGTCCTGGCTTTCAAAGACCCTGGCTTTACCCTCGAACACGTAGATGCTCTCATCCACGCCCGCTGTTTTTACCACGCAGCCGTCCTGGGCAATGTTGCCGAACAGAACCGCCAGGCCACCCTCGGATGAGTAGGCATTTTCAACGGACCGGATGCAGCCGTTTTCACGGTCGCCGTCCAGGCTGGGCCAACGGGTGCTCTGGCTGAAGGCAGTCTGGGTGGGAATGCCCGCCGGGCCGGCCTTGTAGAACTCAACCACCTCAGCGGTGGGAGAACGCATGATGTCCCATACTTCCAGGGCATCTCTCATGGTTTTACTGTGTACCGTTGGCAAATCGACGTTGATCAGCCCGCCACGTTCCAGTTCACCCATGATGCCCATGATGCCGCCGGCCCGGTGTACATCTTCCATATGGTATTTCGGGGAGTTGGGAGCCACCTTGCACAGCTGAGGTACTTTCCGCGACAGCTGGTCAATTTCGGCCAGCGTAAACTCAACACCGCCTTCCTGGGCCGCCGCCAGCAGGTGCAGAATCGTGTTGGTGGAGCCGCCCATGGCAATGTCCATGACCATCGCATTCTCGAACGCGGAGAACGACGCAATGCTGCGTGGCAGCACGCTGGCATCGTTCTGCTCGTAATAGCGCTTGGTATTCTCCACAATTTGACGACCGGCGTTCAGGAACAGCTGTTCACGGTCGGCGTGGGTGGCCAGCATGGAACCGTTACCGGGCAGCGCCAGGCCAATGGCTTCGGTGAGGCAGTTCATGGAGTTGGCAGTGAACATGCCGGAGCAGGAACCGCAGGTAGGACAGGCGCTACGCTCGTATTCTTCGACCATTTCATCGGTGGCAGTCGGGTCGGCTGCGATCACCATGGCGTCCACCAGGTCCAGTTTGTGCTCGGACAACTTGGTTTTGCCGGCCTCCATTGGGCCACCGGAGACGAAGATTGTCGGAATGTTCAGGCGCATGGCGGCCATCAACATGCCAGGGGTGATCTTGTCGCAGTTGGAAATGCAAACCAGCGCGTCGGCACAGTGGGCGTTAACCATGTACTCGACAGAATCGGCAATAATTTCCCGGGAGGGCAGGGAGTAAAGCATGCCGTCATGGCCCATGGCGATGCCATCATCCACCGCTATGGTGTTGAACTCTTTGGCAACGCCGCCAGCCGATTCGATCTCACGGCAGACCAGTTGTCCGAGGTCTTTCAAGTGAACGTGGCCAGGCACAAACTGGGTGAAGGAGTTGGCAACGGCGATGATGGGCTTGCCAAAGTCTTCATTTTTCATGCCGGTGGCGCGCCAGAGCGCCCGGGCGCCGGCCATGTTGCGGCCAGCGGTTGATGTATGAGAACGGTACTGGGGCATGGTGTGCTGCTGTCTCCCTGGTTATCTGGTTGTACTTGAGCACAAAGGATACCAGATTAAACGCTGGTCGCATGGCTGTTTTGCCAGTGCGTGTTTACAATACGTAACAAGTAACGGGATATTTTGACCAGAATTTCGAGGGAGTCTGTCTATGGGTGGCCAGGAAAGCCTGCAGCTGCGTCGTCTCAAGGATTTCCAGCCATTGGGGCGGTTGACGGACGATCAATTGGTGTTGTTGGCCAGCCGGGCTGAACGCCGGACCCATGGGCCCGGCCAACGGGTGATGGAGCGGGGCGTTCGCGACGGCCTGGACTTTTTCCTGATATCCGGAAAGGTAGAGCTCGAGTCTGTGGACGGCCGTAAAACGGTGATTGAGGCTGAAACGGAAAAGGCACTCAACCCCATCGCCCGGTTGCAGCCCAGGATGTACGACGTTACTGCGGTCAAGCCCTGCGAGTTTCTGGTCATTGAGCAGGAGGTTCTGAATCAGATGCTGAGATCGGCGCCGGTTGCCCAGGTGGAAATGGATTCCGGGGATGGCGGCGCCGATGAAAGTGAAGAGCATCACCTGCTGATGGAGTTTTACGCCGAACTTCGTTCCAATCAGCTCAAATTGCCCAGTGTGCCGGATGTGGCCTGGAAAGTGCGCCGGGTGGTGGACCGTGAAGACTCCACCGCGCTCGATGTAGCCAAGGCGGTCTCAGCCGACCCCGCCATGGCGGCAAAGTTGGTGCGGTCCTGCAACAGTCCGTTATACCGGGGGTTCAGTGATGTCCGGAACGTGCGGGAGGCGGTGGTTCGTTTGGGTATGCGAACCACCCGGCAATTGGTAACCGTATTTGCCATGCGCGAGGTGTTCAAGACTCGTCGGGCCTCGCTGCAGAAGGAAATGGAACAGCTTTGGCGGCATTCCCGGGAGGTGGCGGCCCTGTGTTGGGTGCTGGCGGATCACGCCACCCGGATTGACCCGGAAGAGGCCCTGCTGGCGGGCTTGCTGCACGATATTGGCATCGTTCCGGTCCTGGTGCAGGCCGAGCACCATGTGAACCTGTTTGCCGATGAAAAGAACCTTCAGCACGCCATGTCGGAGTTGCGGGCCGATGTAGGGTGTGCGGTTCTGGAGAACTGGCAGTTTCCGAAAGCGTTTATCGAGTCCGCCCGCCATGCAGAAGACTGGAGCTATGAGTGTCGGGAGTCTGCACCCCAGCTGGTTGACGTTGTGATCGTGGCGCAGTTGCATTCCATGATCGGATCCAGTCAGAATGCCGGCTTGCCCGCTTTTGACCAGGTGCCAGCCTGGCGCCGCCTGGGGGAACTGGATCTCAATGCCTCCCGGAGCCTGCAACTTTTGAGTGAGGCCCGTGAACGGGTAGATGAGGTGCAAAAGCTCCTGTCCATCCGATAACTACTGCCTGATGACGGAGTCTGCCCTGCAGTGAATGACACCATTATGAATGTTCCCCTGTTTCCGTTGAATTCAATTGTTTTGCCCAAGGGGCGCATTCCCCTCCAGCTGTTTGAGCCCCGCTACATCGACATGCTCTCCCGGTGTATGAAAGAAGACCGTGGGTTTGTGGTGATCTTGCTCCGTGAGGGCGGTGAAACCGCCCGGCAGGCGGCGTTCTACGATATCGGAACCTACGTGCGGATTATCGATTTCCAGCAATTGGACAGCGGGCTGCTCGGGATTACTGTGGAAGGTGAGTTGAAAGTGTCTGTTGTTCGCAGTTGGCAGCAGGAAGACGGCTTGAACCTGGGGGACGTGGAGTGCCTGATCGCAGAAGCCGAAAGCGAGGTTCCGGAGCGTTACCATGAACTGCCTTCCGTGCTGAGGGCGTTGTTCCGCCACCCGGTCGTCAAGGATCTGGGTATGGATGTGGACTACGAGGATGCCCGGGACGTAGGCTGGCGGCTAACGGAGCTGCTGCCCCTGGACAAGCAGGAAAAACAGCGGCTGGCAGAACTGCAGGATCCCCTCGAACGGCTGCAACGGCTTCAGGAATTGCTTGAGGCGCTGGAGCAGAATTAGTTCGGTGGCAAGGGCGAATAGGCCAGGCTGGCGGTGTCCCACTGGGTGATGAGGTACCCTGCGGCGAATGCCAGCCAGAGCATCACCGCCGCCCAGGTCAGGGCATCCGGCCAGATGGGTACCCGGTCGTAGCGACTGTAACTGGCCCGAATGGCGCCGGTAATGGCCATCCCCAGTAACACTCCTCCCAGTACATCGGTAAACCAGTGTACCCCCAGGTAGAGCCTGCTCAGGGCAATGGGCACCAGAGGCAAGGACAGCAATACATAGGTTTGCCAGCGTTGTCGCGTTCTGTTTTCGCCAGCGATGAAGCTGGCGGCCATGGTGACCAACACCGTTGCCCCTGCAGTATGGCCGCTGGGAAAAGCGCCTGAGGCCGGTGGCCTAAGCACCTGATCCGGGCGATCTACCATCAGGCCGGTTTTGACCAGCCATACGCAGGCAAAGCAGAGAGTCGCCGCCAGGGCAATGTGCAGGGCAGCGGCGTAATACCCCCTGAACGACAGAACTGCCACGGCCAGTACGGCCGCGCTGATCAGTACCGGAGGGTCGCCCATGAGCGTGGCGGCGATCACCGGAATATCCAGCAGCGGTTGTCGCAGCACTTCAAACCAGGCAACGACCAAGTGGTTCAGCTCGTTGATCCGCCGGCTGTAAGTAACCAACTGGGTCAGGATCACAAACATCGCCAGCGACCCGGTAGCCAGAACAATCGATGGCAGGGGGAATTCGCCTTTGCGGGCAGGCCGTTCGTTGGTGTAAAGCCGCCAGAACCGATGCGTGGTGTCGTAACGGGCCATAAACGACTCCAGCCAGCGGTAGGGCCTGCTGCCCTCGCCAACGCCAAGCCGGAACTGAAGAACCACCACATATAAAGCCACCAGCACCGCTGCGCTGATGCCAATAATCGGGTAGAAATGAGGTGGTGGTTCTATTTCGCTGGCGAGGGCGCTGCCGACGGCATAGCCCGGCAGCACATAGACCAGGGCCCAGCCGACCGCAGAAATCAGGTTGAAGGTAAGAAACCGGCGCCATGACATGTGCAGCGCACCGGCAATCAGCGGGATGACCGGGCGGATAGGGCCAATAAAACGCCCGGCAATCACACTTTTGCCGCCGTGGGCATTAAAAAAAGACTCGCCCCGGGTGATTAGCTCCGGGTAACGGCTGAAGGGCCAGACCGAATGCAGCCGCCCCCTGAAGAAACGGCCCACGGTAAAACTGATGAGGTCACCGAAAACCGCTCCCATGCCTGCCCAGGCCAGGGCTTCGGACAGGGGCATGCCGGATTTTCCTGCCAGTGCGGCAAAACCAAACAGCATGGCAACGCCGGGTACAACAATGCCGGCAATAGCCAGGGACTCCACCATGGCGGTTGCAAAGAGTGCCAGTATCAGCCAGCCGGGGTTGTCTGCTACCCAGGCTGCGGCACCAGCCAGCCAGCTTTCAATCATATGTCGACGGACTCTCCCGGGCTGAACCAGGCCGAATCCATACCCCGTTGACGAGCCTGATGCATTGCCTGATTGGCCCGGTTACGGAGTGAGACCGTACTGGTATCGCCGTTGCCGCGAGTGGTGCAGCCCAAGCTGACAGAGAGCCTGCCAATACCGCTCCACTCCCTTTCGCCAATGCTTCTTCGAATCCGCTCGGCGATGACGCGTACGCCCTCCTCTGGTGTGAAGGGGAGGATCAGGAAAAACTCCGAGTCGTTCAGGGTGTACAGGCTGTCGCCCGCCCGAATAACGCCAAACAGATGCTCGGTGACCGATTTAAACAGGTTCTGCAGCCCTGCTTTCCCGTGCAGGTCCCTTATTTCGTCCGTGTAATCAAAACTCAGGTTGATCACTGACAAGGGGTGGCCAGTGGCAATCGCTCTGCTGATTTCCTTTTGCAGGGTTTCGTCCAGAAACCGTGAGTTGTGGGCGCCGGTGACCGGGTCGGTAATAGCCAGATCTTCTGCGGATTGGGCGATGTGATCGTAGTGCCAGATGTACAGGGCGCCCACTGCAAGTGTCAGGATCAGGCCCATGGAGGTCATCAGTGCGTAGGCGGCGGAATTGCCGAACCACACAGCGCCAATCACCGGTACCAGGAGCAATGCCGACAGGCTCAATCCCTGGCGCAGCGGCAGAACCAGAAGATTCAGGATCAGGAGCGGCATCGCCCAGTGAGTTACTCCGGGGCTGTCCAGAACCAGAATGGCGGCCACCAGGCCTGCGTTGAGACCGGCCAGAATCAGCAGGTGCCCTGGGGCCGATAGCTGCTGGCGGCGACACACGAAGGTGTAGATCAGCCCGGCCAGCAACAGGCAGGTCATCGCCAGGGCGAGATAGAATAACTCGTAAAAGCCGTAGCGCAGGTTCTGCAGTGCCAGCGAGAAAATGAACAGGGCCGCCAGTCCGTAGCCGAAGCTGTGAGTCCAGGTTCTGAGTCGTGTTTCTGTCATCGCGCGTCACCTTCGGTGCCGGTGGGGCTCGGGACATCCGGGTGCAGCCAGTTGCTGTAGGCCTGGGTGCGGTTGCCCCCCTGTTGCTGCGCCCGGCGTAGCGCGTTGGCGGCACTGTGTTGCAGGCTGTCGGCGTCGTCGCCGATGTTCAGGCCGGCAATGCCGGTGCTGACGGTCAGTTTCATGCCGTGGGATGCCAGCAGCTTGCACAGGCCGTTGCGGATTTTCTCGGCGCTGGCGGTGGCACCCGCGGTATTGATACCCGGTAGGATAACCAGAAACTGCAGGTCGGCTACCCGGTAGTAAGTGTCAAAATCCCGAAGCTGGGAATGCAGGTAACGGCCAATTCTGGGCAGGATGGCGCGAATGTCTTCGTCCGGATCATTGTCGCTCAGGTGGGTGTCCAGCCCGATCATCATCACAGACATGTCGGTGCCCTCACGCTCGCTGCGCTGGATTTCCTTGTGCAGGTCGGCAGACAGGTACTCCCGGCTGGCGGCCTGGGTGAGTTCGTCGGTTCGCCTCAGTGGTGCCAGCTGCCGGGCCTTGTATTCTCGCAGGAAGATCAGCAGCGTGGAGAGCAGCGTTGACAGCACAAAGGCACTGATCATCTGGTGGCGGTCGGGAAGAGTCACGGCCCATTGGGTGGAAACCAGTATGGCAAAGGTCAGGAGCGCAGTGATCAGGGCTGCAATATAGGTTGGCATCAGAGCAAAAGTCACCAGCGGTAATGCATAGAGCCAGTGGCTGAGCGCCCAGGGGCCCTGCCAGAGTGCGACCAGTAACAGGATTGCCAGGATTGAATAGCTGGCTGTTTTGAAGTGTTTCCAGGGCCGGGCATGGTGGCTGGTGAAGCGTGGATTGCTGGCCAGGCTGATGCCCGCCGCCGCGGCGGCGCAAGCCGCCAGCAGGAATTCGCCCAGCATTATGCCGGCCGCGCTGGTGAGCGCAAGGGCAACAAAACCGGCTCTTGAGAGCCGGCCTGGCAGGAACTTTTCGGCCGACTGGGGCATGTTATCTATCCTTTGCTGGCGCATCCATTTGAATCTGTGCAGCGCTATAATAGTCGTTTGGGATGCGGACTTGAAACGGGAAAGGTAAAGTAGCGTTCCAGTTCCGGAATCAGTATGCAAAATATAAAGGTAATCCGATGGATGTAGCAGCCTACATGGCAGAACTCGGTCAACAGGCTCGGGCCGCCGCCCGGGAAGTGGCCCGTTCAACCACCGCCGTTCGCAATCAGGCACTGCTGGCAACCGCCAGGGCGTTGAGCGCTGCCCGCACCGAGCTGGTGCGGGCCAACCATAAGGATCTTGAAAATGGCCGGGCGAATGGTCTGGATGATGCCATGCTTGACCGCCTGGAGCTTACTGAGGCCCGCATTGACACCATGATTGAAGGGCTGAAGCAGGTGGCAGGCTTGCCAGATCCTGTGGGTGAAATTACCGACATGACCTACAGGCCGTCCGGCATTCAGGTTGGCAAGATGCGGGTGCCTCTGGGGGTGATTGGCATTATCTACGAATCCCGCCCCAACGTGACGGTTGAAGCAGCCAGCCTGTGCCTGAAGTCGGGTAATGCTACCATTCTGCGCGGAGGTTCTGAGGCTATTCATTCCAATCAGGCCATCGCTGCCTGCCTGGCGACCGGGCTGGCTGAAGCCGGTTTGCCTGAAACGGCAGTACAGGTGGTGGCGACTACCGACCGGGCTGCAGTAGGTGAACTCATTACCATGCCCCAGTATGTGGATGTGATCGTGCCGCGGGGCGGCAAAGGCCTGATTGAACGAATCAGCCGTGACGCCCGGGTGCCGGTCATCAAGCACCTGGATGGTGTTTGCCATGTCTACATTGACAGCCACGCGGACCCGGAAAAGGCGCTAAAGGTCGCCGTCAATGCCAAGACCCACCGTTACGGAACCTGCAACACCATGGAAACCCTGCTGGTGGATGAGGAAATTGCCGACGACCTCTTGCCTCTGCTGGCTCAGGAGTTGTTCGCCAAAGGGGTTGAGCTGCGTGGCTGTGAACGCACCCGGGCGGTCCTGCCCGATGTGATCGCGGCCACGGAAGAGGATTGGCACGCGGAGTACCTTGCGCCGATTCTTGCGGTGCGGGTTGTTGCCGGGCTGGATGCCGCCATAGATCACATCAACCGCTACAGCTCTCAGCACACCGAGAGCATCATTACCGAAAACTATACCCGTGCCCGCCGGTTCCTGACCGAAGTGGACTCCAGTTCGGTGATGGTGAACGCCTCTACTCGTTTCGCTGACGGATTTGAATACGGCCTGGGTGCGGAGATCGGTATCTCGACCGACAAGCTCCATGCCCGTGGACCGGTAGGTCTGGAAGGGTTGACGTCACAGAAATATGTGGTGTTTGGCGACGGCCACATCCGGGCATGATGTCATGCACGTGATCTACGGCGGCACCTTTGATCCGATCCATCATGGGCACCTACGCCTTGCGCTGGAGATAGCCGATGCCCTGTCGGTGACAAAGGTGCATCTGGTGCCCTGCCATATTCCACCGCATCGGGGCAGCACCGGCGCCAGCTCCGAACAGCGGCTGGAGTTGATCCGAATGGCCATTGAAGACGAGCCCCGCTTGCGGGTGGATGACCGCGAACTGCGCCGGGCTGGGGCCTCCTATACGGCCGACACCCTGCGTCAGTTGCGCCAGGAGCTGGGGCCGGATGAACCTCTGGTAATGGTGGTGGGCACCGATGCCTTTGCCGCTTTTGATCGCTGGCGTGAATGGGCCGACATGCCGGGTCTGGCGCACATTGTGGTTGTGAAGCGCCCTGGTGCGGATTTGCCCGTTGGTAGTGAGGCGGCTCGCCTGGTGCGTGAACGCCGGGCGGACGGCCCTGAGGCTTTAAGTTCAGCGCCTTGCGGGGCGGTACTGGAGCTGGATCCGCCCCTGCTGGATATCTCTGCAACGGGTATCCGGCAGCGCATCGCAGACGGGCGCTCTCCCAGGTATCTGACCCCGGATTCTGTATGGCAGAGAATCCAGGCGCTCGGCCTTTACGGTGCGTGCCCCGCCGGGAACTTTTAATGGTACAATTGCGTCTGAATATCACTTATCGGGCGGTCATCCTGGCCAGAGCCCGGAAAACAGGGTAATTATGCAGGCAGAACAACTGAAAGATCTGGTCGTAACCGCACTTGAAGATATCAAGGCACAGGACGTCAGTGTGATTGATGTCCGTGATCGAACCAGTGTTACCGACTTTATGGTTCTTGCATCCGGCACCTCAAGCCGTCACGTAAAATCCCTGGCAGACTCCGTCGTATCTGAAGCCAAAGATCAGGGCGTCAGAGCAAACAACGTTGAAGGCGAGGGTGGCAGCGACTGGATTCTGGTGGATCTGGGAGACGTGGTCGTGCATGTCATGATGCCTGCAACCCGCGAATTTTACGACCTGGAACGCTTCTGGCGTGACGCGCCGGACCTGGGTGCGGCGGGTCACGAGTAACCATGAAACTGCGTCTGATCTGTGTGGGGCAGAAGATGTCCGACTGGGTCAGTACGGGGTATAACGATTATGCTCGCCGGATGCCGCCGGAGCTGCCCCTGGAACTGACCGAAATTGCCATGGCTCACCGGGGTAAGAACCCGGACATTCCGCGGCTGATGCAGCGTGAAAGCGATGCCATCCTGGCGTCGGTCGCCCCCCGTGACCGGGTCATCGCCCTGGAAGTGGGCGGCAGGCCCTGGTCCACGGAAAAACTGGCCAGCCACCTGGAGAGCTGGCAACAAGACGGTCAGGATGTTTGTTTTCTGGTAGGCGGCCCCGATGGTCTGGCCGATGCCTGCCGGCAGCGAGCTGACCAGCAGTGGTCTCTGTCGCCGCTTACCCTGCCCCACCCCCTGGTGCGTATTGTGCTCGCCGAGCAGCTCTACCGCGCTTGGTCGATCACCCGTAACCACCCGTATCACCGGGCCTAGGAGTTTCCATGGCCTGGGGCGAATTCAAGGATACTGCAGCGGAGCGCCGGCTGTTCCAGCGCCGTGCCGTGGTCATGCTGGTGTTCGTCCTGCTAATGATGATCGGCCTGCTGGCGCGGATGTACCAGCTACAGATTGTCGAACATGAGATCTACACCACGCTGTCAGACAAAAATCGGGTTCAGGTCCAGTCTGTGCCACCGCCCCGGGGCCTGGTTTACGATCGGAACAATCTGCTGCTGGCAGAGAATCGCCCGGTGTTCAGCCTTACACTGGTGCCAGAGCGCGTGGCGGGTATGGAGGCCACCCTGGCCCGGTTGTCCGAGATTCTGGACATCGCCGAGGAGGACATAGAACGGTTTAAGAGGCGGCTTCGTGAACCCCGCCGGCCCTTCCAGGAAATGCCACTTAGCTACGATCTGGGCGAAGAGGAAATTGCCCGAATGGCGGTGCACCGGCATGAGTTCCCCGGCGTGGAAGTTCGCGCTGAACTGGTTCGATATTACCCCCACAGTGAACTGACGGCCCATGCACTGGGTTTTGTCGGCCGTATCAACCGGGAAGAATTGCAGCGTATTGATCCGGTCAACTACGCCGGCACCAACTACATCGGAAAATCCGGTATCGAGCGGTTCTACGAGCAGGTTTTACACGGAACGGTGGGCTACCAACACGTTGAAACCAACGCTCGGGGTCGTATTTTGCGGGTTTTGGAGCGCGTAAATCCAGTGCCTGGCGAAGACCTGCAGCTGCACCTTGACCTGCGCCTGCAACGTAAGGCTTATCAGCTGCTCGAAGGGCGTCGTGGCGCGATTGTTGCAATAGAACCGGAGACGGGGGGCATCCTGGCGCTGGCCAGCGTGCCGGGCTTTGATGCCAACAAGTTTGTCACCGGGATCAGTGTCGAAGACTACCGCAATCTCAGTACCGACATTGATAAGCCATTGTTCAATCGAGCCCTGCGTGGCCAGTATCCGCCAGGTTCCACGATCAAGCCCATGATGGCTATCGCGGCGCTGGACAGTGGCGTGACCGACCGGGAACGGAAGATCTGGGATCCCGGATACTTTCAGTTGCGTGAAGGTGGCCGGCGCTTCCGAAATTGGAACCGGTCTGGCGATGGCTGGGTAGACCTCAAGTATTCTATGGCCCGATCAAATGATGTTTATTTCTACGAGATAGGCGCCGAAATGGGCGTGGGTGTTATGTCTGAATACCTTGCCCATTTCGGCTTTGGTGAAGATGCTACTCTCGATGTGTCGGGTGCGTTGAACGGTCTTTTACCGACCGCAGATTGGAAGCGGGCGGCCCGGGGAGAACCCTGGTACCCAGGTGATTCCGTGAATATGAGTATTGGGCAGGGGTTCATGCTGGCAACACCCCTGCAGCTGGCAACGGCAACAGCGCTGATTGCCAATCGCGGTATATGGGTTGAACCCCGGCTGCTAAAAGATATTCGCGGTGACCGTTCCCCTGAGGAGTTTTTGCCCGCCGAAACTCACAAACCGTTAAGGTTAAAAAATACCGGCGATTGGGAATATGTTGTTGAGACTATGGAAGAGGTAATGCATGGTCCAAGAGGTACGGCGTTTTCATCTGGCAGGGATGCTAGTTATAGGATAGCGGGGAAAACCGGTACTGCTCAGGTATTCAGCCTTGGAGAAGATGAAGAATATGATGAAGAACAGATAAAAGAGCGCCTGCGAGACCATGCTCTTTTCGTTGGCTTTGCACCCTCTCGTAACCCCAAGATTGTGCTTGCTGTCATTGTTGAAAACGGTGGTGGTGGCAGCTCCACCGCTGCACCGGTTGCCCGGGCTCTGTTTGATGCCTGGCTCGAAGAGTTTCCTGCGGCCGACCAGTCATCGGTGATCAGTCAGGTTGACCAGGAGGGAGGGCTCTGATGGCATTGGGGAGCTTGCTCAATAACCCTGCCGATCACAATCTTGGCCGTTCGCGGGGTTTCTGGTCGGCCATTCACCTTGATCCATTGCTGCTTTTGCTACTGTTGCTGCTCATGGGAGCCGGGCTTTTTGTGCTTTACAGTGGCGCTGACCGGAACATTGAGGTGGTGAAGGCCCAGGGCATTCGGTTTGGTGTGGCGCTGGTGGTGATGTTTGTGTTTGCGCAACTGGACCCAGCCGTTTTCAGGCGCTGGGCTCCGTGGCTTTATGCTGTTGGCATGGTGGGGCTTGTGGCCGTTCTGTTGGTGGGCGTGGGGGCCAAGGGTGCCCAGCGCTGGCTGGCGATTCCCGGATTGCCCAGATTCCAGCCCTCGGAATTCATGAAGTTGGTCGTGCCTATGATGGCCGCCTGGTACCTGTCTCGTCATTTCCTGCCGCCGCGTCTTTCCCACGTTGCCGTCGGGTTGTTCATCGTGTTGATGCCCATGGCCCTGATTGTTCAGCAGCCAGACCTTGGTACTTCACTGCTGGTGGGTATGGCCGGGATATTCGTCGTGTTCTTTGCTGGCATGAGCTGGAAACTGATTTCGGCATTTTTTGCGCTGGTATCGGTGTCTGCGCCGATGATGTGGTTTTTTGTCATGAGGGACTACCAGAAGCAGCGCGTGCTGACCTTGCTTGACCCTCAGAGTGACCCTCTCGGGGCCGGCTGGAACATCATTCAGTCAAAAACCGCGATTGGTTCCGGTGGCGTGGATGGCAAGGGCTGGTTGCAGGGTACCCAATCCCATCTGGAGTTTCTGCCCGAAAGCCACACGGATTTCATCGTGGCGGTGCTGGCGGAGGAATTCGGTTTTATTGGCATGTTGCTGCTGATGACCCTGTACTTCCTGATCATTCTTCGTTGCCTGTATATTGCGGTCACCGCCCAGGATTCATTCAGTCGTCTACTGGCAGGTGCCTTGACCATGACCTTCTTTATCTACGTTTTTGTGAATGTGGGCATGGTCAGTGGATTGCTGCCCGTGGTGGGTGTGCCCCTGCCACTGGTCAGCTATGGTGGCACGTCCGGGGTAACCTTGATGGCAGCGTTCGGGGTGCTGATGTCGATTCATACCCATCGCCGTATGATCTCTGCGTAGCGGGTGTAAGCGATGATGGCTTGCCGGTAATGGTGAATCCTGCCGGGAACCCGTTACAATATTACAGGTCACTAAGGCTGGGTACCGGATGAAGATGCATGGGTTGCCGAACATAATGATCAGGGAACAAAGAACAATGTGGTTGGGGGTGCTGGTAAGCCTGGTTCTTGCGGGTTGCTCCAGTACGCCCAAGTCGACATCTTCAGAGCCGGATCACTCATCACGCTATACGATCAAACAGGATAGAGCTCCTTCCGGGAATTTCGATGTCTCGGGCCTGCAAGATGCGGTTCCTCGCTACGAACAGCCCCGGAATGCCGGCAATATGGCGCAGTACAAGGTGTGGGGTAAAACATACCGGGTGATGGACAGTAACGACGGCTACGTCGTCCGCGGCATCGCCAGCTGGTACGGCGAGAAGTTCCATGGTCACAAAACGTCCAATGGCGAGATATTCGACATGTATTCGATGTCTGCCGCCCACAAGTCCCTGCGCATACCGAGTTATGCCCGGGTGACGAACCTTGAAAACGGCCAGTCGGTGATTGTTCGGGTGAACGATCGCGGGCCGTTTCACGATGACCGGCTGATAGACCTGTCCTATGCGGCGGCCAAGAAACTTGGCTACAAATCCAAGGGTACCGCAAGGGTTGAGGTGGCGGCGATCACCGTTCGCGAAGATGGCTCCATGACGCTGGCCGGCAAACCGTTCAAGCCGGGTGTCGGGGCACCTGCTGTCGCCGCTGCTCCGGTGCCGGGCCAATCGGCGGGCGGGAGCAGTGGGCTGTTTGTTCAGCTCGGCTCGTTCAGCCAGCGCGACCCGGCGGAGGCCTTGCTGGCAAAGGCGCGGGGAGTCATCGAAACCCCGATGCGGGTGCGCGAAGTGACAACAGGCTCTGGCCGCTTCCACCGGGCCCAGATAGGGCCATTCAGTGATGAGTCCGAGGCCCGTCATGCACAGAATTTACTGGAATCCCGGGGCTTTGGTCAGTCTATCGTGCTGACCGACAGCCACTGATTCCTGAAACCCCAGAAGAAAATACACCTTACGACGAATGAACCTACCCATGGCTTTTAATTCAGTGATTCGCAGCTTTGTTTTTGTCTTGTCCCTGGCCCTCCTGCTGGTGGGGCAGGCGGTTGCCCAGTCGGCTTTGATTCCGTCTCCGCCCCAGATCGCAGGCAGTTCCTGGGTGCTGAAAGACCCTCTTAGTGGTCGTGTCATCATGGAGCATAACAGCCATGAACGACTGCCGCCGGCCAGCCTGACCAAGATGATGACGGCCTACATCGTTGAGCGCGAGCTGGATGAAGGCCGAATTTCCATGACGGACATGGTACCGATCAGCGTCAAGGCCTGGAGAACCGGCGGCTCCCGGACCTTTGTTCGGGAGGGTACACAGGTATCCGTGGAAGATCTTCTTAAGGGCGTGATTATTCAATCTGGCAACGACGCCTCCGTCGCGTTGGCGGAGTTTGTGGCCGGTAGTGAAGATGCCTTCGTGGATATCATGAACCAGCAGGCGCGCCAGTTGGGCATGAACAATACCAACTTTGAGAATTCCACCGGGTTGCCACATCCTAATCAGTATTCCACCGCTTATGACCTGGCCCTGCTGGCCAAGGCCATTATTGAGGACTACCCGGAGAACTACCCGTTGTATGCGGTGAAAAGCTTTACCTACAACAACATCCGTCAACCGAACCGGAACAGTCTGTTGTGGCGGGATGAAAGTGTCGATGGCCTGAAAACCGGCCATACTGAAGAAGCCGGTTACTGCCTGGTGGCCTCCGCCAAGCGGGACAACACCCGGCTGATTGCCGCTGTGATGGGAGCCAGCAGTGCTGAGGTGCGGGCCCGCGAAGTTCAGAAGATGCTGAACTATGGCTTCCGTTACTATGAGACGGAGCGCCTGTTCCGGGCCGGTCAGGAGCTGGTGGATGCCAAGGTCTGGGGTGGCAAGAGCGATCAGATTTCTGTAGGCCTGGCGGAGGATGTGTTCGTAATGATTCCCCGTGGTGCCCGGGATAAGCTTGAATCAACCGTAGACCTTGATTCTGTCATCAAGGCACCCATCAAGGTGGGGGATGAGCTGGGCCGTATCCAGGTTATGCTCGACGGTGAGGTGCTGGTGGATGAGCCTGCACTGGCACTGACGGACGTGCAGCAGGGTAGCGTTTTCAAACGGCTTTGGGATGCTGTCAAACTGTTTTTCGTACAACTGTTCAATTAAGGTGGTCGGCGAAAGCCAGCCGGGCATCGGGGGGTATCTGGCATGAGTGAGCCAAAAGCGCCGAAGATCGAGTTTCCCTGTGACTACGTCATCAAGGTGATCGGCAATTCCGCTCCGGATTTCACCGAGTTTGTCGTGGAAGTTGTGGAGCAGCACGCTCCCGGGATCAGCGAAACCGATATTTCGGTGACGGACAGTAGCAAAGGTCGATTTTCCTCGGTGCAGCTCAAGATTGTTGCCACGGGAGAAGCGCAGCTCAAGGCCCTGTTCGAAGATCTGAAAGCGAGCGGTCGCGTGCACATGGTGCTCTGACGCCATGGCTGACCTGATTGTCCGTTCATTGGGCCAGCAGCCCTACATGGAAGCCTGGGAAGCGATGAAAACCTTCACCGCCAACCGGGACGAAACCACCGTGGATGAGCTGTGGTGCCTTGAGCACCCGCGAGTGTTTACCCAGGGCCAGGCGGGCAAGGCAGAGCATATTCTGTTGCCGGGCGATATCCCGGTGATTCAGGTGGACCGGGGCGGGCAGGTGACCTACCACGGCCCCGGCCAGCTTGTTATCTATCTACTGATCGATCTGCCCCGTTGCAAACTGGGTGTTCGGGAGCTGGTGGATCACATCGAGCAGGCCATTGTTCGCACGCTTGCGCAATCGGGCATCGAGGCGGCGCCAAGGCAGGATGCGCCCGGTGTCTATGTCAACGGCGCCAAGATTGCCTCGTTGGGGTTGCGGGTACGCCGGGGTTGCTCGTTCCATGGTCTGGCGCTCAACGTCAATATGGATATGGAGCCGTTCAGCCGCATTAATCCCTGCGGCTACGCCGGTATGTCCATGTGCCAGGTCAGTGATTTCGAACCGGAAGCCAGCGTGTACAGCCTGGAGCATAGGCTTGTTCACGAGCTGGTCAGCGGTCTCGACCGCCAGCAGGTGGAGCTGCGACAGGGCTGGCAATGATGCTCAGGCGGCGACGCTGGCCTGGCAGGTACGGTTGCGGCCCTCGGACTTGGCCTGGTAGAGCGCTTCGTCTGATCGCTGCAGCAGGCGGTCAATCGACTCCGACCCCTGTATCGTTGCCACGCCAATACTGATGGTGGCCCGAATAACCTTTCCATCCACGGTAATGGTCTGGCTGGATACCGCCTGCCGTATCCGTTCGGCGGAGGCATAGGCATCCGCTAATGAGGTTTCCGGGAGCAGAATCAGGAACTCCTCGCCGCCCCAGCGGGCAATGGTGTCTACCTTGCGGCACTGGCTGGCCAGCGTTCTTGCGACCAGAACAATCATCTCGTCGCCGGCCTGGTGGCCGTAGGTGTCGTTCACACTCTTGAACAGGTCGATGTCCATCAGCAGGACTGAAAAGCCGCGCCCGCTTCGCAGGTAACGTTGATATTCATTATCCAGTTGCTCCAGGCCTTCGCGCCGATTGGCCAGCCCGGTCAGCGCGTCGTGTTTTGCTGCGTACTCAAACTCCTTGGCCAACTTGATCAGACCGAGCTTGCTGCGCCGGCGGCTCTGGTCAAGGATGTAGCAGGTCACCATGACGAACGCCAGGACGATGATCATGACAAGGCGGAAGGTGGCATTGTAGGGAGACGCAAACAAGGCGTCGCCAATCGGGCTGAACAACACCAGAACGGCCAGCCAGCCACCGAGGCAGGCGTAAATACCGACCCGGGCCTCACTGATGTAGAAAATAATCGGTGGGTAGGCAAACAGCCAGATAATTGCTGAACCGTCCTCCACTGCCTGCGTTGCCAGATAGGTAAACAGCGCGGTGATCAGGGTGATAAAGACCCGGCGATGAAAGGTCTTGTGGCCCACGAACAGAAAAGACAGGCTGTTGATCGCCAGCAACACAGCGAAACCAATCAGGAAGGGGGCAGTCACCGAGTCTCCCTGCTGCATGGAACGCCAGGAAAAAAACAGCAGTAGCGGCACAGCCGCCGCCGTAAGCCCGTTAATCAGGGCCGGTACCGGGATCTCACCTTTCACCCGGAACTGGGAAAGTTCAGAGTCAGGTGTTCTGGTTGTTGAAGGCTTCATGTCTTGGCCTTTATTGTAATTGACGAAAGTCACATTGTTCCTGTTAACCAATTCTAGAACGCATTGTGACTCGAGACTGTGTTAAATCGTAACCATCGCTCTGAACATATTTACGGTGAACAAATTTTATCCATATTGGCTGCGGAAACGCGGCTTTTACGGCGTAGAGGTTAGGTTGTCACCGCTTGTGATCCGTATAATGCAGCAATGGCGTCGGGGAAACGGTCCCGGGCGCGGTCGAAACGCCAACATTTTCTGAACATACAGGTTATCCATGTCTTCCAGACGCCCCGGAAAATCCGTGTCCCGCATCAAAACCGGCAGCTTCGAGCGCAGGCTTTCCCTGACCAAGGCCGGGCTGTTTGCAGGCACCCGCATGGCATCACACATGGCCACCAACTGGTTCAGCAACAAGGACACGAGGGAGCAGCGCCATCGGGCGATGTTGTCGAGCCAGGCGCGTTTCCTGGTGGATGAGTTGGGCCGGCTGAAAGGCAGCGTGGTCAAGATCGGCCAGGTGATGGCGCTCTATGGCGAGCATTTTTTGCCAGAAGAGGTGACCGAAGCCCTGCATACGCTGGAAGACCAGACCACGTCGCTGGAATGGCCGGCGATCGAACGGGTACTGAAGGCCGAGATTGGTGCCGAAAAGCTCGCAGAGCTGGAGGTCGATCCGGAACCAATCGGTGCAGCCTCCCTTGGCCAGGTGCACCGGGCGGCGCGCCGCAGTGACGGCCTGGAGTTAGTGCTCAAGGTGCAATACCCCGGCGTTGCTGATGCCGTGGACAGTGACCTGAATGCTGTGGCGCAGTTATTGAAAGTGGCCCGGCTGGTGAGCTTCGGCCCGGAATTCAATGACTGGCTCGAAGAAGTCCGGCAGATGATGCACCGGGAAGTGGATTACCGCCTGGAGGCCAGGACCACCGAGAAATTCCGCAACATGCTGGGCTCCGACCCAAGGTTTGTTGTGCCCAGGGTATTACAGGAGTATTCGACCGATCACATCATCGCTTCTACCTACGAGCACGGCCATTCCGTTGGCTCCCCGGCGGTACGGGATTTGCCGCTGGAACGCCGCAGTGCCCTGGGCGAGGCGGCGCTGGAGTTGTTCTTCCGGGAGCTGTTTGACTGGGGCGAAATCCAGACAGACCCGAACTTCGGGAACTACCGCATCCGGATTGCCGGCGAGGAAGGTGGTGACGAAGACTATGACCGCATCGTGCTTCTGGACTTTGGTGCCGTTCAAAGTTATTCACCGGCCTTTCTTGATCCGGTTATCCAGATGATTCGCGCGTCTTACGAGCAGGATCTGGATCAGGTGATTGAAGGCGGCGTTACCCTCCGGTTCATGAGCCGGGATTGGCCAGAGGAAGTTCTGGAGAAGTTTGGTTCGGTGTGTATGTCGGTGCTGGAACCCCTGGCCCGGGACCGCAGCCAGTGGCCGGATTATGCCGTGAACGCCAGTGGCCAGTACCGCTGGAAGCAGAGCGACCTGCCTTCGCGGGTAGCCAAACACGCGGCCCGCTCAGCCATCAGTCGGTACTTCCGGGTGCCCCCGAAGGAATTCGTGTTCCTCAACCGAAAGTTGATCGGGGTGTATACCTTCATCGCGGTGATGCACGCGGAGTTCAACGGCGAAGACCTGTTGCGCAAATACCTTTACGGTGATGGCGCCGATGAGGCAAATCCGGTGGCTTCCAGCACTACCCAGATCACGAAGGCATAGCGCAGGCCCTTTCCGATACCCACCAGGATCACAAAGTTGAGCCAGGGCACGCGCATGATGCCACCCACCAGGGTCAGCGGATCTCCAACAATCGGCAGCCAGCCCAGCAACAGTGACCATTGCCCGTAGCGGTTGAACCGGTTGCGGGCCTTGTGCAGCTGCAGTTCGCTGACCGGAAACCATCGTTTATGCTTAAAGCGATCCACCTGCCGGCCGATAACTCCATTAACGACTGACCCCAGCGTATTGCCCAGTGTGGCCCAGAACCACAGCCAGAATAGCGGCAGGCCCTGACTGGCCAGCGTGCCCAGCAGCAGCTCGGAATAGGCTGGCAGCAATGTGGCGGCGGCGAATGCGGTGAAAAAGAGGGTCAGATACGCCAAGGGCGCCTCCATGCTCTAGTATTGTCAGTAAAGGTTCATTAACAAAGGTTTCGCGGTTTATGAAACACTTGTCGCTTCGCTTCAAGCTCTATGGTCTGGTTATCTCACTGCTACTGGTAATGGGCATCAGTATTGTGGTGACTGCCCAGTTATCACTTGCTTCGATGGAAGAGCGATTGTCCCGGGAAACCCGCGATACCGTGCAGAATATTGTCATGGACCAGCTGAGCGCAACGGCGGGGCAATACGGTGAAATGGTGACCGGCCTGTTCGAAACCGCCTACCAGACGCCGGAAGTGGTGCGCAGCCTGATCACCCGCAACATTGAATCGGACAGTTCCGGCCGCATCAGCCGCCGGGATCTTCAGGAAACCATCGGAACCATTCTGTCCGAACAGCAGCATTTAAGTTCCATTTACGCCCAGTTTGAACCTGACGCATACGATGGTATGGACATCTATTTCACCGACGGTGTAGAGGAACACAGCAGTGATGAAGGCACCCTGGAGATCTACTATTACCGTGATCCTCAGGGCAATGTGTTGTTCAACCGCACCGAAGACCCGTCCACCAAGTACCTCGACAACCGGAACGAATTCGGCATTCGTGAAGCAGAGTGGTATCTGTGTCCCCGGGATTCCCTCAAACCCTGCCTGATGGAGCCTTACGAGTACGAAATCGAGGAGGGTTACTCTGAGCTGATGACCAGCCTGGTGGTGCCGATTCTGAACAACGGTGAGTTTGCCGGTGTATCCGGTGTGGATATTAACCTGTCCACACTGCAAGCCACGATTGCTGGTGTCAGCCAGGCGTTGTTTGATGGTGAGTCCCGGGTGTCACTGTTAAGCGAGGGTGGGCTGATTGCCGCATCCAGCCATTATCAGTCCCACCTCGGCCGGCCATTACAGGAAGCCGTGCCAGACCTGGCTGATGAATTTGTCCGCCTGCACCAGCGTGGCGGCCGGTTTGATGATGGGCAGACCCTGGCGGTGGCCTATCCTGTGGAAGTGCAGTTACCCGGCACCGAATGGTCATTGTTGATTGAATTGCCGCGCTCAGTGGCCCTGGCCAGTGTTGAGGAAATTACCGGCCTGTTGTCTTCCGAAGTGTCCGATACGGCGGCGCGGCAGACCATGGTGGGTGTGGTGGTGGTACTGATTGCCATTGCCGTGTTGATTCTGCTGGTGCGTTCAGTAACCCGGCCATTGGATGAAATTCGGGACCGGATGCGCAACCTGGCCAGTGCAGAAGGGGACCTTACCCGGGAACTTGATATAGACACCCACGCCGAGCTGATTGACCTGGCCGGTGGCTTCAACGCTTTCCTGGCTCGCCTGCGGGAAATGATCAATGACCTGAAAGAGGTGAATGCCCAGGTGCGAGGCCAGGCTGCAGACGTGGGCGCCATCGCCCGTGATACTGACGACCAGACGTCGCGACAGCATCAGGACATCGACAGCGTCGTCACCGCCATGAACGAGATGTCTGCCGCCGCCGGCGAAGTGGCAGGCTTTGCCGGTGAGGCTGCCGACAATGCCCGGGCCGCCCGGGATGGCATTCGGTTTACCCAGGATACCCTGGGCGCGGCGCTCAAGGGTGTCGATGCACTGGCGGGGGATATGGAGCAGGCTAGCTCCGCCATCGGCCACGTGGCACAGCGCAGCGAGGAGATCAACCGAATCCTGGAAGTGATTCGCGGCATTGCCGAACAGACCAACCTGCTGGCACTGAATGCGGCCATTGAGGCGGCCAGGGCCGGCGAGCAGGGCCGGGGCTTTGCGGTGGTGGCCGACGAAGTGCGAACCCTGGCGTCGAAAACCCGGGAATCCACTGACGAAATCAGCGATATGATCGAACGCCTCAAAGGCGATGTGGACGGCGCGGTAACCGTCATTCAGGGTGGTGTAGAGCGAGCAACCACTGCTGTAGACGGCACTCGCGAAGCGGACCATTCACTGGCCACGGTGGTGGAGCGGATTGGTACCATTGTCGAGCACGTTACCCAGGTGGCCACGGCCGCCGAAGAACAGAGTTCGGTGAGCGAAGAGATCAACCGCAACCTGACCCAGATTGGCGATGCGGCCAACGATCTGCGGGAACTGGCACAGCGGGTCCGCCAGAGCGGTGACGCGCTGGACGGCCAGGTGCAAGTGCTTGACCGGGAACTGGGCCGGCTGAAAACCTGATGCCTTAACGCAGAGGATCAGTATCGCCCCTTACTATCACAGCCATGAGAAGCATCAATTTTCAATTGTTGCTTCTCATGTCATCATTTAGTCCAAGTATTGAACCATTCGTTTCGCCCTGGGGCTCACCCGGATTCAGGAGGTTGTTATGGAGCAGGTCACTATTTATGGCCGTACAGGCTGTGGTTTTTGTGTTCGGGCAAGGGACCTGTGTGAATCCAGGAACATCCCGTATATCTGGGTCGATATGATCGCGCGGGGAATGAGCAAGCAGGATATTGCCGACCAGATCGGCCGCCCTGTGTATACCGTGCCCCAGATTCTCGTCGGTTCCGAATACGTTGGCGGTTTCGATGATTTTTATGGCTACGTTCGCGACCATGAGGCCGCAACAGCACGCTGATTGCCATCCGTTTTCAGGTACAAAAAAAGCCCGGCTACCGTGAGGTGACCGGGCTTTTTCATGACGACCAGATCAGAGCTTGAACTCAGTCCTCAGCTTCTTCTCGACCAGCTGGTTTTTCAAGTGCGCAACCTTGGGCAGACCATTCTCGAATGGCGGGAAGCTCTCGCCCTCGATCAACGGCTGCAGGTAGTCCCGGCAATCCTGGGTAATGCCAAAGCCGTCATCGGTAATGTAGTGGATCGGCATTTTCTTTTCCTGGTTGGCCACTTCGCTCAGGTTGGCCTCACCAATGCTCCAGCGGTAGGGTTTCGCCTGCTCGCGAACGATGGTGGGCATCAGCGCCTGTTTGCCCGCTATTGCCATTTCCACGGCGGCCTTGCCTACGGTATACGCCTGCTCTACATCAGTGGCCGAGGCAATGTGCCGGGCGGCCCGCTGCAGGTAGTCAGCAACGGCCCAGTGGTACTTGTGTCCCAGGGCCTGTTTGACCATGTTGGCCAGTGCCGGAGCAACACCGCCCAGTTGGGTATGGCCAAAGGCATCCTTGGCACCGGCGTCGGCCACAAAGCGGCCGTCTTCGTACTGGGCCCCCTCAGAGGCGACTACCACGCAGTAGCCGTAATCTTTCACACACTGGTCGACTCGCTCCAGGAACTTCTCCCGGTTGAACGGAATTTCCGGGAACAGAATGATGTGCGGCGGTTGGCCTTCACCCTGGCCGGCCAAGCCACCAGACGCTGCAATCCAGCCCGCGTGCCGGCCCATTACTTCCAGGATGAACACCTTGGTGGAGGTTTCGCACATGGACTTGATATCCAGGCTGGCTTCCAGGGTAGAGGTGGCAATGTACTTGGCCACCGAACCGAAGCCCGGGCAGCAGTCGGTGAACGGCAGATCGTTATCGACAGTTTTGGGCACACCAATGCAGGTGATCGGATAACCCATTTTTTCACCAATCTGTGAGACCTTGTACGCCGTATCCTGAGAGTCGCCGCCACCGTTGTAAAAGAAGTAGCCGATGTCGTGGGCGCGGAAGACTTCGATCAGCCGCTCGTACTCGCGCTGGTTCTCGGAGATGTTTTTCAGTTTGTAGCGGCAGGAGCCAAAGGCGCCGCCCGGGGTGTGAAGCAGCGCGGCAATGGCGTCGTCTGATTCCAGGCTGGTGTCGATCAGCTCTTCTTTCAGGGCGCCGATAATGCCGTTACGACCGGCAAACACCTTGCCTATTTTATCCGTGTGCTTGCGTGCGGTCTGGATAACGCCACAGGCGCTGGCATTGATAACGGCGGTAACCCCGCCAGACTGGGCATAAAATGCGTTCTTGATAGCCATCTCGGGCTAAAGCCTCCTGCTGGTTCAATGATGGCGCAAATCATACGCGAATCAGGTGGAAGTTTCATGAGCATATACCGTGCCCTTGACCCCGCAGAAAGTATGGTAGAGGCTTGGCAGGTTTCAAACCGGAGGCCTTACCTGAATGCACATACACATACTGGGAATCTGCGGCACTTTTATGGGCAGCCTGGCGGTCATCGCCCGGGGGTTGGGGCACACCGTGACCGGCTCCGACCAGGGGGTATACCCGCCCATGAGCACCCAGCTGGAGGCCCAGGGTATCTCGTTAATGGAAGGCTACCGGGTGGAGAACCTGAAGCCCAAGCCGGACCTGGTGCTGATTGGTAATGCCATGTCCCGGGGCAACCCGGAGGTGGAAGCCGTGCTGAACCGGCGCATCGACTATATGTCTGGCCCCGAGTGGCTGGCCCGGGAAGTCCTGCGCCACCGCTGGGTGATGGCGGTGGCCGGAACCCACGGCAAAACCACCACCACCGCCATGCTGCTGTGGATTCTGGACCAGGCCGGGTTTGATGCCGGCTACCTGCTGGGTGGTGTACCCCAGGACTTTCCGGTTTCGGCACGGCTGGGCAGCAGCGACTTCTTTGTTATCGAGGCCGATGAATACGACAGCGCCTTTTTCGACAAGCGTTCCAAGTTCGTCCACTACCGCCCGAACACCCTGATTCTGAATAACCTGGAATACGACCACGCCGATATCTTCGAAAATGTCGAAGCCATTGAGCGCCAGTTCCATCACCTGGTGCGCACCGTGCCGTCGCAGGGGCTGATCGTACGCCCGGCGCTGGATGGCCACCTGGATAAAGCCCTGGCGATGGGCTGCTGGAGCCCGGTGCAGGACACCGCCATCGGCAGTGAAATCAACCGCACCGCAGACTGGCGGGCGGAACTGCTGTCGGAAGATGGCAGCCGGTTTATGGTGATTCACCACGAACAGCCGGTTGCCACCCTCAAGTGGAACCTGACCGGCATGCACAACGTGCGAAATGCACTTTCCGCCATTGCCGCAGCCCGCCACGTGGGTGTTACGCCGGACCACGCCGTGGCGGCCCTGTGCCGGTTCTCCGGCGTCAAGCGGCGCATGGAACTGGTGGGTGAGGTTGGCGGTGTGCGTGTGTATGACGACTTTGCCCATCACCCGACCGCCATTGCCCTGACCCTGGAAGGCCTGCGCAACCGGGTGGGTGAAGAGCCGATTCTGGCCATCATCGAGCCCCGCTCCAACACCATGAAGCAGGGTGTGCACCAGCAAACCCTGATACCCAGTGCCGCGGCGGCAGACCGGGTGCTCTGGGGCAATCTCAGCGAAATGGACTGGCTGCCGGAACTGGTGAACGGCTGGCGGGCAGAGCACGGCGAACTGGACCACCACACGGTCGAGGACTCGGTAGAGGCGCTGATTGCCCGGGCCGTGGAGCAGTTGCCGGAAACCTGCCACATTGTGATCATGAGCAACGGTGGCTTTGGCGGAATCCACCGAAAACTGGTGGCGGAACTGGAGAAACGTCGTGGCTGAGCAATCACCGGACATCAACCTGGCCTTTACCGGGGCGTCTGGCGCCCAGTACGGGCTGCGCTTGCTGCAATGCCTGGTGGCCAGCGGTTGCCGGGTGAACGTGATGATCAGCAAGGCAGCCCAGGTGGTGATCGCCACCGAAACCGAATTCCGCTTGCCGGGTTCCACCCCGGCCATGGCGGAGGCCCTGTCGGCATACTCGGGCGCGGAAGACGGGCAGGTACAAGTGTTCGGCCGCGAAGAGTGGTTCTCGCCCCCGGCGTCCGGCTCCGGCGAGAAAGCCCCGCTGGTGATTTGCCCCTGCAGCACCGGCACCTTGTCGGCGCTGGCCACCGGTGCCAGCAACAACCTGATTGAGCGGGCCGGCGATGTGGCGCTGAAAGAACGCCGCAAGCTGATCCTGGTGCTGCGGGAAACCCCGTATTCCGAAGTGCACCTGGAAAACATGCTCAAACTCACCCGCATGGGGGCGGTGATCATGCCGGCCAGCCCGGGCTTCTACCATAACCCCCGGTCGCTGGATGATTTGGTGGACTTTATGGTGGCCCGCATTCTGGACCACCTCGACTTGCCGCAAACCCTGGTTCCCCGCTGGGGCGACAAGAACGCACACTGAACCCTTTCCGGGGCGTTGGTTTTGGCCAAAGCGATTGATGGTTTTCACCATTGAGCGAAAACCCGCCCCGCCACAGACTTGCTGAACACAACGATAAACCAACCCGTTCACCGAGGTTCAGCATGATTCCACGTACTCTTTTCGACGCCGATCTTGAAGGCTTCCGCGATTCCGTCCGCAAGTTCCTGGAGCAGGAAGCCGCGCCTTATCACGAGCAATGGGAAAAAGACGGTCAGGTCAGCCGCGAGCTTTGGCGGAAGGCGGGCGAGCTGGGTTTCCTGTGCCCGATGCTGCCGGAAGAGTATGGCGGTGTTGGCGCCGATTTCCGCTACTCGGCGGTCATCATGGAAGAAATCTCCCGGGCCGGTTTGTCTGGCATCGGCTGGGGGCTGCATTCCGATATCGTTGCGCCCTACATCCTGAACTACGGCTCAGAAGAGCAGAAGCAGAAATATCTGCCCAAAATGGCCTCGGGTGAAATGATCACCGCCATCGCCATGACCGAACCGGGCGCGGGTTCCGACCTTCAGGGTGTAAAAACCACCGCGATTCGCCAGGGCGATCACTATATTCTGAACGGCTCCAAAACCTTTATCACCAACGGCCAGCTGGCGGACCTGGTGATCGTTGTTGCCAAGACCGACCCCAAGGAAGGCGCCAAGGGCACCAGCCTTTTGCTGGTGGAAACCGCCTGGGAAGGCTTCGAGAAAGGTCAGAACTTGAACAAGGTGGGCATGAAGGCCCAGGATACCTCCGAGCTGTTCTTCCAGGATGTAAAAGTGCCGGCAGACAACCTGCTGGGCGCCATGGAAGGGCAGGGCTTCTTCCAACTGATGCAGGAACTGCCGGCGGAGCGCTTGCAAGTGGCGCTGACCGCGGTGGCGGCCGCCGAGGCTGCCTGGCAGTGGACTCTGGACTACGTGAAAGAGCGCAAGGCCTTCGGTAAACCGGTTATCGCGTTCCAGAACACCCGCTTCAAGCTGGCGGAACTGAAAGCCGAGATCACCGCCGCCCGCGTGTTTACCGACCGCTGCCTGGAACTGCACCTGGCCAAGAAGCTGGACATTCCCACCGCCGCCATGCTCAAGCAGCACACCACCGATCTGCAGTGCAAGGTGATGGACGAATGCGTGCAGCTGCACGGCGGCTACGGTTACATGTGGGAATACCCGATCGCCCGGGCCTGGGCAGACTCGCGGGTTCAGCGCATCTACGCCGGCACCAACGAAATCATGAAGGAAATCGTGGCCCGGTCGTTCTGATCGGAGCCCTGTAAGTGCAAGCCCCGGCACATTCCGGGGCTTGCCTGTTACCAAACTTTACAATTTGCCAAGCCTGTCAAGGTCTGTACCGATCACATCTCCTAAAGTAGCGGCACTAATAAAGATAAATGGTTGCCGCGATGAAACGCCTGATCACCCTTACTGTTCCTTTGCTGTCTCTTGTTATCGCCGGCTGCGGTGAAGAATCCGATCGCTTGCCCGTTGACGGGCGAGATTTCGATGGGGTTGATTACAGCGAGCCTGCGCCATATCAGGGGCGCGTGATTGACGGTTACCTCAACAATGCCCGAGTCTGGCTGGATATTGATGGTGATGGCCAATTCACCCCGGGCCCGCTGGAAGTGGAGTTGGCCAACGGCGCAGAGGTGATTCTCGACGAAGGCGAGCCCACGGCCATCAGTGGCCCGGGCGGCAGGTTCTCCATCGATATCTCGGCACTCAGCGTGGACCCATCCGTTGGGCCTAATCTGGACCCCAGGCATTACCCGCTGTACGCCCTGGCCATTCCCGGCAAAACCCTGGAGGAAACCTCCCGGGGCGACGTGGTTGTTGAGCAGGCTTACCTGATGTCGGCCAGCCCCGGCATCCGTAACGTGACACCACTGAGTACCCTGGCCCGGTTCCGCGCCGACGCCGCCCGCCGCAACAGCCTGAGCCCGGTCAATGAAAGCCAGTTAGCGGATCTGGATGGCCTGAATCTCTGGCAGGACTATATCCTCGCCGGAGATCATCGTGCCCACGCCTACGCCAGAGCCTTCGCCCGCTTCATGGCCAGCCAGATTCCGAATAGTTACAATGAAGTGCTCTTGCGCCCTGACAGCGATGGTACCGAGCGGCAACTGAGTAAGGATGCCGTTTTCCTGTTGGGGTATTCCCTGGTGCAGAACGCAGGCGATGTTATTGCCATCGTTGATGCGGCTGCGGCAGGCAATTACGAGAACCTGGACACCGATTCACTGGCATTGCCTAACGTGCCAGTGGAGTTGGCCAATCCGGTGCTCTTGACCCGCCTGCAGGTATCGGCGGATTCGAGACGGGGGCAGGATCTGCCTACCGGAACCTCCGATCTCGATGTCTCCGCGGAACTGTTTTTTGATTACACCGAAGACGGGCAACTGCTTTCCGTGTCCAGTCTTGGGTGCCTGGCGCCTTCTTTGCCCGAATTCGCCCGCCTGATCCAGGTAAACGGTTACATGGCGCAGTTGAAAACCCAGTGGCTGCCGTCAGCCTCTCTCTCCCGCCAAAGTCGACAGCGCTATGAGGAAGAGGGCGAGGCCATCCACGAGCGAATTGTCTTCGATTGGGACAATCAGCAAGCGTACTTCGATACCGTAACCAGCTGCCACGAGCAAACCCTGGCGGTTTCTCCGGAGAGCTCAGAGCTGGACGGAACGCCGGAACTGTCCTGGAGCTGGACCCAGGACGATTCCGGTGTGGAGTTGGTTGAGCGCCTTGGGAGCGCGGGAGGTGAGCGGCGAACCTTCACGACACTGGCCGCCAACTCGCCATCGGAAGAGCTGGGGGCAGGTGCGCCGAATTGGGTGACTGGTTACCGGGTACTGGCGGAGGAAGCGACGGAAGCAGAACTCAGTTTCACCACGCCCGATGACGCCTGCGAACCTGAAGGTACCGACCGAACACCGGTTGATGAGGCGGCACCCTATGTCACCCGACTATTCCCGTTTGATTACGCCGGCAATACAGAGGCCGCTAACAACTTCGGGCCCCGCGCCTATGAGTACGACGCCCGTGACGTGGACGGACTGGCCATAGAGCGATTGCTGAAACTGCCGTTCCTGGACACGGCAACGGCTAATCTCGATGGGGTCAGCCCCGGTGATGGCGCCTTCCAGTGGTCGCTCTATTACCCCCGGCTGGATGCCGACAGCCTGAACCCCGACCTGCCAAACCTGATCCAGACGGCGTACCTGCTGGATGTGACAACCGTGGCCGGTTGTGGTGCCCGGTTCCAGGATGCGCCGAGAAACGCCTATGCCAGGTTAGATTATCAGTATCAGACCCTGTCGGATTACCTGGTGGGTTTGCTGGCGGAGTGATTTGAGCTCGTTGGGTTATGGCTTCCGGGTTTAGGGGCGGGGCCACGGCCCAAGAGGCCAGATTCGTCGGAACGTAAGTGTCATGAAACATGAGTTGGTTTCTTTATTCCCTCACTATTAACGCGCCTAGCCTCCAAATAGGTCCAGTTGCTCGCGCTCGTAGTTAAAGGCGAAGATTTGCTGTAGGCACTAAAATCGTGGGAAGCTCCATGCATGAATTGTCCACCAATGTGATGCATTATTGCATCAAAAGCACAGAGTACAGACAAGTTAAAAGGGCGCTGTGCTGATTGGTATAGCTTCATACTCAACCTCGTTCTCTAACACTCGTGGATGGAGCTGGACATCTGCGATAACTCGAGCAGCTCAGTCTGAACAGTGGCTGGCGCCGTATTACGTGAAGGGTTGTCAATACTGTCGTGCGGTTCGTGAAGTGGTGAAAGGATAGGATCTAAATGTGCTGAATAGAGCTTGCCCAGAGGGACAGCCAGGGTATCGGGACGAACTCAGTAAGCTTAGTGGCAAGATCCAGGTTCCCTATCTGGCTGACGATAATAATTTGGTTCTGGGGCGGCTCGACAAAGCATTGGCGATTGGTTAAGAGCCTATAGCGAATACTAGTAATGTCTTTTTGAGCTTCTCGCTTCTATTACACAGCGGCCCCGATAGCCACGCCGGGATGAGCCAGCGGTTGGATTTCGTTCCGGGTAAGTCTGATGATTGGCAAAGATGTTCTGGTGGACTGGCGTAAGTCTAGACTCCAGTTAAGCATGCACCGACTGTAGGATATAGTTACACGAGCATCGGTATAGCATTGTCAGGTTCGTGATTTTCCCGTGGTCATTTATCATAACGTCAATGCGTTCCTTATCCTCCGGAAACTTACCTGCACTTAATAGGCTTTATGGCTGATTATACGACATTAAAAACAAGCGGTTTGGCAGGCTCCGGTATCGGGGCCGACGCTGCCGATCATCACGCGCGCCGTTTCAACGCTTGGACACTTAGTACCTTTTTGATTGCATTGCTGGTGGCCCTGCCAGTGCTGGTCATACTGGCCCACGTGTTTTTCCCGTCCGGTGAGGTCTGGCGGCACCTGGTCAGCACCGTGCTCGGAAGCTATCTGAGCAACACTGTGATTCTGAGCCTGTCGGTGGCTATTGGCACCACCCTAATCGGCACCGCCTGTGCCTGGCTGGTGGTGATGTGCCGTTTTCCCGGGAGGCGCCTGTTCGAGTGGGCACTTTTACTACCCCTTGCTGTACCGACCTACGTCATAGCTTACGCCTACACCGATTTCCTGCAGTTCGCCGGGCCATTACAGAGTACCCTGCGTGACTGGTTTGGCTGGGAGTTTGGCGACTACTATTTTCCGGATATTCGATCGTTGGGTGGCGCGTCCCTGCTGATCACCATGGTGCTCTATCCCTATGTCTACCTGCTTGCCCGGGCCTCTTTCATGGAGCAGTCGGTAAGCGCACTCGATGTCGGTCGCACTCTGGGCCTTGGCCCCTGGCGCATGTTCAAGCGCATTGCCCTGCCGCTGTCGCGTCCCGCCATTATCGGCGGGGGCACACTGGTACTGATGGAAACGCTGAACGAGTTCG
>NZ_LOCO01000002.1:0-336423 GCF_001574445.1 Marinobacter excellens LAMA 842
GATGGTTCGGCTTCAGAGCCAACCGTGAACCGCCGTGGTACGGAACCGTATGCCCGGTGGTGTGAGAGGACGGGGGAGGCAACTCCCCCTCCTACTCGATTACCTGAAAACTGCGCATGGTTCAGCGCTGGCGGCGGGGTGGGGGAGTCTTTTCTGCAGGGAAAAAGATGTCTGAGCGAAGCGAGTTGTTTTTCCCGGAAGAAAAGACTCCCCCACCTCGGGGCCAGCTCACTCCGAAACCTGAACCCCAGAGGCAGCCAATTCCAAACGAGAGACATAAAAAAACGCCAGCCCGAAGGCTGGCGTTTTCAGATCAGAGGTAAGTTACCTCGGAGGGGCTCAGGCTACGGAAGCCTCAGACGCCTTCTTGGTGTACTCGTCCATCTGGTCGAAGTTGAGATACTTATAGATCTCTTTGGACATGCTGTTCAGGTCCTTGGCGTACTCCATGTACTCTGCCGGAGTCGGGAGTTTGCCCAGTACCGCGCCCACAGCTGCCAGTTCCGCAGAGGTCAGGTACACGTTGGCACCATCACCCAGACGGTTCGGGAAGTTACGGGTAGAGGTAGACAGAACAGTCGACTTCGGCGCTACACGTGCCTGGTTACCCATGCACAGGGAACAGCCCGGCATCTCGGTGCGAACACCGGCGGTGCCGTAGGTGTTGAAGTAGCCTTCTTCCATCAGCTGGGCCTGGTCCATCTTGGTGGGCGGAGACATCCACAGACGGGTGCTCAGGGGGCCTTTGTGCTGCTCAAGCAGTTTGCCGGCGGCACGGAAGTGACCGATGTTGGTCATGCAGGAGCCGATGAACACTTCGTCCACCTTGTCGCCAGCCACTTCGGACAGGAACTTGGCATCGTCCGGGTCGTTCGGGCAGCAAACGATCGGCTCTTTAATGTCGGCCAGGTCGATCTCAACCACGTGAGCGTATTCGGCGTCTTTGTCAGCACGCATCAGCTTCGGATTGGCCAGCCATTCTTCCATCTGCTGGGCACGACGCTCCAGGGTGCGCGGATCGCCGTAACCTTCGGCAATCATCCAGCGCAGCATGGTGATGTTGGAGCGCAGGTACTCGGCAACAGACTCTTCAGACAGGTTGATGGTACAACCGGCTGCAGAGCGCTCAGCGGAAGCGTCAGACAGCTCGAACGCCTGCTCAACGGTCAGGTGCTCGAGACCTTCGATTTCCAGGATACGGCCGGAGAATTCGTTGATCTTGCCCTTCTTCTCAACAGTCAGCATGCCTTGCTTGATGCCGTACAGCGGAATGGCGTGTACCAGGTCACGCAGGGTGATGCCCGGCTGCATTTCGCCTTTGAAGCGAACCAGAACCGATTCCGGCATATCCAGCGGCATAACGCCGGTGGCAGCAGCAAACGCAACCAGACCAGAACCGGCCGGGAAGGAAATGCCCATCGGGAAACGGGTGTGGGAGTCACCACCGGTACCTACGGTGTCCGGCAGCAGCATGCGGTTCAGCCAGGAGTGGATGATACCGTCGCCCGGACGCAGGGAAACACCGCCACGGGTGCGGATGAAGTCCGGCATGGTGTGCTGCATTTCTACGTCTACCGGCTTCGGATAAGCGGCGGTGTGACAGAACGACTGCATCACCAGGTCAGCCTGGAAGCCCAGACACGCCAGGTCTTTCAGCTCGTCACGGGTCATCGGGCCGGTGGTGTCCTGGGAGCCTACGGTGGTCATGTGCGGCTCACAGTAGGTGCCCGGGCGCACGCCCTGGCCTTCATCCAGACCGCAGGCCTTGCCGACCATCTTCTGGCCCAGGGTGAAGCCCTTGGTGCCGGCTTCCGGATCTTTTGGCAGACGGAACAGATCAGTTGCGCCCATGCCCAGTGCGGTACGGGCCTTGGCGGTCAGGCCACGGCCGATGATCAGCGGGATACGGCCGCCAGCCTGAACTTCGTCCAGGATCACGTCAGACTTGAACTTGAACTCGGAGATGGTGTCACCGGCTTCGTTCAGGATCTTGCCTTCGTACGGGCGGATTTCAATCACATCGCCCATGTTCATGTTGTCGACCGGTGCTTCGAATACCAGGGCGCCAGCGTCTTCCATGGTGTTGAAGAAGATCGGGGCAACCTTGTTACCGATACACACACCGCCGGCACGCTTGTTCGGCACGCCCGGGATGTCGTCACCGAAGAACCACAGAACGGAGTTGGTGGCAGACTTACGGGAAGAGCCGGTACCGACTACGTCACCGACGAAAGCAACCGGCAGGCCGCGGGATTTGATTTCGTCGATCTGGCTCATCGGGCCGGTTACGCCGGGCTCTTCGGGCTTCAGGCCGTCGCGCTCCATCTTGTAAGCGGCGCGGGCGTGCAGCGGGATGTCCGGACGGGACCAGGCATCCGGAGCCGGAGACAGGTCGTCGGTGTTGGTTTCGCCAGTCACCTTGAACACCACCATCTTGGTGCTTTCGGGAACCTTGTTCTTCTTGGTGAACCACTCGGCGTTGGCCCAGGACTCAACCACAGACTTGGCCACGGCGTTGCCAGCGTCCATCTTTTCTTTAACGTCGTTGAACGCGTCGAACATCAGCAGGGTGTGCTTGAGTTCTTCACCGGCCAGCTCGGCCAGTTCGCTGTCGTCCAGAAGGTCAACCAGAGTCGCGATGTTGTAGCCGCCCTGCATCATGCCCAGCAGCTGCACAGCTTTCTTTTTGTCGATCAGAGGAGACGTTGCTTCACCCTTAACAATCGCGGTCAGGAACGCAGCTTTAACGTAAGCTGCTTCGTCCACGCCCGGTGGTACGCGGTTTTCCAACAGGTCAACCAGGGTGGCTTCTTCGCCGGCCGGCGGGTTTTTCAGCAGCTCGATCAGACCAGCAGTCTGCTCGGGGTTCAGGGGCTTGGGTGGGATACCCAGGGCTTCACGTTCGGCAACGTGTTCACGGTAGGCTTCTAACACGATATGGACCCTCATCAGTTGGAATGTCCCGCGCCGGAGGCAAGCTTGCCTGGCGGGAGGTTTTTTGGCGAAAAGGCCGCAGGAGCCTCTGAATAACGCCTCAAATCACCGATGGGGTTTCAGGATTTATTCAGAGACTCCTTGATCTGGCGCTGCATTCTATAGGAAACCCCTTATAAAGTTAAGTTGGACAGAGGTCGGAGAGATCTGCTAGCTGCGCTATACTGCCGCGCTTGATGAATCAGACTGCTGCTGAAGCCATGAACGACGCCCTGAAAGAGATACACGAATTTTTGCCCTGCCGCACGCCGGTACAGTGGATTGAGAATGCGCTGGCCAACCAGGATGTGATGCTGATTGACCACGCCCACTGTGAGAAGAAAGCGGCCTCCACGGCGCTGAGCCTGATATACCGCTATGTGGACAACACCGATCTGCTCAACAAGATGTCCCGCCTGGCCCGGGAGGAGTTGCGGCATTTTGAGCAGGTGCTGGCGATCATGAAGAAGCGGGGGGTGATTTATTCACATCTTTCGCCGGCCCGTTACGCTGCAGGCCTGCGTGAAGCCGTTCGCAAGGATGACCCTGGCCGCTTGGTGGATGTGTTGATTGTAGGCGCCATCATCGAGGCGAGATCCTGTGAACGCTTTGCCGCCCTGGCGCCGCACCTTGATGACAAGCTGGCGGAGTTCTACAACAGTTTGCTGAAATCTGAAGCGCGGCATTACCAGGATTATCTGGTACTGGCACAGCGGGCCAACGGTGGCCCGGTGCAAGATCGGGTGGCGGAGTTTATGGCCATCGAGCAGAAGCTGATTGAAGAGCCGGATACGGAGTTCCGGTTTCACAGTGGGCCTCTCGCTTACTGACCCTTCGCCACGGACATTCACAGACGCTCACGGACAAAAGAGAAAAAAATCTCTAAAGCTCCTCACACAGCGTCATCCACCGGGCAATCCCCGCACTTCGGTATTTCTGCTTGTGCAGGATGAAGTAGAAGTGCCGGTCGAACTGGCGGTGAGGGATGGCCAGGGGCACCAGGCTGCCGCGTTTGAAGGCGTCGGCCAGGACCACCTCTGACAGGCAGCCGATGCCCAGGTTGGCTTCTACTGCCCGCTTGATGGCCTCGGTGTGTTCCAGTTCCAGTAGCACGTTCAGGTCTGGCAGTAGCCCGTGCATGCCCCGTTCGAAGCTCTGGCGGGTGCCGGAGCCCTGTTCCCGGAGAATCCAGGTGGCGGCGCGCAGATCGTCGTCGGTCAGTTCGCCCTTGCCGGCCAGCGGGTGGTCAGGGGAGCAGAAGGCCACCAGCCGGTCTTCTCGCCAGGGAATCACTTCCAGCTCCGACGCCTGCAGTTCGCCCTCGATCAAACCGATGTCGAGTTCAAAGTCCCGAACCCGTCTTGCAATGGTGCTGGTGTTGGCAACTTCCAGAGAAACTTTCGGGTGGTTTGGCGAGCTCATGTACTCGGCCATCACGCCTACCGCCAGGTAATTGCCGATAGTGAGTGTGGCACCCACTTTCAGAGCGCCGACCTCGGAGTGTTTGCTGAAGGCCTGTTCCAGCTCCCTCGCCTGAGCCAGCAGGGCTTCGGCTTTCGGCCGATACAGTCGGCCCAGCTCGTTCAGTTGCAGCCGCTTGCCCACCCGGTCAAACAGCTGGATATCGAACTGGGATTCCAGCTCCTTGAGGGCACTGCTGGCCGCGGATTGCGACATGGCAAGGGATTCCGCCGCCCGGGTGATGTTCTGGAAATGGGCGGCGGCGAGGAAGACCTCGAGTTGGCGGAAGCTGTACTTCATAATCGATCAGGCCGGATAGATGAAAGAAAATGTCCTGTCTGATCGATACGTTAGCCGGTCACTGCCGCCAACACAACCGTGATGGCCGGTTCAGGGGATCATCAGTACCGGGTAGGGGCTGCCGGCCGCCACATGTTCCGTGGTACTGCCGATCATGATCTCCTGAATGGGTGTTGAGCCCCGTTTCCCCATAATGGTCAACAGGGGGCGGGTGTCATTGATGGTTTTCAGGATCTGGTCCACCGGCCGGCCGGTCAGGATATTCCGGTGTACGTTTGGGTGACGCTCTGCCAGTTCATTGATCCTCTGTTCCGTGGCTTCATCAGATTGTTCCGGCTCCTCGGAATGTGCCCATACCACGCGCCCGGTGCGCTGGTTGGCCATGAGCTTTTCAAAGACTGCCTGGGCATTGAATGACGCCTTTGATCCATCGGTGGCAAGCAAAATCTCCTCTTCGGCCGCCGGTGGCTCGTCCTGGACCGGAATGATCAAGAGCGGAACTTTGGTCATTCGGGCGAGGTTCAGGGCGGTGTTTCCGAAGAACAGTTCCTTGGCTGCCCGATGGCTGCGGTTGCACGCTACGACGCCGTCGGCGTTGAGTTTCTTGGCCAGAGCCTGGACTTCCTGGGCAACAAAGCCCTTGGAAACGTGGGTGGCGGTTTCTATGCCCAGGCTGTTCTTGAGGTGTTCCCCGATCCTCCGTAACCGTTCTGTAGCCGAGCCTTCGGTGTCGTCCGGATGCAGTCGTTTATGGGTCTGCAGGACATAGGTGAGCGTAATCTTCCGGGTGCCCAGGAGTTTGAGCAAAGCTGGCAGCTGTTCCATAGCCTGTTCCCATTCCTTGGTGTAGTCCACGGTCAGAATCAGGTGATCGAGCATGGTGTTCTCCCTGGTGGTTGTTTGTTCTGGGACCAATTTCTTTCAGGCTAGTTCAGGAGTAACCTGAAGACCATGACCCCGGTCAGTTTGTTATCGATGTATATCTATAAAATCGAACACATATATGAGTATTGCCTGTTTTGTCGATTTAACCTGTCGGGTTAAACTTTACCCATTGAATTCCCATATAACCTGTATGAAGTCGCAACAACGAGGCTGCCATGAGTAATCTGATGAAAGAAACGGTCACCAGCGTTCACCACTGGAACGATACTCTGTTCAGTTTCAAGACCAGCCGGGACCCGGGGTTCCGTTTCAAGAACGGGCACTTTGTCATGATTGGTCTGGAAACAGACGGCAAGCCGCTTATGCGGGCCTACAGTATCGCCAGCGCCAACTATGAGGAAGAGCTTGAGTTTTTCTCGATCAAGGTTCCGGACGGCCCACTGACGTCACGACTGCAGAAGATTCAGGTGGGGGATGAAATTCTGGTCAGTCGTAAGCCCACCGGCACCCTGGTGTTGGATAACCTGTTGCCGGGACGCAACCTCTGGCTGATCAGCACCGGCACCGGGCTTGCGCCGTTCATGAGTATTATCAAAGACCCTGAGGTGTATGAAGCCTACGACAAGGTCATCCTGACCCACGGGGTACGGTATGTGTCTGAGCTGGCTTACCAGCAGGATATCCAGGACCTGCCGGAAAACGAGTTTTTCGGTGAGATGGTGCACGGCAAATTGCTGTACTACCCGACGGTCACCCGTGAGCCCTTCCGCAACCAGGGTCGCCTGACCGATGCCATGGAGACTGGCAAGATCACCCGTGATCTCGGTTTGCCCGATTTTGATGTGGAGCAGGATCGCTTCATGATTTGCGGCAGCCCGAGCATGCTCAAGGACACCTGCAGCATTCTCAATAACATGGGCTTCCGTGAGGCTCGCGGCGGCGACATGGGCCACTACGTTATTGAACGGGCGTTTGTGGAGCAGTAAACCGCCTTTGGGCCTGCTGCGGTCTACCTCAGCCAGTTGCGGATCTGCATTGCCAGGCGCTCACCATCGCTGAGCGCCGCGCGCTCTGCCATCAGCTCAGCCAGCACATCCGGGCGGTCGGTAATGATATTATCAACGCCCATATCCAGAAAGCGTGCCATGTCGGACGGTTGATTGACAGTCCACACATGCAGCTCATTGCCCGCCTTGTGCGCCCTGGCGACCGCTGCCGGGGTGGCCCGGTTCAGGCGCAGCGCCAGAATGTCGTAACGATCCTGCCACAAGGGGCCTACCACGAACTGTGCCAGCAACGCGGTTTTCAGGCCCGGTTCCATTTGCTTTGCCAGTTCCAGGCTGGGCCAGTCAGCTGCTGCAATGATAGTGCCTTCCACGGCATTATTTTCTTGCAGGGTCTGGACAACGGCGGTTACCAGTGCCCGCTCGTTGCGGTTCGGTTTCAGGTCAACAAACAGTCGGGCCTGGCCACGGGTGGCCTTGACCGCTTGCTCCAGCGTTGCGATACGCTCATGGGCAAAGTGATCACCAAACCATGAGCCGGCATCCAGATGATGGATGTCGTCATACCGGACATCGCCAATCCGTTCCGGCTTTCCGAATATCCTCGCCATATCCTGGTCGTGCCAGAGCACTGGTACGCCGTCTGCGGTCAGTTGGACATCAATTTCAACGTAGTCGGCACCGTCCTCTACAGCTTGGTGTATGGCGCTGAGAGTATTTTCCGGAGCTTTGAAGGCGCTGCCACGGTGGGCCGTTATGGTCGCTTTGTCTTGCTGGTTCAGCGAGTTGACCACTTGAACGCTTTGGGTCAGTACCAGCGCGATGATCACGACCTCGAGCAGCCAAAGCCGGCGCCCGGTTTTTGCATCCTGTCGGTCCGGAGACGGCTGCTGCCATTGCAGCTTGCGCCCGGGTATTGCTTTGTAGCGGGCGACGATGAGGGTGCCCAGTGCCGAGCTGGCCAGGAAGGTAAGGGCAAGACTGACGAGAAGGTAGCTCCCCACCAACAGGATAACCACGGGCAAGAGGATACTGGCTTTCGCTGGCACAACCCTGAACACACTGGCCGCCAGCAAATCAAACACCAGCGTTACCACGGCCGGCATGGCCAGCACCGCGACAATACCAAGCGACAGGAGACCGACCGTTTCGCGATGAGCGCCGCGGGTGTCGCGGGCACTCTGTTGAAGGGCCGCCATCGGTGTTTGTTGGTCCAGCATCAGGGCCGGGATGGAAAGAATCCAGCGGAGAAACAGGGTGCCGTTGGCCACCACAATGGCACCCAGCATGACCAGACAGAAGCCAAGGAACCACCAGAGAATCGGTGGGCGCTCAAGGTTTAGCAGGTAAGGGTCGAAGTTGTTGAGCAACAGATGTGCGGCGAAGCCCATGGCCGCCAGAAATGGCAAGGCAATCAACAAATGCGCCAGGGTTTGAATGATGGCCAGTAGAGCCAGTTGCGGCAAGCGCCGACCAATCCCCACCAAGGCACGGATGGCTGCCCTCGAGGTGTGATTGCCAGTCTGGGCGGCGATCAAAGTAACCCCGGCCAGTTGGAGGACGATCAGTACCGCTGCAAGTAACAGGGTTACCAGCAGCCAGAGCACGCCGCCCGGCGATGCCAGAAAGTCCAGCAGGCCACCGGTTGTGATGGCCGCGTCACCGGTGAGTGGCCTGAGCAGAGACACCGCGGCAGTAATCAGCGGTGTAAATACCGCGATGGATAAACCGGTGAAGGTCAGGTAGAGCGCAAGCAATGACCGATGATGGTGGCGGAACAGGGCCAAGCCTTGTCTTAGCAGGGGTAGCACGTTATTCGCCTTCCTGGGTCAGCAGTGTGGCTTTCTCCAGCAGTGCCAGGCGCTCATCGAAGGACAGGAAGGGTTCGTCTTCGGTTTGTTGCAGGCTTCCGAACAGTCTGTCTGGATCGAACGCCCAGTTGCTGCAGCGGGTAGTCAATTCGGTACAGGCGAGCAGGGTGCCGGATTCCCGGAGAAAGTACTTCATGCCGGTGTAGGTGTCGGCCAGCATCAGGTCGCGAGCAGGCTCCGTCGGCTCAGACAGCAGGCTTCGGCCAAGCATGTCCCCGGCCAGGTGGCCGTTGCCCGTAGCATCCAGAATGGTCATCGGGATGTCGAACTGGGCAACAATCCGGTTTTCCGGTGCGAATTCACTGAGGTCTGGCCGGCCCGGCGAGCGTATGGCCAGCACGCCGAGGTTGCTGTTCAGCGGCAAGGTCTCATGGTCGTCGCGAACAAAGCCGCCGGATTCATCGGATGTGACAATCACCAGAGTGTTGTCCAGCAGTCCTTCCTGCTCAAGCTGTGTCAGAAAGCGTTCTAGGGAGTTGGCCATGACCACCATGGCCTTTTTGCGAGCCATCTGGGTGGCAGGGAGCCCCGTTGTTTCTTCAGAAGGAGATTGGTTGGCCTGCTCGGCTTCCAGTTCCTGTTCGGCTTCTGGTCCGATGTTGAACGGATGGTGGGTGCCGACATTCAGGGTTGTGACAAACCAGGGGCCGCGTTGGCTATCCAGTTCACTCAGGCGTTCAGCAATGTCCGGGAAGAACGTCGGGTCTGGCGGTCCCCAGCCATCCTGTTCCTGCGCGTGACCAAATGCCTCTGCGCCGGTGACGTTCTCATAGCCCGCCCGGGGCATGAACTGATCTTTTTTCATGTATTCGATTGGCGCAGCTTGCCAGTAAGCGGTGGTGTAGCCCTGATCTTTCAGCTTCCCCGGAAGGCAGTCGGGATTGGCTTTGTCTTCCGCGACGGCCAACATCTTCTCCGATGGCCGGCGCAAGTCGGGGTAGCGCCCACACACCAGGGCAAAGGTGCCGCGATCCGTCTGCCGTTCCATGCTCAGCACGTTGTTGTAGACCCGGAAACCGAAGGCGTCGAACGTCGCCTCCAGAGTGTCGAGAGAGACGATGGGCTGAAGGTTGTGATATTGGCTGATTTTCGGCAGGTAGCCTCCGGACAGCCCCTCGATCATGATCAACAGAACATTGGGTGGCTCGGGATTCTGAAAGTTGCTGGTTTGTTGGTGGAAAAAGTTTGTTCGTCTGTCCAGTTGCTCACTGAGTTCAGTGGTTTCGTCACCGATAGCAGTGCCAACCGGATTGAGCAACGCACCTGGAACCTGGGCGACAGTGCTGGCCACCACATTATTGGCGGGTGTCGTCAGGCTCGGAAACGACAGAGTGTAGAGGCCGGTGACCAGAACGGCGGAACTGATAAGCAGGACTGGCGCACGCTCTGAAGTGGGCACCCATTTTCGATGCAGCCAGTGCAACAGCCAGGCCAGCACGAGGTAGCCCGGGAGGGTTATCAGATAGATGTTGAGCAGGCTGCCGGTAATGAACGTACTGTCCATACCCTTGCCGGCGAAGGCCAGTTGGAAAAGCGTGCCATGGGCTGTCAGGTGCATGCCGGCCACATAGAGTGCGACGCCCAGGGCGGTGATCAACAGGGCGCGGACAACGCCAACCGATAGATGCAGGAATACGGCCAGCAAAAAAGCCCCGGCAACGTCGCCGCCCAGGGTACCGGGCAGGCTCGGGAGTACCCCGCTTTGAATGATCAGCAGGCCGCGAATCACTGCCAGCCAGATCCAGGCAAGGAAGAAGGTGCGTATGAAACAGGCTGCAAGAGAAGCCCGGTTCCCTGTCATAGGGTTCACTCGTGTCAGTTGCGTTATATGAACAGTATGAGGCAAGAGGCTTGTGCTTCAACCGCTGGAGCTTGCTAAGGTAACGGATCAGATGGCCGGGAAGTTTCTGAAAATTCCTTCGTTATCAGAGCCTTTGTCAGAAAATCATCACTACGGGAAGCGCAGGGGAATGAAAAAAAGTGTCCAAATCGTAATTGCGGGAGCCATCGCGGTGGTGTGCGGCGCGTTTCTCGGCAGTCTGGTGCAGACTCAGTTCAACCTGTCGGCGTTGTCGGCCCTTGGGGCCTCGTTCAGCCTGGTGGATCGCCTCGTTGTCATGGGGCAGGACCTGGTTGGGTTCGCGCCTGTCTATGGGGTGCTGCTGGCCGCTGCATTGGTTCCGGGCTTCCTGGTAACTGCGGGATTGCTCCGGTTGTTGGGCTGGCCCTACCGGGATTTCTGGTATGCCCTTGGTGGAGCTCTTGCGTTGTGGGCAACGCTGGCCCTGGTTGATGTGTTGGCGCCCATGCCGACACTGATCGCAGCAACCCGAACCCTGCCCGGGCTGTTGGCGATGCTGGGGACCGCAGCAGTAGCGGGATGGGTGTTTGCGCAACTGACGGGCAAGATGACCATGACCGTGGCCCGTCATGGTCTGATAGCACCTTTCTTGGTATTGGCCGGCGTGGGCGCTCCGGAGCCGACATTGGCCCAGGAAGCGGCCGATTATCGGATAGACGTGGTCGCTGAAGGGCTTGATCACCCGTGGTCGTTGGCATTCATGCCAGGGGGTGATTTTCTGGTGACCGAGCGCGCTGGAGAACTGAAAAAAGTATCGCCGGATGGGCATCAGGTGCAGGTGTCGGGTGTCCCGGACGTATTCGTCTCCGGCCAGGCCGGATTGTTTGATGTGCTACTCGAGCCCGGCTTTGATGGCAGGGCGGGGGATGATCGACGTCGTGGTGTGTTCCTCGCCTATGCCTGTGGCACGGTTCGGGAAAATCATCTGTGCGTCGCCCGTGGCCAGCTTGTCGGAAGCGAACTGATGCAAGTGCGGGAAATCTTCAGGGCCAGGCCGGGTAAATATGGTGATGCCCATTACGGTGGGCGCATGGCCTGGCTGGCCGACGGCACCTTGCTGGTAACCCTGGGGGATGGCTTCGATTTTCGGGAGGAAGCACAGAAACTGTCCAGCCATCTGGGCACCATCGTGCGACTGAATCCGGACGGTTCCATTCCGGCGGATAATCCGTTCGTACAGGTGGATGGCGCTCTGCCGGAGATCTTCAGCCTGGGGCATCGAAATGTTCAGGGGCTGGTCTACGATGCCGGTAATGACCGGGTCATCGCTCACGAACACGGCCCCCGTGGCGGTGACGAGATCAACCTGATCCAGGCCGGGCGCAATTACGGCTGGCCGTTGGCCACCGATGGCCGTGACTATACCGGTGCCATGGTAACGCCATTCAAACGATACGAGGGTACCGAGCAACCCCTGTGGTCATGGACGCCGTCCATCGCACCATCGGGCCTGGCGTTGTACAGCGGCCACCAATTCCCGCACTGGCAGGGCGACCTGTTTGTCGGCGCCCTGGCCAATAAGAGTGTGCATCGGGTTGTTCTCAGCGAGGGCCGGGTTGTGGAAAGCGAGCGCCTGTTTTCTGAGCTTGGTGAGCGTATCCGCGATGTGCGGCAAGGGCCCGACGGCGCCCTGTATCTCTTGACCGACTCAGCCGATGGGCGGTTGCTGCGAGTGTCGGGCCAGGTGCTGGAGCAGGCACAGACCATGACGTTGACGGCCGAAGAGCTGGCCTGGGTTGGAGAACGAATTTTCCGAAACGAATGTGCCGGGCGGCATGAATGCCTGGTGCACTGGAATGAGGGCGAAGCGTTTCCTTCGTTGGGGATTGGCCACTTTATCTGGTATCCGGAGGGCGAAAGCGGACGTTTTACCGAGAGTTTCCCGGCGCTTCTGGACTTTATGGTTGATCGCGGTGTGCAGCTTCCCGGCTGGCTGGAAGACGCCCGCACCCAAGGCGCGCCCTGGCCAGACCGTGCCGGTTTTCTCAGTAGTTCGAGTGCGACCGATGAGGTAAAGGCGCTGCGGGCACTCCTGTATGAAACCCGCGGTTATCAGGTGCGCTTTATCCAGGAACGCGCCGCCCGCTCCCTGGAAACGGTGGTTAATGCCGCGCCCGAAGCGCAGCGGCCGGTTATTCGGGAACGCTTGTGGCAGCTTGGGCAAACGCCCGGTGGTGTCTACGCGTTGATGGACTACGTCAACTTCAAGGGCGAAGGGCTTTCAGAAACGGAGCGCTATGAGGGCGAAGGTTGGGGGTTGTTGCAGGTCTTGCAGGCTATGGATAAGAGCCCGGGGCTTCGCCCGCTGGATCGCTTTCGGGAGGCCGCGGGCCGGGTGCTTACCCGGCGCGCCGAGCTGGCAGAGCAGGCCATAGAGCGGGAACGCTGGTTGCCGGGTTGGCTGCGCCGTCTGGAAACCTATCGGGAGCCCACCGACGGGTAAGGCCTGAGGAAGGGGCGACCCCTGCGGCATCAAGGCTGCAGGGGCTGCTTTTTCAACTCAGCTTCCTTGCCGGGCTGTACTTCCAGCCACCAAAGGTGGCTGTGCCAGTCACCGAGCACAATCCGGCGCGCTGGTTTGTTATTGGCTTCGAGGTGGTGCACGGCCGGACGATGGGTGTGGCCATGAATCATCAACTGAACGCCGTGGGCTTCGAGCTCCTTGACTACTTCCTCTGGCGTCACATCCATGATGTCTTCCGCCTTGCCCTGGTTCTTGGCCATCGACAGCGCCCGTAATTGCTTTGCCATTTGCTGGCGGTCTTCCAGGGGGCGGGCCAGCATCATCTTCTGCATCTGCGGGTTGCGCATGTTGGCGCGGAATTTCTGGTATTCCACATCGGCAGTGCACAGGCTGTCGCCGTGCAGCAGCAGAGTAGGCGTTCCATACAGATCGATCACCGTCGGGTCGTCCAGCAGGGTGGCGCCGGACCGGTGGCAGAAATCTTCTCCGATCAGGAAGTCCCGGTTGCCATGCATCAGGAAGATATGGGTGCCGCTGTCGCTGAGGTGCTTCAGGGCGCCAGCAACCTGCTCCTGAAGTGGTGTGCGCTCGTCGTCACCAATCCAGGCCTCAAAAAAATCGCCCAGAATGTAGAGCTGCTCAACCCCTGCTGCCTTCTCTCGCAGGAACGTCAGGAACGCGTCCGTAATATCCGGGCGCGACTCCTCAAGGTGCAGATCCGAGATAAACAGCGTGGTCACGCGTCCTCCAGAACCTCGGCCTTTTCAATGATGACGTCTTCAAATGGCACGTCCTGGTGGCCGGCACGCATGGTGGTGCGAACGGCGCGGATGTTGTTTACGGTCTCCATGCCGTCAACCACTTTGCCGAACACACAGTAGCCCCAGCCCTCGGCATTCTTGGCGGTGTGGTCGAGGAATCCGTTGTTCTCCACGTTGATGAAGAACTGGGCCGTAGCTGAGTGCGGGTCCATGGTGCGGGCCATGGCAATGGTGCCGACCATGTTGCTAAGGCCGTTGTCGGCTTCGTTCTGGATGGGGTCGCGGGTTTTGCGTGGGGTCATGCCCGGCTCAAAGCCGCCGCCCTGAACCATGAAGTTGCTGATGACACGGTGAAAGATCAGACCGTCGTAAAAGCCGTCGCGAACATACTGCTCAAAGTTCTTTGCGGTTTCCGGGGCTTTTTCGTAGTCCAGTTCCAGTTTGATATCACCGTGGTTGGTCTGCAGCAGAATCATCAGGTCGTCCTGTTAAATAGGGGTTGTGGGTCTGAAGGTTGCATTGTACTCAAGAGTTTCGTCCTGTGCATGAGTCCGGCAACGATTTGTGAGTATAATAGGCGGTTTAAGGGAGCCTGCACCGTGCTCCCCGGATCCATTCCCTGTTGACAGAGATTGTATGAGCGCCGAGTCGAAGAAAGCCCACAATTTTATTCAGAGCCTGATCGAAGACGCCATCGCCAAGGGTGAGCACGCTGGCAAGGTCGTTACCCGTTTTCCGCCGGAGCCCAACGGCTACCTGCACGTTGGTCACGCCAAGTCGATCTGCTTGAACTTTGGTATTGCGCAAACCTTCGGTGGCGAGTGTAACCTTCGCTTTGACGACACCAACCCGGAAAAGGAAAGTCAGGAATACATCGATGCCATCAAGCAGGACGTCGAGTGGCTGGGCTACGAGTGGGCGGACGACGTACGTTACGCCTCAGATTACTTTGACCAGCTGTACGCCTTTGCCGAGGAGTTGATCGAAAAAGGCAAGGCCTATGTGTGTGCACTGAATGCTGAGCAGATGGCTGAATACCGTGGTTCCCTGAAGGAGCCCGGCAAGAACAGCCCATACCGGGACCGCCCGGTGGAAGAAAGCCTGCAGTTGTTCCGGGACATGCGCGACGGTAAGTTCGAGAACGGCGAGTTGGTGTTGCGGGCCAAGATCGATATGGCCTCCCCGAACATCAACCTGCGGGACCCGATTCTTTACCGCATTCGCTACGCCGACCATCACCAGACCGGAAGCAAGTGGTGCATCTACCCGATGTACGACTTCACCCACCCGATTTCTGATGCCTTGGAGGGGATTACTCACTCCCTGTGTACGCTCGAATTCGAAGACCACCGCCCCCTGTACGACTGGGTGCTGGATAACATCACCGTTCCGTGCCATCCGCGCCAGATTGAGTTTGCGCGGCTGAACCTGAATTATACCATCACCAGCAAACGCAAGCTGAAGCGCCTGGTGGACGAACATGTGGTAGAGGGATGGAACGATCCGCGTATGCCGACTATTTCCGGCATGCGCCGCCGTGGTTACACCCCGGAATCCATACGCAGCTTCTGCGACATGATCGGTGTTAACAAAGCTGGTGGTACCGTTGATGTAGGTATGTTGGAGTATGCCATCCGGGAAGACCTGAACGACCGGGCGCCCCGCGCCATGTGCGTCATGCGCCCGCTAAAAGTGACTCTCACCAACTACCCGGCTGATCAGACCGAAACCCTGACCTTGCCGGTGCACCCGCAGAAGCCGGAGATGGGGGAGCGGGACGTCACCTGGAGCCAGACTCTGTACATCGACCGGGAAGACTTCGAGGTGGAGCCGCCGCGTAAGTGGAAACGTCTGGCGCCGGAGCAGGCGGTGCGTCTGCGCGGAGGTTACGTGATGACCTGTAAAGAGGTGGTGCGCGATGACAGCGGTGAGATCGTTGAACTCAAATGCGAGTACGATCCGAACACGTTGGGTGTGAACCCGGAAGGTTACAAGCCTAACGGCGTGATTCACTGGGTATCGGCCAATGACAGCATCGAAACCGATATCAACCTGTATGACCGACTGTTTAACCACGAGAGCCCGGACAGCGACAAGGAAGGTGACTTCCTGGATCACCTGAACCCGGAGTCCCTGGTGGTGCTGAAGGGCGCGCGGGTTGAGAAAAGTCTGGCCGAGCCAAGGACCGATTTACCGTATCAGTTCGAGCGTGAGGGCTATTTCTTCTGTGATCAGGAGCTGACAGCCAAGGCCGGCAAGCCGGTGTTCAACCGGACAGTCACACTTCGGGATTCCTGGGGCAAGGGAGGCAAGTAATGCGTATCTACAATACGCTGACGCAGCAGAAGGAAGCGTTCAAGACCATCGAGCCAGGTAAGGTACGCATGTACGTGTGTGGCATGACGGTCTACGACTACTGCCACCTGGGCCACGCCCGGGTGTTGGTGGCCTTCGATGTGGTTACCCGTTACCTGCGCCACCGTGGCTATGATGTGACTTACGTGCGTAACATCACCGACATCGACGACAAGATCCTGCGCCGGGCCGATGAAAATGGTGAGGTCTACACCGACCTGACCGACCGCATGATTCACGCCATGCATGAAGACGAAGCTCGCCTGGGTGTGCTGGCTCCCAGCGATGAGCCGCGGGCTACCGCCTACATCGACGATATCATCGCCATGATCCAGACGCTGATTGCGGGCAACCATGCCTACGCGGCTGATAACGGTGACGTGTATTTCGCGGTGGATTCCTTCCCGGACTACGGCAAACTGAGCAAGAAAAAACTCGAAGACCTGGTGGCCGGTGCCCGGGTGGATGTGCAGGAAGCCAAGCGCAGCCCTGCGGATTTTGCCTTGTGGAAAGCCGCCAAGCCTGGCGAAGTTAGCTGGCAGTCTCCCTGGGGCGATGGCCGACCGGGCTGGCATATCGAGTGCTCGGCTATGTCCACCAAGTGCCTGGGCGACACCTTCGACATTCACGGTGGCGGGCCGGATCTGCTGTTCCCGCACCACGAGAACGAAATTGCCCAGTCGGAATGTGCCACCGGCCACAAGTTTGTACATACATGGATGCACGCCGGCGCCATTCGGGTGAACAAAGAGAAGATGTCCAAGTCTTTGGGCAACTTCTTTACCATCCGGGAAATCCTGGAAAAGTATCCGGCGGAAGTGGTGCGCTACTTTCTGGTCTCCAGCCATTATCGCAGCCAGGTGGACTATTCCGAGGAAAGTCTTGCTGAGGCAGGGCGGACGTTGACCAAGCTGTATCATGCCCTGCGGGGTATTACCCCGGCCAAGGACAGTGACGTGCCGGAGACCGACCACGATCACCGGTTCGCCGAAGTGATGGACGACGATTTCAATACCGCCGGTGCCATCGCCGTATTGCATGCCGTGGCCAACGACATCAATCATCACCGCCGTGAAGGCGATGACGAGCAGGCCAAGCGCAGCGCAGCCATTCTGGTTCGTCTGGGTGGCGTGCTGGGGCTGCTTCAGCAAAACCCGGAAGCTTTCTTCCAGGCCGATACCGGTAGTGAGCTGACTGCTGAAGATATTGAGGCCATGATTCAGGACCGCGCCGATGCCCGCAAAGCGAAAGATTTTGCTGGGGCCGATCGTATCCGGGATGAGCTGCTCGAAAAGGGTATTATTCTGGACGACAGTCGCGAAGGCACCACCTGGCGCCGGGCCTGACTCGTACCATTACACCTAAAGCCGCATTGTGCTGCATGGGAATGACCTTGTAGGGAATTTCACGTACAATGCGGCGCTCAAATCAGAATGCCCCGCGCCCGTGGCGCTAGAAGGGGAGTCGGGAACTACAAACCCATTGAGGCAAGCAACGATGACAGAACGCGTTCAAGTTGGCGGCATCCAGATCGCCAAGAATCTGTACGATTTCGTAAATAACGAAGCGATCCCGGGCACCGGTGTTGACGCTGACAAATTCTGGGCCGAGTTCGACAAAATTGTGAACGAACTGGCTCCGCGCAACCGCGAATTGCTGGCCAAGCGTGATGCCCTCCAGGAAAAGATGGATGCCTGGAACCGTGACCACAAGGGCCAGAAGCTGGACATGGCCGAGTACAAGGCGTTCCTGAAAGAGATCGGTTACCTGGTCGATGAGCCCGCCGATTTCAAAATCTCTACTGCCAACGTAGATCCGGAAATCGCTACCATGGCCGGCCCGCAATTGGTTGTTCCGGTGATGAACGCCCGTTTCGCCTTGAACGCCGCCAATGCGCGCTGGGGTAGCCTGTACGATGCCCTCTACGGCACCGATGCTATTTCCGAGGAAGATGGCGCTGATAAAGGTCGCGGCTATAACCCGGTTCGCGGTGCCAAGGTCATCGAGTGGGCCCGCAACCTGCTGGACGGCTCTGCGCCCCTGGCTTCCGGTAGCCATAAAGATGCTGCCAAATACTACATCGACGGCGGAAAACTGGCGGTGAAACTGCAGAATGGTGAAGTCACCGGCCTGAAAGACGAGTCCGGCTTTGTTGGCTACACCGGTGCCGCCGATGCCCCCACTGGCGTTCTGCTGGTGAAGAATGGCATGCACTTTGAAATCCAGATCGATGCCAGCCATCCGATCGGCAAAGACGATGGTGCCAACGTCAAAGACGTGCTGATGGAATCTGCCCTGACTACCATCATGGACTGCGAAGACTCCGTTGCGGCGGTAGACGCAGACGACAAGGTAGTAGCCTACAAGAACTGGCTCGGCCTGATGAAAGGTGACCTGGAAGAGTCCTTCGAGAAGGGCGGCCAGATGATGACTCGCCGTATGAACGGCGACCGCACCTACACCGGTGCTGATGGCAGCGAACTGACCCTGAAGGGCCGCAGCCTGCTGTTCGTTCGTAACGTTGGCCACCTGATGACCAACCCGGCCATCCTGCTGAAAGACGGTAACGAGATTCCGGAAGGCCTGATGGATGGCCTGGTCACTTCACTGATCGCCATTCACGACCTGAAGGCTGATGGCAAGTTCCAGAACAGCACCAAGGGCTCTGTTTACATTGTTAAGCCCAAGCAGCACGGTCCGGAAGAGGTGGCGTTCACCAACGAATTCTTCGGTCGTGTTGAAGATGCGCTTGGCCTGCCGCGCTTTACCCTGAAAGTGGGCATCATGGATGAAGAGCGCCGTACCACGGTGAACCTGAAAGCCTGTATCCACGCGGCCAAAGATCGCACCGTGTTCATTAACACCGGCTTCCTGGACCGCACCGGCGACGAGATTCACACCTCCATGGAGCTGGGTCCGTTCATCCGTAAGGGCCCGATGAAGCTGGCTACCTGGATCAACGCCTACGAGCAGTGGAACGTAGATATCGGCCTGGAAGCGGGTCTGTCTGGTGTAGCGCAGATTGGTAAGGGTATGTGGGCCATGCCTGACCTGATGGCCGGCATGCTGGAAGCCAAGATTGGCCACCCGAAGTCTGGCGCCAACACCGCCTGGGTTCCGTCGCCGACGGCCGCTACCTTGCACGCCACCCACTACCACCAGGTGAACGTGTTTGATGTGCAGAAAGAGCTGGCTAACCGTCAGCGGGCGTCTCTGGACGACATCCTGACGGTTCCGGTGATGGACGATCCGTCTTCACTGAGCGCGGAAGACATCCAGCAGGAGTTGGACAACAATGCCCAGGGTATCCTTGGCTACGTTGTACGCTGGATCGACCAGGGCGTGGGCTGTTCCAAGGTGCCGGACATCAACGATGTAGGCCTGATGGAAGACCGCGCGACCCTGCGTATCTCTTCACAGCTGCTGTGCAACTGGCTGTACCACGGTATCTGCTCCGAAGAGCAGATCATGGAAACCATGAAGCGCATGGCTGCCGTAGTAGACAAGCAGAACGCCGGTGATGCCGCGTACCGCAACATGGCCCCGAACTTCGATGACAGCATCGCCTTCCAGGCAGCTGTGGATCTGGTTCTGAAAGGCCGCGAGCAGCCGGCCGGCTACACCGAGCCACTGCTGCACGCCTACCGCCAGAAGGCCAAGGCCAAGTACGGGCAGTAATCTGCTCCGTGTTCAAAAAACCCGCTTCGGCGGGTTTTTTTGGGGTCTGGCCCCTGGGGTCTGTCCCCGCATGGGGACTGACCCATTTTGGACCCATGGGCTCTAGCTGTGGGGCGGGGGCGGGCAAATGGGGGTCAGTCCCCTTTGGGGACAGACCCTTGGGAGTCTGACCCATTTTGGACCCATGGGCTCGAGCTTTGGCATTGGGGTCTGTCCCCGAATGGGGACTGACCCATTTTGGACCCATGGGCTCGAGCTTCGGGGCAGGGGCGGGCAAAGGTGGGTCAGTCCCCGTTCGGGGACAGACCCTTGTGAAGCACATCCGCCGCGTAAAGGGTGTTCTCCAGCAGGGTGGCGATGGTCATGGGGCCTACGCCGCCGGGGACCGGGGTGATGTAGGAGGCGCGTTCGGCGGCTGCGGCGAAGTCTACGTCGCCGCAGAGCTTGCCGTCGTCCATGCGGTTGATGCCCACGTCAATCACGGTGGCGCCGGGTTTTACCCACTCGCCTTTGATGATGCCGGGCTTACCGACGGCGGCAATCAGGATGTCCGCCTCACCCACAAACTTCTCCAGGTTGCCGGTGAACCGGTGGCATACGGTGGTGGTGGCGCCTTTCAGCAACAGTTCCATGCTCATGGGCCGACCCACGATGTTTGAGGCGCCGACAATGACCGCGTGCTGACCTTTGTAGGGTGTGCCTATGGAGTCGAGCAGGGTGATCACGCCGGCCGGTGTACAAGGGCGCAGACAGGGCTTGCGCTGCATCAGGCGGCCGATATTGTAGGGGTGAAAGCCGTCCACGTCTTTATCCGGGCGAATCTTTACCAGGATCGGGTCGGCGTCGAGGTGTGAGGGCAGGGGGAGCTGAACCAGGATGCCATCTACGGCGGGGTTTTCGTTCAACTCATCAATCAGTGCTTCCAGGGCCGCCTGAGAGGTGTCTTCGGGCAGGTCATAGGACAGCGACAGAATGCCCGCTTCATCGCAGGCTTTGCGTTTATTACCCACGTACACGTGGGAGGCGGGGTCGTTGCCCACCAGAACCACTGCCAGGCCGGGTGCTCTCAGGCCTTTGGCTTTCCGGGCCTGTACGCCCGCAGCCACCTGTTGTCGAACCCGGACGGCGATCTCTTTTCCGTTAATCAGTTTGGCGCTCATGTTTCCGTCTTGTCGGTTGGGCATGAATAGTGAAGAAGTGAAGGCCGGGCATTGTCTCATGCTTCGGCATTTACGCCAATGCGCTGAACCGGGACTCAGGCAAAGCTCCGTGGGGAACTTTTTGTGCCTGCCCGGGTCTTCTTAGGCAACGTTATCTCTATGATTTTTGAAATCGTTGTTGACGGATGCCTCAGCCGCCGGTAATATGCGCGCCAACTTTGCTGAGGCACTTGTTGTTCAGTCGAAACGGGGTATAGCGCAGTCTGGTAGCGCGCCTGCTTTGGGAGCAGGATGTCGGGAGTTCGAATCTCTCTACCCCGACCATTTTCTGGATATTCAGGTGGGCGAACGGTCAAGCGCCCGTAGCTCAGCTGGATAGAGCATCCGCCTTCTAAGCGGATGGTCGCAGGTTCGAGTCCTGCCGGGCGCGCCATCAAGTCGTGAGTCCGGACCGGATCGCCAAACCAGCAAAGTTGAAGCAAGCAGTAGTGAGTGCCAAAGGCACCTCCCTGATGTGGTGGACGTAGCTCAGTTGGTAGAGCTCAGGATTGTGACTCCTGCGGTCGAGGGTTCGAACCCCTTCGTCCACCCCACTTTTCCCCTTGTTTGTTTTTCTGCCTGTCTGTACGGCGTTTGGTCGTTTCGGTACAGTGCCAGATACGCGAGAGTGGCGGAATTGGTAGACGCACTGGATTTAGGTTCCAGCGGGGCAACCCGTGAGAGTTCGAGTCTCTCCTCTCGCACCACCCTTTCTTTTTTCAGTAATGCCCCCATTTTTGTCTATGTCGGTTGTGGCACTGGTCTCAAAGCGATATTCAGCCTTACCGGGTGATTCTCTCGGTGGGGTAAACCGTGATAAACTACCGGCTTTTAATTTTGCGTCCCTTTCGGGCTTGTCGCTTTGAACAGGGTTTTGTCTTAATTTTCATTCACCTACAGAATCTGTAATTTGAGGAACTTCCATGCAAGTGTCTGTTGAAACGACCTCTAACATCGAGCGTCGCATGACGATTGGTGTGCCCGCCCAGGAAATCGATCAGGCGGTTCAGAAACGCCTGCAGGAAACTGCCCGTTCCGTGCGCCTGAACGGTTTCCGTCCTGGCAAGGTGCCCATGAGCGTGGTCAAGCGTCGTTTCGGTGACAGCGTTCGCCAGGAAGTGGTTGGCGAGGCCATGCGCGACCATTACATCAAGGCACTGCAGGAGCAGGATATCAACCCGGCTGGCTGGCCGAAGTTTGAACCGAAAACCATGGAAGAGGGCAAAGACCTCGAGTTCGTGGCCATCTTCGAAGTGCTGCCTGAAATCGAGCTGGGCGACCTGTCCAAGGTTGAGGTAGAGAAGCCGGTTGCCGAAGTGACCGACAAAGACATCGATACCATGATTGACAACCTGCGTCGTCAGCAGGCCACCATGAAAGAAGTCAAGCGCAAGTCCAAGAACAAAGATGTTCTGACCATCGACTTCAAAGGCTTCATCGAAGGTGAAGAGTTTGAAGGCGGCGCCGCTGAAGGCCATCGTCTGACTCTGGGTTCTGGTCAGATGATCCCGGGCTTCGAAAAGGCCATTGTTGGTGGTAAGGCCGGTGAAGATCTGGAAATCGAAGTGGAGTTCCCCGAGGACTACCACAACGAAGACCTGGCTGGTAAGCCAGCCAAGTTCGATATCAAGATCCACAAGGTAGAAGAGCCGCAGCTGCCGGAACTGGACCAGGAGTTCTTCAAGAAGTTCGGTATTGAAGCCGAAGACGAAGCGACCTTCCGTGAAGAAGTGAAGAAAAACATGGAGCGCGAGCTCAAGCAGGCGGTGTCCAACAAGGTCAAGAACGACGTTGTTGACGGACTGCTGGAAACCACCGAGCTGGAGATTCCGGCTGCCCTGGTGGATCAGGAAATTGATCGCCTGCGTCAGGATGCCGTTCAGCGTTTTGGTGGCCAGGTTGACTTCCAGCAGCTGCCCAAGGAAATCTTCGAAGAGCAGGCCAAGCGCCGGGTGAAGACTGGCTTGTTGTTCCAGGAAGTGGTCAAGAAGAACGACCTGAAGGCCGAGCCGGCCCAGGTGGATGAAAAGATCCAGGAGATCGCATCTACGTATGAACAGCCTGAAGAGGTTGTTGCGCACTTCACCAACAACCCGGACCAGAAAGCTCAGATCGAGTCATCTGTTCTGGAAGATGCCGTGGTGGACTATGTGCTTGGTCAGGCCAAAGTGAAAGAGAAGAAAATGAAGTACGAAGAAGCGGTTCAGGCCGGTCAGCCCCAGCGCTGATGGCCCCGGGCCTGGCCCGGAGTCGCTTTCTGGAAACAGCCGGCGTGTCCGGCTGTTTTCATCTGGGCTCACTGGTGGCAGAGTATAAGGGTATCCTGACGATCACTTCCGGATATCCTGCCACAGGAGTCCATGCCCATTGTCCATAAGGAGTTCAGGCGCACATGACGCAGAAACCGTTTGATGGCCCTACAATGATAACCAACGCCGGTCTGGTGCCGATCGTAATTGAACAGACGGCACGCGGAGAGCGTTCCTTTGATATCTATTCCCGGCTGCTCAAGGAACGGGTGATTTTTCTGGTTGGCCCGGTCGAAGACCACATGGCAAACCTGGTCGTTGCTCAGCTGCTGTTCCTGGAATCCGAAAATCCGGACAAGGACATCCACCTTTATATCAACAGCCCAGGCGGCTCTGTGACTGCTGGTATGTCCATCTACGACACCATGCAGTTTGTAAAGCCGGATGTTGCCACCTTGTGTATCGGCCAGGCGGCCAGCATGGGCGCCTTCCTGCTGTCAGGGGGTACCAAGGGTAAACGGGCGTGCCTGCCGAATTCCCGGGTGATGATTCATCAGCCGCTGGGTGGTTACCAGGGGCAGGCGACGGATATCGAGATTCATACTCGCGAAATCCTGAAGATTCGCCATACCCTCAACACCTTGCTGGCGGAGCACACCGGCCAGGATCTCGAGACCATCGCGCGCGACACTGACCGCGACAATTTCATGGATCCGCAGCAGGCGAAAGAGTACGGGTTGATCGATACAATACTTGATAAGCGCGTACCGAATAAATAATACTGAAAGTCATCGCATCATCCCTGGTCGGCGTATTGTTTGATTGCGCCGACCAACGAAGAACAGAGGTATTTCAATGGCAGATGAAAGAAACGGCAGAGGCGACGATAACGGCAAGTTGCTGTACTGCTCGTTTTGTGGAAAGAGCCAGCATGAAGTCCGTAAGCTCATTGCAGGGCCCTCGGTGTTCATCTGCGACGAGTGCGTTGACCTGTGCAACGACATTATTCGCGAAGAGATTCAGGAAAACGCCCAGGAAGAGGCCAGTGATCGTCTTCCCACACCGGCGGAAATCCGCGAGACCCTGAACGAATATGTGATTGGCCAGGACCGCGCCAAAGTTGTGCTGTCTGTCGCGGTTTACAACCACTACAAGCGCCTGCGCTATGGCGAAGGCAAAAGCGACGTTGAACTGGGTAAGAGTAACATCCTGCTGATCGGTCCGACCGGGAGTGGCAAGACCCTGCTGGCCGAGACACTGGCCCGGATGCTGAACGTGCCGTTCACCATTGCCGACGCCACCACGCTCACCGAAGCCGGCTATGTGGGTGAAGATGTCGAGAACATCATCCAGAAGCTGCTGCAGAAGTGTGATTACGATGTCGAAAAAGCGCAGCGCGGCATCGTCTATATCGACGAAATCGACAAGATTTCCCGCAAATCCGACAACCCGTCGATCACCCGAGATGTATCCGGTGAAGGTGTGCAGCAAGCGCTCCTGAAACTGATCGAGGGTACGGTCGCGTCGGTTCCGCCCCAGGGTGGTCGCAAGCATCCGCAGCAGGAGTTTCTGCAGGTAGACACCACCAACATGCTGTTTATTTGCGGTGGCGCTTTTGCCGGCCTGGAGAAAGTGATCCAGGAGCGTTCGGAGCGCAGTTCCATAGGCTTCTCCGCAACGGTGAAGAGCCAGGACGACAGCAAGAATACCGGTGACATCATCCGTGATGTCGAAACCGAGGATCTTGTGAAATTTGGTCTGATTCCGGAGTTTGTTGGCCGTTTGCCGGTGGTTGCTACGCTGACAGAGCTGGATGAACAAGCCCTGGTGCAAATCCTCACCGAGCCCAAGAACGCGCTGACCAAGCAGTATCAGAAGCTGTTTGATATGGAAGGCGTGGAGCTGGACTTCCGGGAAGACGCGCTGCGAGCTGTAGCGCGCAAGGCGATGGAGCGCAAAACCGGTGCCCGGGGCCTCCGTTCAATCATGGAAGCCACACTGCTGGATACCATGTACCAGATTCCATCTGAACATGATGTTTCCAAGGTGGTGATTGATGCCAGCGTCATCAGTGGTGACTCTGAGCCGTTCAAGATCTACGCAAGCAGCGACCATGCCAAAGCGGTACCCGAGGACTGACTGAGTTCTGAGGTCATTTGGCAGTGCATTGAAAAGGGGCGACTATCGCCCCTTTTTCATGACGCTGAATGCTGTTCCTGCCCATCGGTTCCTTTCGTAAAAAGATTGCAATTTTCGCCGCCGCCCCAATGATGGGTGATATGCTGAATAAAATGCTGTCAGAGGATTCCCTATGACCCGTATATCTGAAGAAACCGTGCAAGACTACCCGTTACTCCCGCTGCGGGACGTAGTGGTGTTTCCGCACATGGTGGTCCCGTTGTTTGTGGGCCGGGAGAAGTCCATCCAGGCACTGGAAGCCGCGATGGAGGGCAGCAAGGAAATCCTTCTGGTCGCCCAGAAAGACGCCTCAACCGATGAGCCTGGTGCCGTGGATGTATTCTCCATGGGTACTTTGGCCACCGTACTGCAGATGCTTCGTCTGCCGGATGGTACCGTCAAGGTGCTGGTTGAGGGCAATGCCAGGGCCAGCATTACCGATATTTCCGAGGGTGATTTCCTGTCAGGACAGGCCATTCTGATGGAAGAAGAGTCGTTGCCTGAGCGCGAGGAGGATGTGCTCACCAAGACCCTGATGGACGAATTCGAAAAGTATGTGAAGCTGTCTAAGAAGGTGCCGTCAGAGGTTTCCAATGCCTTGACGGGTATTCAGGAGCTTGAGCGCCTGGTGGATACCATGGCGGCCCATCTTGAAATGCGGATTCCCGAGAAGCAGGAATTGCTGGAGGCACTGGACGTTCGCAAGCGTGTTGACCTGCTGCTGGGCAAACTGGACGGCGAGATCGACCTGATTGAGGTGGAAAAGCGCATCCGCGGACGCGTCAAGAAACAGATGGAGCGGAGCCAGCGCGAGTATTACCTGAACGAGCAGATGAAGGCCATCCAGAAAGAGATGGGCAATCTGGGCGAGGGCAATAACGACTTCGAAGAACTCGAGCAGAAGCTTGAGGAAGCCGGCCTGCCGGAAGAGGCGCGCAAGAAAACCGAAACAGAACTCAACAAATTGAAGATGATGTCACCCATGTCAGCGGAAGCCACCGTTGTGCGGGGTTACATCGACTGGATGCTGGCGGTGCCCTGGAAAAAACGCAGCCGCGTGCGGCACGATCTGGAGAAGGCCCGTGAGATCCTGGATAAGGACCACTACGGCCTGGATGAGGTGAAGAAGCGCATCCTTGAGTACCTGGCAGTGCAAAGCCGTGTGAAGAAGGTCAAGGGGCCTGTGCTTTGCCTGGTTGGGCCTCCCGGCGTCGGCAAGACGTCTCTTGGGCAGTCCATCGCTAAGGCGACTAACCGCAAGTATACCCGGATGGCTCTGGGCGGCGTTCGGGATGAGGCAGAGATTCGCGGGCATCGGAAAACCTATATTGGCGCTCTGCCGGGTAAGCTGCTGCAGAAGCTGTCCAAGGTTGGAGTAAAGAACCCGCTGTTCCTGTTCGATGAAATCGACAAGATGGGTATGGACCACCGGGGTGATCCGGCGTCAGCCTTGCTTGAGGTGCTGGACCCTGAGCAGAATCACACCTTTAACGATCATTACCTGGAGGTGGATTACGACCTCTCGGACGTGATGTTCGTGTGTACCTCCAACTCCATGGATATTCCGCCGGCCCTGCTGGACCGGATGGAGATCATCCGGATTCCGGGCTACACCGAGGAAGAAAAGGTCAATATTGCTCTGCGCTACCTGTTGCCCAAGCAGATCAAGGCAAACGGCTTGCGCAAGGACGAACTGAAGATTCCCGAAGCGACACTCCGTGACCTGATCCGCTACTACACCCGTGAGGCGGGTGTGCGCGGCCTGGAGCGGGAAATCGCCAAGATCTGCCGGAAGGTGGTCAGGGAGCACGTAGAGGCCAACGACAAGGCCTCTGTGACCCTCTCGCCCGAGATGCTGGAGGACTACTCCGGCGTCAAGAAATTCAAGTATGGTCTGGCGGAAGAGAAGAACGAAATCGGTCAGGTGACCGGACTTGCCTGGACCCAGGTGGGCGGTGAACTGTTGACCATCGAGTGTGCCCTGACCCCAGGTAAAGGTAGAGTGGTCAAGACCGGTTCACTGGGTGATGTCATGCAGGAGTCGATCCAGACGGCCCTGACGGTGGTTCGCAGCCGGGCTTCTGGCCTTGGCATTGCCGATGACTTCCATGAAAAGCACGACCTCCACGTGCACGTACCTGAGGGTGCAACGCCAAAAGATGGTCCCAGTGCTGGTATTGGCATGTGCACAGCGCTGGTGTCTGCGCTGACCAAAATTCCGGTCCGGGCCGAGGTGGCCATGACCGGTGAGATTACCCTTCGGGGTAAAGTTCTGGCGATTGGCGGGCTCAAGGAGAAGCTGCTGGCAGCCCATCGGGGTGGCATCAAGACCGTCATTATTCCGGATGAAAATGTCAGGGATCTCAAAGAGATACCGGATAATATAAAAGACTCTCTTGAGATTCGTCCGGTGAAGTGGATTGATGAGGTTCTGGACATTGCACTGGCTTACCAGCCAGAGCCACGCACCGCCGATTCGGCAAAAGAGGGAGCCTCGTCGAAAGCCGGAGACGATGCCGGCGATGCTGCCGAGCGCATAAATACACATTAAACACCCGATGAGTTGTTGACATGCCTGAGAGCCCGTTGGTATAACTGTTTCGCCGTGAAGCAGCCAATACCAAGGGCTCCCGCGCAGTAAGTGCCTATTCCGAACACCGGTGTACTACCGAAAGGAATAAGAAAACTGAAGAATGGAATTCTCCGACCGCATATGCGATAGTCGGGAACGTCCTCGAAAAACAAACCGACCTATAACATCTTCAACCTGAAATCGAAGGGGTTTAGTGTGAACAAGTCCGAACTTATCGATGCAATTGCAGAGTCCGCAGATATCTCCAAAGCTGCAGCTGGCCGTGCGCTGGATGCCATGACCAACTCCATCACTGGAGCACTGAAGAAAGGCGATCAGGTTACCCTGATCGGCTTCGGTACCTTTTCTGTGAAAGAGCGCGCCGCCCGTACCGGCCGCAACCCGCAGACTGGCGCTGAAATCAAGATTCCGGCCTCTAAAGTGCCTGGATTCAAAGCAGGCAAGGCCCTGAAAGACGCCGTTAAGTAAAGGCTCTTTCTTTGGCAGCTTTCGCTTGCGAAAGCTGCCGCAAGAATTCAAGGCGCATTCCGGACAGGGTGCGCCTTTTTACGTTAAAGTGCAGCCGCCTCACCAATAACACCAGCACGACCTTGAACAGGGATTCAGGAACAACATGCTTCAAGATATTCGGGATAACGCCCAGGGTACTATTGCAAAGGTTATTATCGGCCTTCTGATCATTTCTCTGTCAATCTGGGGGATGGACGCCATTGTTGGCGGTTTTTCCGGTGAGCCGGAAGTGGCCACTGTTAACGGAGACTCCATCACCGAGCGTGAGTTTTTGCGCACCGTGCAGCTGGAAACACAGCAGCGGCTCATGCAGATGGACAGCCCGGATCCCTCCATGCTGGATGAAGATCAGATCCGCCGGGATGTGCTGGAATCCCTGATCCAGGAGCGGGTACTGACCCTCGACGCCCAGGCCCAGGGACTGGAGCTGTCGGATGCCGACATCGATGCGCTGATTACCCAGATGCCCCAGTTTCAGGTAGACGGCCAGTTTAACCGTGATCGGTTTGTGGCAACGGTACGCAATGTTGGCATGGGCGTGGGTGAATTCCGCGAGAACATGCGGAAGAACTACGTGGTCAACCAGATTCGTGCGTCCATCGCGCAGACCGGTATTGTGGCCAGTGAAAACGCCGCACAACTGTTGCGTATCCAGAACCAGACCCGCGATTTCCGTGTGCTGACCGTTAGCGCAGACTCTCTGTCTGAGCAGATTACGGTAACCGAGGAAGAGATTCAGTCGTTTTACGACGACAACGCCGATCAGTTCCGCGAGCCCGAGCAGGTGAACGCGGCTTACATTACGCTGTCGTTGGGCGCCCTGGCGGATGTGATCGAAATCTCCGAGGAAGACCTGCGGGCCTTCTACGGTGAGCGGGCCGAAGAATACGCCCGTGAGGAGCGGCGCGCTGCCCATATCCTGATTGAAGACGGTAGCGATGCTGAGGCTACCATCGCGTCGATTCAGGAGCGTTTGGAGGCAGGTGAATCGTTCTCGGACCTGGCCGAGGAATTCTCCGCTGATACGGTTTCCGCCCGTGACGGTGGTGACCTGGGTTATGCCGGTCGTGGTGTCTACGATGAGGCCTTCGAGAACGCGCTCTTTGCCCTGGAAGAAGGTGAAGTGTCGGGCCCGGTTGAAACCAGCTTTGGTATCCACCTGATTCGACTGGATGGCGTGCGTCGTTCCGATGTTCCGTCTTTTGAGTCGCTGCAGGGCGAGTTGCGTGATGAACTGGCCCGCAGCCGCGCCAGCGAGCGCTTTGCTGAAGTGCGTGCCCAATTGGCCGATGCAGCCTACGCTGCGGACGATCTGGCGGGCCCGGCAGCAGAGCTTGGCCTGGAAGTGCGGGAAGTGGACGGAGTTACCCGGGAGGGTGGAGCCGCGCCTTTCGATCACGCCGGGCTGGTGCGTCAGCTGTTCTCTGATGACGTACTGCAGGGCGGTTTCAACACCGAGTTGATCGATGTTGGTGACAACGCGTCTGTGGTGGCTCGCGTCCGCGAATACTTGGAGCCTCGTCAGCGTGAGCTGGCCGACGTTCGTGACGACATTGCCGCCATGTTGGAAGCGCGCAAGACCCGGCAGGTGCTTGAGGCGAGAGTGGATGAGCTGATGGCTGCCCTGGAAGCGGGAGAAGATCCCGAATCGCTGAATGCCGGTGACTGGCAGCGCTTCGAGAACCAGGGGCGAGACGGCGCTAACCTGAGCCGATTTGTGGTGCAGCGTGCCTTTGCCATGCCGCGCCCGGACGAAGGTAATCCTTCCATGGCCAAAGCCGTTGGCCAGCGTGAGGCGGCGATTATTCTGGTTGATGCCGTAAACGAAGGTGCGGTGGATACAGATGGCGCTGAATACCAGCAGTTGCGTCAATTCCTGACCCAGCTCGAGGGCCAGCGTGAGTACATGGCTTATCAGCAATACCTGAGAAACACCGCGGAGGTCGACAGGGATTGATTCCCGGGTGTGATGAAAAGCGATTAAAAAAGGGTGCCGATCAGGCACCCTTTTTTGTGCATGTCAGGGCATCAGTTGGCTTTTTTGATATACACCGTGGGAGTCTCGCCGGTTACGTCGAAATAGAAGCCGTACACCGCCGATTCCGGCGGCGTGAAACGGAAGTTCTCAAACACGGCAGAGCAGTTCGCTCGAACCGGCGTGTTGAGCGTTACCTCCTTGTCGTCTTTCTCGGACAGGTAACCGCAGTTGGTCCCATTGCTCCAGTTGGCATCGCCAAACTTGAATTCATAGGGTTGGCCGTCCGCCTTTAATTCGATTTCCGTTCGGTAGACGCCGGTGTCGACCTTTTTGACCTTGTATTCGGGCAGGGCATCCCACCAGGCAAACTGCCCGCGCAGATAAAGTGACTGGCTGTAGTCACGCTCACCACCGGTGGTGGCACAGCCGGTCATGGCAAGCACAGAGACCAGAGCCAGATTGCCAAGTACTTTTTTCATGTTGTTCTCCTTGTTATCAATGGTCACAGCCGGCATGGCCGGCTGTGTTGAGGCCCGCCGGTCAGCGGGCAAATACCGAAACCGAGAGCCCGGGCACCAGGAACTCGCCAGCATCGGCCGCCGCAGACTGAGCCGGGGAGGTATCGGCCCTGACAGAGAAATCCCCTTCCAGGGTGTGGTTCAGGGTCTGGGTGGTGTTGCTGGCGTTGATCACCACCACAATCTCGTTATTGGCAGGATCCAGCTCCGGCAAACCGGCGGTACCGTCATCCAGCAGGCTGAACGCGATCAGCCCCGGAATCTGCTGCGAGCCGGTGTTGAGGAAGCTGAGGCGGTTCTTGATGTCCTCGGCGGTCTGAAGCCGGAACAGTGGGCTTTCCTTGCGCACCCTGAGCAGCTCCAGCACCTGATCCCTGGTGTAGCTGATCGTCGCCGGAGTGGGGTTGGCGTGACTGCCAGCGGAGGTGATGACCTCGGTGATCAGGTCCCAGTTAGAGCCATCCTTATCCTGGCGGGGCAGGCCTCGATTCCAGGCGGAAGCCTGGAAGCTGAAATCCACCTCGTTGTACCAGTCCCCGGAATCGTAGCTGTCCCGTTCCATGGATTTGGAACGCAGCAGTTCAGAGCCCATATGCAGGAACGGGATGCCCTGGCTGAGAATCGGAACGGCCAGGCCAACAACCTGCATTTGCGCCCGCTCCTGGGTGCTGGCGGCGTAGTCGGCTTTGTACTGGTTGTTGTCCCAGAGAGTCTGGTTGTCGTGCTTGGAAACGTAATTGATGATTTCCTGGGGATCTGCCGTGTAACCGGCGGCCTGTCCGTTGTAGTCGATTTCGGCAGCGGTTTTCAGCTCGTCTGTGGCGGTCTCAAACGGGTAGTCTGCCAGGCTGCCGGCGATGCCCACACGAATCCAGTCACTCACCTGCAGTAACCGGTTTCTTTCATCTTCGCTGCCCGTGTTTCGATCGTTGGGGTAGGTGAACAGGCCATTGGCAAATCCCTGGTTGGCCCGAATGGCATCACCTCCATCGAAGGGCCCGCCGCCACGTACGGCATCCCGCAGGCGATCGTTGAACGAGCCAATACCGGTTCCGGCCATGTTGGTCTGGATGGCGTTTACGCCTCTGGCGTTGTTGGCCACCTCGCCGAAGTTCCAGGCTTCACCATAGAAATAGGTGTCCGGATCGACAGCCTGCACCGCGGCCAGGGCCTTCTCCATATTGCTCAGCATGTGGTGGCCCATCAGATCAAACCGGAACCCGGATACTTTGTAATGCCGGGCCCAGGTGACCAGGGAGTCGACCATCAGCTTTTCCATCATGGCGTGCTCAGACGCGGTATTCTCACAGCAGGTGGACTGCTCGACGGCGCCGGTTTCCGGGTTCAGGCGGTGGTAATAGCCGGGTACCAGCTTGTCCAGAACCGAGTTGTCGGCAAGACCGGACGAATTGGTGTGGTTGTAGACCACGTCCAGAACCACGTTCAGGCCCAATTCGGAAGCCGCCGTCACCAGTTCCCGGAACTCGGTAATGCGCTGAGGGCCCTGGGCGTCTGTGGCATAGCTGCCTTCCGGCACAGTGAAGTGAACCGGGTCATAGCCCCAGTTGAAGCTGTCCAGGTCGCGGAACGTGTTATACAGCGCCTGGGCGTCACCGGTGAGCGGGTCAAACCCTTCCAGAACCTGGCGAATCGTTTGCCCGCTTGTGCAGTATTCAGAGAACTCGCTGGCGGCTGCTTCAGAAAGCTCACACAGCCGGTTGAAATCGTCCTGAATATCGACCACCTGGCTCGGGTTCTCGTTCACGGTGGCGATATCAAAGGCAGGCAACAGGTGCAGGTGAGTTACGCCAGCCTCGGCCAGATCCCTCAGATGTGCGACGCTATCGACACTGCCATCAGAAGGGGCTGTAAAGGCTTTGTACTTGCCACGATGGGACGGCTCAACGGTTTCGTCTGTGGCGCTGAAATCGCGAACGTGCACCTCATACACCACGACATCCTCCGGCGCTGGCCTCGCTGGAATCGTAAGGCTGTCCCATCCGGATGGCTTGTAGTCTGCGCCAAGGTCCACCACCTGGGCATACTGGCCATTCGCCGAGAGGCTGAGGGCGTAAGGGTCGGATACCAGGGTGGTTTCGATGGCACCGGTTCTGGGGTGGTAAACGGAGACTTCGTACTGATAGTACATCTCCAGCAGGTCGTTGCGGCTTCCGGAATGACTCCACACGCCTTCGGATTCGATCATCTCGGCCGGATATCCGGGCAGGAGATCGCCGGCTTCATCGAACACATGAAGCTTCAGGCTCTGGGCGGTTGGTGCCCAGACCGAAAAGGTAACGGAGCTTGCGTCGATGATGGCGCCGAGCTCTCCGCTAAAGGTAAAGAGGTCATCCAGTACCCCCGCGATCTGCACGCCGGTGGCGGCTACCAGCTCGTCGTTACTGTTATAGGCTGCGGCGACCAGTTGGCCCTTTAACGCGGATTGGATGGTTTCGCTGTCAGCGATGATCTCGTAGGCTGGCCAATCTGCCAGGTGGGGGAACTTGTCTGCACTGGCTTCAGGTAACGTGGTGGGTGTCAGTTCCAGTACGTTGCCACCACTCAGGGTGTCGGAGTCGCTGACGCCAATCCCGGCATTGTGGTCATAGCGAAGTTCAACCCGTGGCAGATTTCCGGTGTCCCGGAAGACCAGAGTGTTGCGATCAACCCAATGGGCACTGGCGCCGGCAATGGCAATACCGTCGGTCTCGATCGGTGTACTGGATAACAGCTGGCTGCCGCTGACGGTGAAAATGCGGTTGCCGAGCGCACCAAAGTGCCAGCGGTGGTCCTGGCCGCCAAGATCTTTCTCATCACCCTTATGGACAATGAAGTTGAGGCAGTCCCCGGCCTCGCGCATGGGTATCCGATAATAGGCGCCGTAGGTGTCGCTGATGCCGTCCGCCCGTCTTGGGGTGTCCCAGTCGGTGGGCACACCATCGGCCAGGCCATCACAGCCAGCGCCGGCGTCGTTCCACAGGTGCAGGCCCCAGCCGTCATAGCTGGCATCTGGTCGCTTGTAATAGAGCAGGGCCTCGTTGGCCCCGGGTTCGAGCAGGCCGTCAGCGCCAGTGTTTCCGCCGTTGGCCGGTGAGTCGCTGCTACTGCCGGAGTTGCAGCCGGTGAGAGCCAGCGCAAGGGTCAGCACTATGCCACCCGTGAGCCGTTTATGGTCAGGCATTGTCAACATCCTCTTTCCAATTGTTTTTGTTGGTGGAAGATCCGCTCCGGATCTTCCTCATGGTTGCGCGAAGCATGCACGAGAACATCCCTCCGGGACCGGATTTTCGGGGCGTAGCCGTAGGTGGCAGCGGGGCGTAGATGTCATTGGGTGAGGGGCAAAAAAAGGGCCGGCAAATGCCGGCCCTGAAGGAGGTCCAAGTAGAGCGTGTGGAGTTTAGAGCCTTACCACCAGGCTTCGATCTGGGCGCCGATCTGGATGTCGCCATCGATTCCTTCGCCACCGCGTGCGGCCTCGGCTTCATCTCCGAAGAAGGTAGCAGCGTAAGCGCGGATAACGGGGCGCGCCCAGTAGCCAGGGCCGGCCTGCCATTGCTGGGCGATAGCCACTTTCCCGAGGTCCTGGGATTCGGTGAACCAGGGGCGGTCGGTATCGCTGTAGCCGATCTCAATCGCGGTACTCATAACGGTTGACCAGTTGTAGATCGGTCGGGCGATGATGCTCAGGCGCTCACCATCACGGGCGCCGGCATCATGGGGTTTGGCTTTCTCATAGACAACGGAATGCCCCAGATCCCAGTTATTGCCCAATTTGATCACGCCGTGGTTGAGCACGCGCCAGCTGGACTCGAAGTAGCCAGCAACGTTGCCGTTATCCACTCGCCCGCCACTGCTGCCTTCGGCATTGGCGAAGCCCATGGAGTCGGCGCCATACTGCACGGCGAATTTGTTGAAGCCACCCATAACACCTGATGACAGCTCGGCGGTGAGAAAATAGCCGTTCTCGTCTTCAATGCCGGCGTCTTTCTGCTGGTCGGTCAGGTCCGCCATGGCGTAGATGCCGATCAGTTCAAGGGTGTGGCCGCCGGCAACGGGGAAGGCGTAGCGAACGTCAACTTTGTTGTTCTGTACCAGGCCTTCACCGTCGCTGGTGTCGGCATTGGTATAGGCAACGGACAGGTGGCCAGCACCTGCCTTGATGTTCTCGATACCCGCGCCGTAGCCGGAGTTGTTGACGTAGTAGAGATCCATCTGGTGGATGTCTTTACGCTGATAGAAGCGTTTGCCGGCCCAGAGGGTGGCGCCGGGCAGCGACTCGACGACGTTTTTGGCAGACACATAAAGCTGTCTCAGGGCAATCTCACCGCCGCCGAACGGGTCTGCGTTGTTGCGGGTGACTTCTTCGTTGGCGAAGTCGATACCGCTGATGTTGTTGCCGCCATTCAGTGCCTGGTAATCGTTGCCCTGGGGCTCAGCACTGTAGGCAAGCATGGAATCAATGCGGAAGGTTTTGCCGTCCTGGCTGAACAGCTCGTCGCCCAGTGACAGCTCGGCATAGGTGTCGCATTCGTCAGCCAGGCGGCCTACATAGTGACCGCTGGCGCCACTGCCGAAACAGGTTTGTTCGCCGCCGCTGCCGATATTGGTGGAGGCTCCTGCCCGGGCGTAGCCGTGGAAGTCCAGCGCGATGGCCGGTGTTGCCATGACCGCTGCGGTGATGGCAGCTGCCAGTGGGAGCTTGCTAGCGAAGAGAGGCTTTTTATTGTGCATCGTTTGAGTCCTGTGTTTTTGTCATTCTTGCATGTCAGGGAAGCGGAATTTCCGGTTCCTAGGTCCCGGTCAGGCTTCCGGTTCCCTTGAGTGCAGCTTCTGCCAATCAGACATTGGGAAACCGGATTTCATGGTTCCTCAAGGCGTGTCTTTGTACATCCTCCGAGTCAGGGAATTTGGGGGGTGAGTTTCAAGGGGGAGGAGGGGCGTAGATGGCTGCGCCCCCTGCCGGAGGATGTCTGCGTGGTACAGGCGAGTACTATGGGGGATTACTCCAGTGGATAGCGGGTAGCCTTGAGGCTTTCCTTTATCTTTTTGAGATGGCTCAGGAAATCCTTTCCGCGCTTGAGGGTCACACCGGTTGCCAGGATGTCGATCACGGTCAGGTGAATAATGCGTGACGACATGGGCATATAGACTTCGGTGTCTTCCGGAGCGGTTACGCCAAGCACCGCCGTGCAGCATTCGGCCAGTGGAGATTCCGGATTTGTGATGCCAATCACGGTGGCTCCATTGGCGCGCGCCACCTTGGCAATCTCAACGGCCTCTTTGGTTCTGCCGGTGTAGGAGATCAATACTATGACATCACCTACCTGGGCACCGGCGGCAACCATGCGTTGCATCAGGGCGTCGTCGTAAGAGGTGACCGGGATGTTGAAGCGAAAGAACTTGTGTTGCGCATCCAGGGCAACGGACGCCGAACCACCCATGCCGAAGAAGCTGATCTGTTTGGCTTGAATCAGGTGGTCAATGACGGTGCCCAGTGCTTTGGCGTCCAGGGACTGGCGGGCTTTGTCCAGGCTGGCGATGGTGCTGAGCATGATCTTGTCTGCGAACTCCGCCACGGTGTCGTCTGGCTCGACATTCTGGCCCACGTAGGGGGTGCCGGTGGCGATGCTCTGAGCGAGGCGGATTTTGAAGTCGGGGAACCCGGTGGCCGAGAATCCCCGGCAAAAACGATTCACCGTGGGTTCACTGACATCGGCAGCGCGGGCGAGGGCAGCTATGCTGTAACGAGTGGCTGCGCTGGGGTCACGAAGGATGGCTTCCGCGACCTTGCGTTCAGATTTGTTCAGGCTGTCGAGCCGGGACTGAATGTCTTCCAGCAGGTTGTCGTCACGGTGCGCATGGTTTGCGGCCATGTTTGGGTACTCCCTCGGGGTGTGCCATTGTTGTCGGAAAATGTAGTGATTATACCGTGTTTATGAACTTTTTGGTGTAGTAAAAATATCAATTAATGAAAAATACCCTTGGAAAATGCCGGACAAGCTGTCATTATTTTTATAAAATTACTACATAATGCCTTTCAGGCGGCTGGTGTCGCTTTAAACTGAGAGAAGGAACCGATGGTTAACCGTACCGCTACCCGTTGTGACCTAATGCTATTCGGGGCGCTGGGGGATCTTGCCCAGCGCAAACTCTTCCCGGCCCTGTATCAACTTGAACGGGCGGGCCTGCTGGCGCCCGGCAGTCGCATTCTTGCCATTGCACGAACTGAGGCCGGCACGGACAAGGTGAAAGAACAGCTGTTGGAGAAACTGAGAAAACACGTGAAGTCCGAAGAGTTTGACCCGGATATCGCGCAGGCTTTTCTCCAGCGAGTGGAATATCAGCGTCTCGACTTCAATGACCCGGAGGGCTACCAGGCGCTCCGGGACTGGCGGGACGAGCCGGATAACCAGTTGATTGTCTACATGGCAACTCCGCCATCAATGTACGGTGTGATTGCCCGCAATCTCGAGGCAACCCGTTGCTGCAATGAGCGGACGAGGGTTGTGGTTGAAAAGCCCATCGGTCACGATCTTGAGTCGTCCCGGGTCATCAACGATGAGCTGGGCGAGGTCTACAACGAAAACCAGTTGTTCCGGATTGATCACTACCTGGGCAAGGAGACCGTGCAGAACCTGATTGCGCTGCGCTTTGCCAACAACCTGTTCGCCTCCCAGTGGGATCAGAATCATATCTCCCACGTTGAAATCACCGTTGCGGAAAGCGTGGGTATAGAAGGGCGCTGGGGCTATTTCGACCAGGCCGGTCAGATCCGCGACATGATTCAGAATCACTTGCTGCAGTTGCTGTGCCTGATTGCGATGGATCCGCCCGCAGACCTGTCGGCGGACAGCATTCGGGACGAGAAGGTTAAGGTGCTTAAGGCGCTGAAGCGAATTACCCCGGACATGATGGATCGGTATGTTGTGCGTGGTCAATACACCGCGGGCACCAGCAATGGCAAGCCTGTGCCGGGCTATCTGGAGGAGGAAGGTGCCAACAAGGGCAGTGCCACCGAAACTTTTGTGGCCCTGAAGGCCGAGATCGATAACTGGCGCTGGTCTGGCGTGCCGTTCTATATCCGTACCGGCAAGCGGCTTCCGGAAAAGTTGTCCCAGATTATTATCCATTTCAAGCCGGCGCCTCACTACATTTTTGATCCGGACCAGAAGCATCTGGCCAACAACAAACTGATTATTCGATTACAGCCGGACGAGGGTATGGCCCTGAAAATTCTGACCAAGGATCAGGGGCTGGATAAGGGGATGCGACTGCGGCAGGGGCCGCTGGAGCTGACCTTCTCTGAAACCTTTGAAACGGAACGCATTCCGGATGCCTATGAGCGTCTGCTTTGGGAGGTGATGAAAGGTAATCAATACCTGTTTGTTCGCCGGGATGAGGTGGAATACGCCTGGCGCTGGGTCGACGAGATCATCGCCAACTGGAGAGACAGTGGCGAACCGCCAAAGCGCTATGCCGCAGGAACCTGGGGGCCGGTGGCATCCATCGCCATGATTACCCGGGACGGGAGGAGCTGGTATGAAGATGCCTGATATGCCCCTGCCGGATGGTGTGACTCTGGAGTCGGGGGAAGACCCGCAGGAGGTGGCCGAAGCCCTCGCCGCTGATGTCGCCCGTTTTCTGGTGCAGCGTCTGGAGAGAGCTGACAGGGCAAGTCTGGTGGTTTCCGGTGGGTCCACGCCGTTGCCGTTTTTTCGGGCGCTTTCGCAGGTGGATCTGGATTGGTCGCGGGTGGATGTGCTCCTGGCCGATGAGCGCTGGGTACCCGAGGGAGATCCGGCCAGCAATACCACCCTGGTGCGTGAGAATCTGCTGCAGAACAAGGCTGCTGATGCCAACTTTCTCTCTCTGAAGCAGGTTGGTGCAACGCCTGAGGAGGGCCTGCCACGGGTTCGCTCTGCACTTGCCGGGCTGAAACTGCCGCTGGATGTGTTGATCCTGGGTATGGGGAATGATGGTCATACCGCGTCTCTGTTCCCGGATGCGCCGGAGTTGCCAGACGCCATGGACCTGGAATCCAGGGATCTGGTGCTGGCGATGAATCCGCCGTCCCAGGCGCAGCAGCGCATTACCTTGACGCGTCCGGTGCTGGCCGGTGCCAGGTATACCGCCCTGCACCTGAAGGGGAATGACAAGCTGGATACCCTGGCCGCAGCGATGGCAAGGCCCGAGGCCATTATGGCTATGCCGGTCAGGGCCTTTCTCAAGCCCGGACTGAAAGTGTTCTGGAGCCCGTGATGACGAGGCAGTACGAATCAATGCGGTCAGTAACTGCATTCAGGAGACATAGATGACACAACTTTCCGATTACCACAGAGACCGTATTCAGGCTGTACTCAGTGCCTCGCCACTGGTGCCGGTTATTGCCATCAATGAACCGGAGGACGCCATTCCCTTGTGTCGTGCGCTGGTGGATGGTGGTATCAAGGTGCTGGAAATTACTCTTAGAACCGAACATGGGGTGCGGGCCATTGAACAGGTTAGAAAAGCCATTCCCGAGGCATGGGTTGGTGCGGGTACAGTAACCAGTATCGCCCAGTACCGGCAGGTGGAGGCTGCGGGCGCCCAGTTCGTGATTACACCGGGCGTTACCGAGGCGATTCTGGAGTTTGCGCTAACCTCTGAGGCACCATTATTGCCAGGTGTAGCCACGGTCTCCGAGCTGATGTTGGGGTACTCGTTGGGTTACCGTGAATTCAAGTTCTTTCCGGCTGAAGTGTCAGGCGGTATGCCGGCGCTGAAGGCATTTCGGGGCCCTTTCCCGGACGTGACCTTCTGCCCGACTGGTGGGATTAACCAGGATACCGCGCGGGACTACCTGGCATTGCCTAATGTGGCTGCCGTGGGTGGTTCCTGGTTGACGCCGGCAGAGGCTATCCAGCGCCGGGAGTGGAAGGTGATCACCGAGGTGGCGCGGGCCAGTCTTGATCAGCTCAGGTGACGTTGCTTGCCCGCCGGCATGAAAAAGCCCACTTCCAGGAGTGGGCTTTTTGCTATCAGGTTGCGTTGCTCAGGTCCGACGTTAGCGTATGTCGGCTCCAACACGGACAATCTTCATGGTGTTGGTGCCTCCCTGGGCATTGACGTAATCACCCTTGGTAATCACCACCAGGTCGTCTTCCTTCACTACGCCCATGCGTTTGAGTTCGGCAACGGCATTGGCGTTGGTTTGCTCATTGGCAATCTTGGCGGAATCAAAAGGCACGGTTTGCACCCCGCGGAACAGTGCAACGCGGTGTTGCGTGGAGTGGTGCCGCGAGAAAGCAAATATCGGCAGGCTGGACTTTATGCGGGACATCAGTCTGGGAGTGGCGCCAGTTTCGGTCATGCAGATGATAGCGCGAACGCCCTCCAGGTGGTTGGCGGCATACATGGCCGAGAGGGCGATGGCCTCATCAACCCGCTCCATGCTTTCGTGGATTCGGTGCTTGGACTGATGCATGGAAGGGTGGCGTTCCGCCCCAAGGCAGATGCGCACCATGGCTTCAACGGCCTCCGTGGGGTAGTCGCCCACGGCCGTTTCCGCCGACAGCATCACTGCATCGGTGTAGTCCATCACGGCGTTTGCCACATCCGACACTTCTGCCCGGGTTGGCATGGGGTTGGTGATCATTGATTCCATCATCTGGGTGGCGGTGATCACCGCCCGGTTCAATACCCGCGCCCGGGAGATGATGTGTTTCTGAACGCCAACCAGTTCCGCATCGCCGATTTCCACCGCCAGATCACCTCGGGCAACCATGACAGCGTCGGACGCCAGAATAACGGCGTCCAGTGCCGCTTCGTCATGGGCCAGCTCGGCCCGCTCGATCTTGGCGACCAGCCCGGCATCTGAGCCGGCGTCTTGCAGCAGTTTCCGGGCGATGTGCATGTCATCGGCCGTTCGAACGAAAGATACCGCTACATAGTCTGCGCCCAGGCGGGCCGCGGTGACAATATCCTGTTTGTCCTTGTCGGTGAGGGCTTCGGCAGACAGGCCGCCTCCCCGTTTGTTCAGGCCCTTGTTGTTGGAAAGCGGGCCGCCAATCAGAACCCGGGATGTGATGCTTTGGCCATCCACGCTCTGGACTTCCATTTCGATGCGACCATCATCCAGGACCAGAATGTCCCCCGGTTCTACATCTTCGATCAGTTGCTCGTAATCAATGCCGACCCGTTCATTGGTGCCGGCCTCTTTGTCCATGGCGGCGTCCAGAACGAAGGTCTGGCCGGCCACCAGAATAACTTTGTTCTCAGCAAATCTTGCTATTCGCAGTTTCGGGCCCTGCAAGTCGGCCAGCAAGGCAACAAAGCGCCCCTGGGCTGCAGCTGTCTCTCTTACCCGCCGGGCCCGGGTAATATGCTCATCAGCACTGCCATGAGAAAAGTTAAGCCGGGCGGCGTCTACACCGGCTGAAATAATGGCGGCCAGGGCTTCCGGGGTATCGGTAGCGGGGCCGAGTGTGGCGACTATTTTGGTGCGCCTGAGCATGATGCGGATCCTTTATTGGGTGTTACTGAGCGGCTTTCATAAGCTCGATGGCGTTGTCGAGCATGCGGTTTGAAAAGCCCCATTCATTGTCGTACCAGGCCATGACTTTTACATGACGGCCAATGACCCGGGTATGATTTGCGTCAAACACGCTGGACAGGGCGTTGTGATTGAAGTCGATGCTGACCAGCTTTTCGGTATTGTAGCCGAGTATCGGGCTTCGCTGCGCGGCGTCACGGACGGCTTCGTTGATCTCCGCTACGCTGGTGTTACGGTTGGCAATAAATCCAAAATCCACCAGCGACACATTGATGGTTGGAACCCGGACGGCCAGGCCGTCGAGTTTTCCGTCCAGGTCCGGGATCACTTTGCCGATGGCAGCGGCAGCACCGGTCTTGGTGGGGATCATTGATTGGGTGGCAGACCGGGCCCGGTACAGGTCAGAGTGGTAAACATCACTCAGTTTCTGGTCGTTGGTGTAGGAGTGGATGGTGGTCATCAGGCCGCTCTCAATGCCCACGGTCTCGTGCAGGGCGGCGACCACCGGTGCCAGGCAGTTGGTGGTGCAGGAGGCGTTGGAAATGATCTGGTGCCTGGCAGTCAGTTCCTGATGATTGACGCCATAGACAACGGTGGCATCTGCGTCTCCAGATGGGGCGGAGATAATCACCTTCCGGGCGCCGGCGTTGAGGTGTGCGGCGGCTTTGTCCCGGTTGGTAAACAGCCCGGTACACTCGAACACCACATCCACGTGGTAGTCTTTCCAGGGCAGGTCTTCCGGGTTGCGGATGGCGGTAATGGCGATTCGATCGCCGTTGACGGTCAGCGATTCTGCGTCGTGACTGACTACGCCGGCAAATCGGCCATGTACACTGTCGTATTTGAATAGGTGAGCGTTGGTTTCGGCGTCGCCAAGATCGTTGATGGCGACTACCTGTAGTTGATTTCGGTAGTTATTTTCGTAAACGGCCCTGAGGATGTTGCGGCCAATACGCCCAAATCCGTTGATGGCGATGCGGATAGTCATGACCAGACTCCTTGTTGTCGGTTTTTTGTTTAGTCTTCAGGATTGATGTAGTAAATATAACAACAAAAATTTCATAAATGAACGCCGATTGGCTGTAATGATGAAAAAAAGTAAGTAAACTTACGTCATATAGTAAAGCATAAGTGAAATCACGGAGTCTGCCATGCACCCCATCATTACCAAGGTCACGAACAGGATCATCGAACGCAGCCGGCCTACCCGGCAGGACTATTTGGCTCGAATGACCACGTTGAAGGAGCAATCTCCGCATCGCAGTACCTTGTCCTGCGGCAATCTGGCTCACGGCTTTGCGGCTTGTAGTCAGCAGGACAAAGACACCTTGAAGTTTATGAACAAGGCGAATGTGGCGATCGTTTCGGCCTATAACGATATGCTTTCTGCCCACCAGCCCTATCAGACATTCCCGGACGTTATCCGTGAGGCGGCTCGCGGTATGGGCTCGGTGGCCCAGTTCGCCGGCGGCACGCCCGCCATGTGCGACGGCGTTACCCAGGGCCAGCCGGGCATGGAGCTGAGCCTGTTTTCACGCGACACCATTGCCATGAGCACGGCGGTGGCGCTGAGCCACAATATGTTTGATGCCACCCTGTTACTGGGGATCTGTGACAAGATCGTGCCGGGGCTGTTGATTGGCTCCCTGAGCTTTGGTCACCTGCCCACCATTCTGGTTCCCGCCGGCCCCATGCCGTCCGGGCTGCCGAATAAAGAGAAGCAGCGCATCCGCCAGCTGTATGCAGAGGGTAAAATTGGCCGGGATGAGCTTCTCGAAGCGGAAAGCAAGTCCTACCACAGCCCGGGTACCTGTACCTTCTATGGCACGGCGAACAGTAATCAATTATTGGTGGAGGTGATGGGGCTGCATCTGCCGGGTTCGGCATTCGTCAACCCGGGCACGCCGCTGAGGGATTCGCTGACCCGCGCCGCCACCGAACAGGTGATCAAGCTGTCCAGGCCCCACGGTGGAGATCTGGGGCTGGCCGACATGGTGGATGAGAAAGCCATCGTCAACGCGCTGGTGGCCTTGCTGGTGACCGGTGGCTCCACCAATCACACCATTCACTGGATTGCGATTGCCCGCGCCGCCGGCATTATCATTGACTGGAACGACTACTCGGAGCTGTCGTCGGTGGTGCCGTCCATGACCCGCATCTATCCGAATGGGCAGGAAGATATCAACGCCTTCCATGAAGCCGGCGGCACGCCGTTCCTGATTCGGGAACTGCTCGAGGGAGGCTATCTGCATAACGATGTGCATACCGTCGTGGGGCAGGGCCTGGAGCGCTACACTCAGATGCCTGAGATGGAAGGTGAGCGCCTGGTGTGGAAACCTGCGGTTGAGAAAAGCCTGGCTCCGGATGTGCTGAGTAGCGCGGATGAGCCCTTCGCCCCTGATGGTGGCCTGAAAGTGTTGGACGGTAACCTTGGCCGCGGGGTGATCAAAGTGTCTGCGGTTGCCCCGGAGCATCATGTGATTGAGGCACCCGCCGTCGTGTTTAATGAGCAGAACGAACTGAAGGCTGCGTTTGAGGCCGGTGATCTGGATAAAGACTGTGTGGTTGTGGTTCGCTTCCAGGGTCCGAAAGCCAATGGCATGCCGGAATTGCACAAGCTGACGCCTTACCTCGGAGTGCTCCAGGATCGCGGCTTCAAAGTGGCCCTGGTGACTGACGGGCGGATGTCAGGGGCTTCCGGTAAAGTGCCGGCGGCGATTCATGTGTACCCTGAGGCTCTGGACGACGGCCCGCTGGCGCGGGTGCGCAACGGTGATCTCATCCGCCTGGATGCCGTCAAAGGCACCTTGAGTATTGAACTCAGTGATCAGGAGCTTGCCGCCCGTGAGCCTGAAAAAGCGGACATTAGCAGCTATCATCACGGGTTTGGCCGGGAACTGTTCGGTTGGTTGCGTCGGTCGGCCAGCAATCCGGAACAGGGGGCGAGCTTTTTCTGGAATCACGAGTCATGACAAACAAGCTGTATTCACTGGTCGGTGATATTGGCGGTACCAACGCGCGCTTTGCTCTGGTGGCACAGGGCGACGTGCGGCCCCGGGAAATCGAGGTGCTTGCCTGCCGTGACTACGAAAACCTGGACTGTGCCGTGGTGGATTACCTTCAGCGCGTCGGGGTCGAGGAAGTTGGTCAGGCGTGCCTGGCGGTTGCATCTCCGGTCCGTGGTACTCAGGTTCGAATGACCAACAACCACTGGCGCTTTGATACCGAAGAGGTTCGCCGGCAGTTTTCCTGGTCGGCGTTCAAGGTCATCAACGACTTTACCGCCATGGCCCTGGGCGTGCCCCATGTGCCGGAAGCCAATCTGGTACACGTTTGTGGTGGCCCGGGTGACCCCAGCCGGCCCCGGTTGGTGATGGGGCCGGGCACGGGTTTAGGCGTGTCGGGGTTGGTGCCCATCAACAATGGCTGGGTGCCCTTGATGACCGAAGGCGGACACGTGGACTACGCACCGACGGATGACCTGGAAATGGACGTGTTGCGGATTCTCCGGGCCCGGTTCGGCCGGGTGTCGGTGGAGCGTATTCTATGCGGTCAGGGTTTGCTGAATCTGTATCAGGCCCATGCGGAAATCCGGGGTGTACCCGCAGCTCTGGATTCCCCGGAGAGAATCACCGCGGCAGCAGTGGCCAACGAAGATGCTCTGGCCAGGGAAAGCCTTCGTCATTTCTGTGAAATTCTTGGCCGGGTGGCTGGCAATGGTGTGCTGACGCTGGGTAGTCTGGGTGGTGTTTACCTGTGCGGGGGCATTCTCCCACGTATCCTCGAGTTCTTTCTGGAAAGCCCGTTCCGGAACGGGTTCGAGGACAAGGGCAGAATGCGGCCCCTTCTGGAGTCCACGCCCGTATACGTCGTGACGGAGCCTTATACCGGACTGCTTGGCGCCGCCGAGGCCCTGTCGAATCCGGAGGTTTAAAGGCCAGAAATGGCGTCGGGCAGGCAAACGGAGAGCCACAGTATGCCAGGCAATCTGGACCATCTTTCCTTTCCCGAACTGGTTGCCCGTGTGCGTGCCTGCACGCTATGTGCCGAGGTACTGCCGGAGGGGCCGCGCCCTGTGGTGCAATTAAGTGAATCGGCTCGCATCCTGGTGGTCGGCCAGGCCCCCGGGCGCAAGGTTCACCAAACGGGCCTGCCTTTCAATGATCCCAGTGGTGATCGGCTCCGGGGCTGGATGGGCATCGACCGGGACACCTTCTATAACGAGAAGGAGCTGGCCATTCTTCCGATGGGGTTCTGCTACCCGGGCACCGGCAAATCCGGTGACCTGCCTCCGCGCCCGGAGTGCGCGGATACCTGGCGGGAGGCCCTTCTGGCTCGTCTTCCCAACATCGAATTGACCCTGTTGATCGGTCAGTACGCCCAGGCCTGGCATCTGCCCGACGGCAGCAAAAAGGTGACCGCTAATGTAGAACAGTGGCGTCATTACTGGCCTCAGCAGCTACCCATGCCGCACCCCAGTCCCCGCAACAATCTTTGGCTGCGCCGTAACCCCTGGTTTGAAAAGGACGTGATTCCGGCGCTTCAGGGACGTGTCAGAAGGTTGCTTGCGACTGCCTGAGCTCAGGGGGCCGGGTTTCCCTGCACCGCTTCGAGCAAGGCATACCAGAGCCCCCGGGGCAGATCAGCCTGGGCGCCCCGCGAAGCGGCTTGAAGCCGATCTGATCGAAGCGAGCCAATCACCGGAATCGGCGCGCCGGGCAGTTGCCGAATCCACGCGATGGCCAGCCCCGTCTCACAGAGCCCGGTTTCCCGTTGGGCGTCGGTAAGCAGTTGCCCTGGAATGCGTTCCGGCAACTTGCCGCCGGCCAGCGGTGACCAGGCAAGCCAGCGTAGCCTGTCAGACAGCATGGCTTCCAGGCCACCATCGAAGAGTGGTTGAGGGTGACCAAGAGACAGTTCGGACTGGTTGCAGACCAGTGGCAGATGGGTGTTTTGTTGTAACCATCGCCATTGCTCCGGCAAAAAGTTGGACACACCGATATGCCCGACCTTGCCGGACTCGACGGCTTGCTCAAGCACCCTGGCCAGGGCCGGCGCTTCCAGCAACGGGTCGGGCCGATGGATCAGGAAGGTGTGTAGCTGGTCTACCTGCAATCGTTGAAGCGACGCGTCAATGGCGGCGCTGATATAACCTGCCTCCGCCCGGTAGTGCTTGCTCCGCCAGGGGCTTGTGTCCTGATGTTTCAGCACGATACCGGCCTTGCTGATGAGTTTTACCTTGTGCTTCAGGTGGGGAGTTGCCCGCAGGGCCCGGCCAAACAGGAGTTCGCATTCACCGTCACCGTAGATATCGGCATGGTCAAACACCTCAAGGCCATCGTCCAGGCACTGTGTAATCCAGTCGGCCAGAGCCCCAGGGGAGTGCAGCTCCCGATGTTCCAGAAGGCGCATCAATCCGACAACCAGAGGCGTTTGTTTGAGATATTCGGGCCCGGCTGTTTGCATCAATTCCCGCTCCCGAACGCGATGACCACCGTGTCATCCCCATGCTGTCGTGAGAACACATAAGGTTGCTGGCTGATCAGCTTATGCTCCCCGGCACCGATGGCGGGGTGGCGTTGGCGGAACTGACCCAGGGTGCGCCAGTGGTTCAGGATGTCGGAAACCTCACCAGCCTCTATGGCCTGCCAGTTCATGGCAGAGCGGGTGCCCTGATGAGGGTCAGAGCCGGTGGGGCCAAAGGCACGGCCGGACTCGTCACCGTAGAACAGCTGGACTGCCCCTGGCGTGAACAACAGGGCAGCGGCCGCGCGTTTTTTCAGCGTATTGTCATCACCGGCAATCTGGGCGAACAGTTTGGTGTCGTGGGACGAAATGTAACTCAGCACGTTGAACGGGTCATCGCCGTGCAGCTTATCGGCGTATTCGCGGTAGACTGGCTCCATGGCCTGCAGGCATCGGGCGCCTGCTTTGGCCTCTGCCTGCAGATCGAAGTTGATGACAGCATCAAAGCCTGCGTCAAAGTAGCCGGTCTTGCGAACCGAGTGCGGAAACACTTCGGCGACCATCCAGAATTCTTCGGAGGGCAGGGCAGTGTCCGGGTGTCTCTCGCGGTAATCGTCCAGGGCCTCCTGCGCCCGCGCTTTCAGTTCACGCCAGGCGTCGGGTTCTACATGCTTGGCCGTGTCTACGCGAAAACCGTCAACACCGAACTCCCTTACCCAATCCGTGAGCCAGGTAATCAGGTACTCGCGAACAGTAGCGTTGTCCAGGTGTTCCGCCCGGCTGCTCTCTTTATTGCGCAGGAAGACGGGCAGCTCCACGGGGTTGGTCGATTCGGTCTTGAAGTCCGGCAGAAAGGCGAGGGACCCACGTACCGGGTCGACGGATGCGCTGGGTGGCGTGTCGTAATCGGCGATACCAGCCCGCACCCAGTCCTTACCCCACCAGTTACGCCAGTCCGCGTGATCGTAATCGATCAAGGCGTGATAGGCATGATGGTTTTCCCAGGATTCCGGGCGCCAGTCACCCCAGTGCTCCGGCAGGTGTTTTTCGAAACCCGAGTGCAGGGCGCCAAAGTTAAAGGTCTGCATATCCTGAAGCGAGCTGTAGCCGGGGTGGTTCATCACCACATCCATGACCACCCGGATACCCCGTTGATGGGCCTGTTGCACCAGCGTCCGGAATTCCTCCCGGGTGCCAAAATTCGCATCTGGTACCGTGAAGTCCAGGGCGTAGTAGCCATGGTAGCCGTAGTGCCGAAAGTCGCCCCGATCACCGCCGCCAACCCATCCGTGCATCTGCTCGAAGGGTGGGGTAATCCACAGGGCGTTGACGCCCAGATCAGCCAGGTAATCCAGTTTCTGGGTCAGGCCGGCGAAATCGCCGCCATGGAAGGTGCCAATCTCGTCTTTTCCGTCTTTCTGCCGGCCATAGTTGATGTCGTTATCGGTGCGGCCGTTGGCAAACCTGTCGGTCACCGCGAAGTAGACGGTGGCGCCAGCCCAGGTAAAGGCGTGTACCGTCTCGTCTACCGGCTCCAGCAATAGAAGACCCTCGGCGTTATCGTCTGGAGTCATCCTGACCTGGCCATCGCGAACGCGGGCGGTGTTGCCGGTGTAAAAATCCTTCACCAGAGAGCCCTCGGCAAAGGCCCCGCCGACCGGAATTACCAACTCAGTCCGGGAAGCCTCGCAGAAAACGTTGCTATCATTGAGCGCCGGAGGGCCGGGAATGGCCTGAGCTGGCCCGTCGACAGTGGTGGCACAACCAGCAAGCCCAAGAAAGGCAGACAGCAGAAGCGGGCGTTTGAGCGGCGAAGTAATGTGAACCATGGCAATGACTCCAGGTCGGATTGTCGTTGTTGTTGGGCACATCAAACCAGAGTCCTGGGGTAACGGGTAGAAGGAATTTTCTACTCCCTACTACTCCCCCGTTCTACGCCTCGGGGAATGATATAAGGGGTGATGCTTATTCCCCGGATTTGCAACACAGTTTGAACACTCGCAAAAGAAGGTTTTGCGGCAAGCCCGGCCAGGCGACCTCTTGGCAGGCCGGACAAGAACAAAAAGGCAGGAACACACAGAGGAAAGACCTGATGAATCGTCGAACTTTTATTCGCAGCACGCTCGCCGCTTCGGTAATGGCCGCCACCCTGGGCGCCGGATCACCCGCATTCGCGGGTATTGAAGAAGGCAAACTGCTGATCTGGATTAACGGTGACAAAGGCTACAACGGCCTGCAGGAGGTGGGCGACTGGTTCACCGAAGAGACCGGCATTCCGGTGGAGGTGGCTCATCCGGACAGCGCCACCGACAAGTTCCAGCAATCGGCCGCGACCGGAAACGGCCCGGACATTTTCATCTGGGCCCACGACCGTTTCGGCGAATGGGCGCAGAGCGGCATTATTTCTGAAATCCAGCCCTCCCAGAATGTCATTGATGCCAACTACGACTTTACCTGGGAAGCCGTCACCGTCGACGGCAAGATGTACGGCTACCCGATGGCCGTTGAGTCCATCGGCCTGATCTACAACCGGGATTTGCTGCCGGAGCCGCCCGCCTCGTTTGAAGACATCCCCGCGATTCACAAGAAACTGGCAGAGGATGGCAAGCGAGCCATCCTGTGGGATTACAACAACACCTACTTCACCTGGCCGATGCTGGCCGCCGCTGGCGGTTATATCTTTGGCGAGAATGGCGACGGTAGCGTTAATGTGAAGGATACCGGCGTGAACAACGACGGTGCCATGAAAGGTGCCAAGGCCCTGGCGATGCTGATCGAGGAGGGCGTCATGCCCCGTGGGGCAGATTACAGTGCCATGGAATCCTCGTTTAACAAAGGCGAGACGGCGATGATGATCAATGGCCCCTGGGCCTGGGCCAACCTCCGCAAGAGCGGTATCAATTTTGGGGTGGCTACCATTCCGGCGATTGACGGCAAACCTGGCAAGCCCATGGTTGGTGTAATGGCCGCCACTCTGAATTCTGCAAGCCCCAATAAGGACCTGGCCGTTGAGTTCCTTGAGAACTACGCGCTGTCGGTGAAAGGCCTGAAGATGGTGAACGACGATGTTCCCCTGGGTGCTGTGGCCAACAGGGAATTCATGGAGGAACTGTCCTCCGATGACAACATCAAGGCTACCTTCGAGAACGCCCGCTTGGGTGAGCCCATGCCTAACGTACCGGCCATGGGTGCGTTCTGGTCTTCCATGGGGCCGGCACTTCAGAACATTACCTCTGGACGCCAGTCCGTGGAAGACGCCCTCAACTCCGCGGCCCAGCGCATTACCCGCTGATCGCCTGTGATTGTGCCGTGGCAGGGTAACGCCTGCCCGGCCTGTCATGCCGGACCCTGAGTGATGAAGCCGTTGCCCCGAGGCGACGGCAACCTACAGGCTGACTACAATGATAACGGAAACCCTGTCTCCCTCCGCGACTGATAGCAGACACTCCATGACACGAGTATTCCTGAAGTGGGGCACGCTGGCGGCATTGCTGATAGCGGCGCTCTACCTGATCCTGGCGTTGTACGCCCAGCGCGAATTTGTGTTCGCCATGTTGTTTCTGGTGCTGACCGCCTCTGCCGTGGCAGTGTTTGTCAGCCGGAAACTCTATGCGCATCGTTACATATTTCCGGCGGTCGCCGGTATGGGCGTCTTTGTGATCTTCCCGCTGATGTACACAGTGGGCATCGGTTTCACCAATTACAGCGCCAGCAATCTTCTGAGCTTTGACCAGGTGAAAGAAAATCTGCTTGGCCGGACCTATCAATCCGAGTCGGTTCGCTATGACTACCAGCTGTTTCAGACGGATCAAGGCTATGTCCTGTACCTGGACGGCGTCCATCAGGACCTGGTGTCGCCCCCCATTGAACTGGGAACGGAAGAGTCCCGTTTTCCGGTATTGCCATCGGCGGACCTCCCGGAGGGCGAGCCTCTGGCCATCCGCGACATCATCCAGCTGCGGAGCGACCTGTCGAAGCTGAAGCTGGTCACCGAAGATGGCCGGGAGCTGAGCCTGGCGAGCCTGCGCTCCTTCGCGGCGATACACAGCCGGTTTACGCTGCACGATAACGAAACCCTGACCAATAACGAAACCGGCGTGACCTACTTTCCAGACCACGAGACGGGGTTCTACCGTGACGCCGATGGCAATGCCATTTCTCCGGGCTGGACAGTCAATATTGGCTGGGACAATTATCTGAAAGTGGTGAGCGACCCCAGTATTCGCGGGCCCTTTTTGCAGATTTTTGTCTGGACGCTGTCGTTCGCCCTGGCAACGGTGGTGTTTACCCTGGCGCTTGGGCTGGTACTGGCCAATCTGCTGCAGTGGGACCAGATTCGAGGCAAGGGCTTTTACCGCACCATGCTGATATTGCCTTATGCGGTGCCCGCCTTCATCTCGATTCTGGTATTCAAAGGTCTGTTCAACCAGAACTTCGGGGAGATCAACCTGGTTCTGGAAGGTTTGTTCGGTGTTCGCCCGGACTGGTTCAGTGATCCGGCCCTGGCCCGTTCGATGATTCTTATCGTCAACACCTGGCTGGGTTATCCCTACATGATGCTGTTGTGCATGGGCCTGTTGCAGGCTATCCCCCGGGATCTCTATGAGGCTTCGGCAATGGATGGAGCCGGGCCCATCAGCAATCTGTTCAACATCACTCTGCCGCTGATTATCAAACCGCTAACGCCGTTGCTGATTGCCAGTTTTGCGTTCAACTTCAACAACTTTGTTCTGATTGCCCTGTTGACCGGTGGCGCACCGGATATTATCGGAGCCAGCACGCCCGCTGGCACAACCGATTTGCTGGTGAGTTACACCTATCGCATTGCATTCCAGGATTCCGGGCAGAATTTCGGGCTGGCGGCTGCCATCGCCACAGCGATCTTCCTGGTGGTTGGCGCGCTGTCGTTGATCAACCTGAAACTGTCCAAGGTCAAGGTATAAGGAGCTTCCCATGGCGATGGTTCAACCGCGCTCCACTAAATACCGTGTGCTGGCATCCCATCTGGGCATGCTGGCATTTATCGCGGTGATTCTGTTCCCGCTGCTGATGGTGATCTCCATCTCCTTCCGCAGCGGTAACTTTGCCTCCGGTAGCCTGTTGCCGGAGAATCCCTCGCTGGAACACTGGTATCTGGCGCTGGGTATTCCCTACACAGACGACGCCGGCATTACTACCCAACCGCCGTTTCCTGTGCTGCTCTGGCTCTGGAATTCAATCAAGGTGGCGGTGGTTTCGTCCATTCTGATTCTGGCATTGTCTACCACCAGTGCCTATGCCTTCGCCCGCATGCGGTTTGCGGGCAAAGGCGCAGTACTCAAATCCATGCTGATCTTTCAGATGTTCCCGCCGGTGCTGTCCCTGGTGGCGCTGTATGCGTTGTTCGACCAGATCGGCAATCATGTCAGCTGGCTGGGTTTGAATACCCATGGTGCCGTCATCGTGGCCTCTCTGGGCGGCATGGCGCTGCACATCTGGACAATTAAAGGCTACTTCGATTCCATCGACCGGTCACTGGAGGAAGCCGCCATCGTTGACGGTGCCACCACCTGGCAGGCATTCCGCTACATCCTGCTGCCGTTGTCGGTGCCCATTCTGGTGGTGGTGTTCATCCTGGCGTTCATCATGACCATCATGGAATACCCGATGGCCTCGGTGCTGCTGGTGGATACCAACAAGCTGACCCTGGCGGTGGGTGCTCAGCAGTACCTGTACGAGCAGAACTACCTGTGGGGCGACTTTGCCGCGGCGGCGGTGTTGTCTGGTCTGCCGATCACCGTGATTTTCCTGTATTGCCAGAAGTGGATTGTCGGCGGGCTGACCGCCGGTGGTGTTAAAGGCTAGCTTTGTTGTTGCTCTCAGGGCCCGCGAGGGCCCGCTCTCCCAGGCCGTAGCGGAAGATCCCGCACGGCTTCCTTACGCGACCTGCGTCTTCCCGCGTTATCTTTCGCGACCCGGTCAGAGTTATCCCCCCTGCTGACCGGGCTTTTTTTTGTGGACTTAACAGGATGGTGCACAGCCCCTTGATTCCGGTTGCCTATCGCCTGATGTAGCGCGCCCATGTGGGAGGCCCTTTCCAAAACCGTGCGGAGCCAGGGATGGCGGAGCCGAGCGTACAGGGATGTATTCACAGCGTGTTTTGGAAAGGGCCTCCCACATGGGCGTGCGGCCGGCTGTCACCAGTGAGGTCAAGATAGTGGGCACAAAAAAGCCGGTAAAAAATACCGGCCAAGGAGAGTGTACTGCAGATCAAATCAGAAGCGGGCAGGGCCCTAGAAGTCGATGCACGGTTCCCGATAGAGGCGGGGGCAGGCGGTGCCGTCTTCCCGGAACAGGTGGCATTTGTTGGCATTCAGCCCCAATGTCATGGGTGCGCCTTCCTGAACGGGGTTACCGCCATCGGTGCGCATGGTCAGCACGCCCTCAACGTTGTTAACGTCGAGGTGCACCAGGGTCTGATAACCCAGACGCTCAACAACGTGAACCTCACCTTGCAGGTACATGTCGGCCTCCTGGTCTTCGGTCAGGTGTTCCGGACGTATACCCAGAGTGACGTTTTCGCCCTCAAGCAGGTTATGACCGTTCACCGGCAACTCCAGCTGATGGTCACCCGGCAGGGTCACGGTGACCGACTGGTTACTGGCAGAAGCCACCTGGCAGTCAATGAAGTTCATCTTCGGTGAGCCGATAAAGCCTGCCACAAAGCGGGTGGCCGGATAGTGGTAGAGTTCCATGGGCTTGCCCACCTGGGCAATGCAGCCGTTATCCAGCGCCACGATTTTGTCGGCCATGGTCATGGCTTCTACCTGATCGTGGGTGACATAAATCATGGTAGCGCCCAGGCGTTTGTGCAGGCGTGATATTTCGATCCGCATCTGAACGCGCAGCGAGGCATCCAGGTTGGACAGCGGCTCGTCAAACAGGAACACCGCCGGCTCGCGAACGATGGTGCGGCCGATGGCGACCCGCTGGCGTTGGCCGCCAGACAGGTCTTTGGGCTTGCGCTCCAGGAGCTTGTCCAGTTGCAGCAGGGTGGCGGCATCCTGAACCCTCCGGTTGATTTCGTCCTTGTGGGTTTTCGCGAGCTTCAGGCCGAAGGCCATGTTCTCCGCCACATCCATGTGGGGGTAGAGGGCGTAAGACTGGAAGACCATGCCCACTTCCCGTTCCTTGGGGGGCAGGTCATTCACCCGGTCATTGCCGATGTACAAGTCGCCGGTGGTTATGTCCTCCAGCCCGGCAATCATCCGCAGCAGGGTCGACTTTCCGCAGCCGGAGGGGCCGACGAACACCACAAACTCGCCGTCATCGATGTCCAGGTTAACGTTCTTGGTTACCTGGGCGTCGTCATAGCTTTTACAGATATTTCTCAGGGTTACACTGGCCATAGCGTTTATCTTCTTGTTCGATGGTCACCCGTCAGAGCCTGGCGATTTCAATACCCCAGGGCCCCAGTTTCAGTTGTTTTCCGTGCCATTGACCGCCGATGAAATCGGGGGTTCCGGTAATGGGAGAGCCTTGCGCCGGCAGGGTCACGGTACTTCCGGTCTCGCTCAGGTTCAGAGCGATGATCAAGCGTTCCTCACCAAGACTTCTGACGAATACCAGTGTGTCTTTCGGGCTCTTGAGGAATTCGATATCTCCTTCCAGCAGTACAGCCTGCTCCCGGCGCCAGCCCAGAAAACTCCGGTAGGCGGTGAGCACGGAATTATCTTCGGCATGCTGCAGGGCAACGGCGGCGTTGTAATGATCATCATACACGGGCAGCCAGGGGCTGGTGCTGGAAAAGCCGCCGTGGGTTTCTTCGTGATGCCAGACCATTGGAGTCCTGCAGCCGTCCCGGCCTTTGTACTCTGGCCAGAAGTTGATTCCGTAGGGGTCCACCAGGTCTTCGTACTGGAGCTCGGCTTCGGTCAGGCCAAGTTCTTCGCCCTGGTAGATACACACGCTGCCCCGCAGTGTCAGCAGCATGGCCATGTAGGCTTTAAGTTGTTGTTCCGAGCGGGCCTGCCAGCGCGTGGCCACCCGTGCCACATCGTGGTTGCCAATAGCCCAGCACGGCCAGCCATCGGTCAGTTTCTGTTCAATGGTGTCCACGGTTTTGCGGAAAAAGTCGGCACCATGTTGCTCGGTCAGCAGGTCAAACGAGTAGGCCATGTGCAGCTTGTCACCGCCGCTGGTGTAGTCTGCCATGGTCTGCAACGAATCATCATCGCCGATCTCGCCCACGGTCGTGGTGCCCGGGTACTGATCCAGCAGCACGCGTAACCGCTTCAGGAACGTCAGGTTCTCCGGCTGGGTTTTGTCGTGCTTGTGATGCTGGTAGGCGTAGGGGTTTTCTTTGCGAACACCGATGGAGCCCTCCTGCAATGCCTTGCTTGGTGGGTTGTCCCGCAGCTTGCGGTCATGGAAGCAGAAGTTGATGGCGTCCAGGCGGAACCCGTCAACTCCCCGGTCCAGCCAGAACTTCACATCGGACAGCACCTGTTCCTGAACCTCCGGGTTGTGGAAGTTCAGGTCTGGCTGACTGGCCAGGAAGTTGTGCAGGTAGTACTGCTTGCGGCGACTGTCCCAGGCCCAGGAGGAGCCGCCAAACACTGACAGCCAGTTGTTGGGCGGCGTGCCGTCTGGCTTGGGGTCGGCCCACACATACCAGTCGGCTTTTGGATTGTCACGGGACTGGCGACTTTCCACAAACCAGGGGTGTTGGTCGGAAGAGTGGCTCAGCACCTGGTCGATCATGATCTTCAGGCCGCGCTTGTGGGCTTCGGCGATCAGTTCATCGAAATCTTTCAGGGTTCCGAATATCGGGTCGACATTGCGGTAGTCAGAGACGTCGTATCCAAAGTCTTTCATCGGAGAGGTGAAAAACGGGGACAGCCAGATGGCATCCACATTCAGGCTGGCGATGTAGTCCAGCTTCGCGGTCACCCCGGGCAGGTCGCCCACTCCGTCGCCGTTGGAGTCATAGAAGCTGCGTGGATACACTTGATAGATAACGGCGCCACGCCACCAGTCCGGATTTCTGCTCATCTTGCCTCACTTACACCCTGGTGGTGAAAAGTTCTTGTTGTGCGATGGAGGCGAGTCCCCACCGATCAATACACCTGCCATGGTGCGATGTTGCCTTGGGTGGTTCATCCTCCTGCCCGTGTTTTTGTCGGCGTAGCCGGGGGGAGGAGGGGGGCGTAGCGGGGCGTATAGGGTAGTAGTGGGCGTGAGGGGTGGAGGAGCCGATGCCGGCTCACTCCCCCTGGATCTTGCTCAGCAGGTCCTTGGCCAGTTCAATCGCTTCGGAGCGGTGGCTGATGTTCTGCTTCTGGTACAGGCTGCGGATGTGGGTTTTTACCGTGGTAGAAGCCACTTTAAGATGCTCGGCAATCTGGTCGTTGGACAGGCCGGCATGAATCAGGCTCAGTATCTGCCACTCTCGTCGGGTCAGGGGTGAGGTGCGAATCAGCTCCGGCACATCGGGCCGGTCGATGATGTCCTGGATGATGGCTTCGTCCAGGGAAATCCGGATCGCCCGGCTGAAATCCCGCTGCTGTTGGGCAAGCTGAATCAGGCGTTCGGCCCGCTGTTGTTCCATGCCCTCAATCAGGCCGTCGTTGATCAGCGCTTTGAGAATGACAATCAGAACCTTGCCCAGGCGCAGAAAACTTCCCACTGCGCCGGTGGTGCTGGCAAGTTCCAGGGCCAGGCGCATGTGTTCCAGAGCCTTTTCGCGGTTTTCGATCTGCCAGAACAGATAGGCCAGCGCGATATGGTTGCGGTTAAGGTCGGTTTTCAGGCCAATCTGGCCGGCAACGCTGGTCAGTGCCTCCAGGATTGGCCGGGCGCCCTGATATTGGCCCAGACTCATCAGGGCACGGGCCCGGTTTCGACCGTTGCACTGATAGAAATGGTTGGTTGCCTCCTCCGGTTTACACGGTGGTGCAATGGTCAGCCAACGCTCAATGGCGTTCTGGTCCCGCACGGCGTCCCAGTACGTCAGCATGGTGGCATGGGCGTTGGCAACCCAGTCCAGATGGTAGTCGCCAGCGGCGAGCATCTTCTGGACCTTGGCTATGTAGTCTGCACACAGGCTCTGGCGGCCGCGGGCCTGTGCAACCTTGGCCAGAGTGGTGTAGCTCTGGACATACCAGCGTTCGCCCTGGGCTTCCAGAATCTCTATGCCCTGGAGTGCGCAACGTTCCGCGCTCTCCAGGTGATGCCATTCCCACATCACCTGACTGCGAATGCGGAACAGGAACTCGAGAATGGGCAGGTGGTTCAGCTGGTTTTCTTCGGCATATTGAAATGCCCGCTCCTGAATGTTGTAGGCCTTTTGCAAAAGCCCCATGGCCACGCTGATCTCGCTTTGCTGGCACAGGGCCCAGATCACATTCTGGTGCGCCTGATGGGCCCGGGCCATATGTTCGGTTTCCTGCATCCGGGTCAAGGCTTCCTGCAGCTCGCCCCGGACAAACAGGGCTTCACCCAGAACCGAAGCAGCTGCAACCCGTGAGGTGGGCAGGTAGGCGGCTTCTTGCGCTACCGCTTCCCGTGCCAATGCCAGGGCGCGGTCGCTGTCGCCATAGTTCATGGCCACCTGTGCCCGTATGGCACTGAATTCGCCATGGACCGTCCGCTGGGACTCCTCGCTCATGACCGCTTTCAGTTGGGTCTCAGCGGCGGATAGCCAGTTTTCCACCTCGTCGAACTTGTATTGTCCCTGGGCTACCCAGGCCCGAAGCAACGTCAGTGTTGGATCTTCTGCAATGATTTTCTGGGGCAGGGCGTCCAGGCATCGTTGCAGCAGCGTAAACTGGCCTTCGGTAAAGAACTTTCGGCCATGCTGGTTCAGGACCCGGGTAATGCGCTCCGGGTCTTCTGCGGCGACTGCATGCCGGGCGGCTTCCTCTGCGTGGTCCAGCTCCAGCCAGGCATCGGTGGCGCGCTGGTGCAGGGCTTTCTGATTTTCCTGTGTGGTACTGGCAAGCAGGTGCCGCAGGTAGACAGAGAACAGCTGGTGGTAACGAAACCAGAGCGCGCTGTTATCAACGGGCGTGATGAACAACCCCATGGCCAGCAGGCTGCCGAGCAGAGCCTGGCCATCGGAATCGTTCATTACCCGCATGACCATGCCCGCGTTGAAACGGTCAAGGATGCTGGTGCGCAAGAGGAAGGAGCGTTGTTGTTCACTCAGGTCCTGCCCGACCAGTTCGTCAAAGTAGTCAAAAATGTGCTGGTTACCCTGGTCAAGCTGGTCGACAAAATGACTGAACTCGATGCTGGTGCGGGCGGAGGCAGACAACAGTTGCAGCGCCGAGACCCAGCCTTCTACCCTTCGAACCGCACGCTCAATGTTTTCCCGGGAAACCTCAAATGGCAGCCGTTGCTCGAAGTAGCTTTGCGCCTCATCGGCATCAAAGGCGAGATCCCTGCTGGTAATTTCAATCATTTGCCCCTTCATCCTGAGCTGGGCAACACCCAGGGGCGGGAGTGTTCTGGAGATGACAACAAGAGTGAGGTAGGGCGGCAGATGCCGCAGCAGGAACCTGATCCCTTGATGAATCTCCGGGTTGGTGATGATCTGGTAGTCATCAAGAACCAGGTAACTGGGCTCCTCAGAAGGTGGCAGTCCGGCGAGGAGTTCTGTGAGAAATGATTCGAGACCGTGACCCTGTTGGTCCCCTGTCGGATCAATTGCAGGCATATCCGGCGTATCGACAATCTGACCAACGGCATGGGCCAGGTACCCGGCAAACCGGACGGGGTCGTTGTCGGTATTTTCCAGGCGGTACCATGCGGCCTTTGCCTCCAGATCGTCCAGGCGTTCGGCCAGGGTGGTGGTTTTGCCATAGCCTGCCGGGGCATGAACCAGCAACAGGGAGACCGGCTCCCGAGTCTGCAGCAGGTCGTTAAATTTTTCCCGGGCTAACAATCCGGCCGGCGGCAAAGGGGCGCTGGTTTTAGCGGCAATAAAGGTCAGATTTGATGGCGCCGGTGTGGTTGGCATGAGCGGTTTCTCAGACATCTTATTATTGTCCTCTGGCCGAGCCAGGGTTAAACGTATTAGTCAATCATTGTGATCAGGAAGAACACTCTAGCATTTCCGGGCTGAATTGGGACTGCAGGTAGTCTTTTAGCTTCTGGAGTTCCGCCTCGTTGATGTAGAGCCCCTGTTTTGTTCTTCGCCAAAGGACGTCTTCCGGAGTAACAGCCCATTCCCTCGTCACCAGGTAATCGACCTCCCGTTGGCTGAGAGTGTCGGTAAACCAGTGCCCGAGGTCGTCCCTGGATTTGCAGCCGGCCAGGATCTGATGGCTGTCGGTACCATAACAGCGCACGAATCTTCGGATACTGTCGGTGTTCAGCCACGGGTAGTTAATCTCAAGCTCCGCCGCCAGTTGTTGCTGGTTACCAAAGTCACCACCCGGCAGAATGGCCTGCCTGGTCCAGGATTTTCCGGCGCCAGGGAAGTACTCGCATACTTTGTCGGTCACCGCCTCGGCCAGCTTCCGGAAGGTGGTGATCTTGCCGCCGAAAACGGAGATCAGGGGCGGCTGGCCGTCCTCTTCGTCTACCTCAAAGGAGTAGTCCCTGGAGGCAGTCTGGGCGGTCCCCTGTTCATCATCCATCAGTGGCCGGACACCGGAGTAGCTCCACACCACATCTTCCGGCCCAAGCTGTCGACGGAAGTACTGGTTGACGATGGTCAGCAGGTAATCAGTTTCTTCCGGTGATATCCGGGCCTCGGACGGGTTGCCTTCGTAATCCACATCGGTGGTGCCAATGAGGGAGAAGTGTTCTTCGTAAGGGATGACGAAGACGATGCGCTCGTCCTGATTCTGCAGGATGTAGGCCTCGGTGTCGGCGTTCAGGCGGGGCACCACAATGTGGCTGCCTTTCACCATCCGTATCTGTTTCGGGGCCTGCATGCCGAAACTGTCACCGAACAACTGGCTGACCCAGGGGCCGGTGGCATTGACAATAACCTTGGCGTGGACCGTGTGTTGGCGATCCCTGCGGGTGTCTTCCAGTACTGCTCTCCAGCGCGGGCCCTGGCGGCTGGCCTGAATACACCGGGTTTGTGTCAGTATGGTGGCGCCTTTCTGTTGCGCCTTGCGGGCGGACAGCACCACCAGCCGGGCATCGTCCACCCAGCCGTCTGAATACTCGAAACCTTTGGTAATGTCGGGTTTCAGGGGAGAGTTCTGGTCAAAGCTGATGGCCCGTGAGCCAGGTAGCATTTCCCGCTTTGCCAGGTGGTCGTACAGAAACAGCCCGGTACGAATCATCCATGCAGGGCGCAAGTGGGGCTGGTGAGGCAGTCGAAAGCGCATGGGCCACATGATGTGTGGCGCATTGCGTAACAGCGCCTCTCGCTCGGCCAGGGCCTCCCGGACCAACCGGAATTCATAATGCTCCAGGTACCGAAGCCCGCCGTGGATCAGCTTGCTGCTGCTTGATGAGGTGGCGGATGCCAGATCGTTCATCTCGCACAGTATGACGTTCAGGCCACGCCCGGCAGCGTCCATGGCAATACCGGTACCGTTAACACCGCCGCCGATAACCAGCAGATCGCACTGGTCAGGAACGCCTGACGGTTCATTTGCTTCCATTCGTTGACTGCTTTGCCCTGTTAACACGCCTGCTTGCCCCTGATCATCCTTTGAGTGAATGCTGATTATCAGAGAATGAACGCAGGGGGTAAAGCGACGGCGTCACTGAATGGCCGCCCCGTGGGCAGGATGCCCCGGGGCCGGCCGGGTCAGAGTGAAACCGGTTTGCCGGCTTCACGGCGGCGAGCTTCCCACTCTTCCCTGGTCTGGGCGGCCTCGTCGCCGGGCATGGAATCGATGATGTCGAAGTAGTCCGAGCTGAACTGGTCCGCCATGATCTTCTCACGGGGTTTTACCTTCACCACATAGACGGTCTGCACGTTCTGGTGGTCAAACGCCCGCCAGTACTGCTCGTCTTTCAGGAAGCTATAGCGATGCCCCTCAAGTTCCCGGATGACCGCTCGGGTATTGGTGGTGCCGGCCCGTTCGACGGCGGCTTTGTACTGGTAAACAATGCTGTAGGCCGACGCGGCAGACGAAGATGGGCGCATTTCATAGCGGCTGGAAAAGGCCTCAACAAAATCTTTGCCGCGCTGATAGTTGTTTTCATAGGGCAGGTTCCATACCCAGGGGGCGGCGCCTACCACCCCTTCCATGATGGTTGGTCCGACCTGGCGTGCCATACCCAGAGTGAGGTTTGGCACCACAACCTGCATTCGTTTGGTCAGGCCCATTTCATAGGCGGCGTTAAGGGCTCTGACCATGTCGTCGCCAAACAGCACCAGCATCAGTACTTCGGCGTCACTCTCGGCTGCTTGCTCCAGGGCCACCCGGAAGTCAGTAATCAGCGCCCGGGGGAAGGGCGTTTTCACGCCTTTATGCTGTTCTGTGTCTTCGGTGTTGGAAAACTTGCGCACAGACTCTTCCACTGACCAGCCCCAGGTGTAGTCAGCAGTGATGTAGAAGTAGTTCTGGTCTGCGTGGTGGCGATTGAGGTATTGGCTCAAGGCCTTGGCGGTCATCCAGGCATTGTAGGGTTCCCGGAACATATGGCTGTGGCCTTCACTGCCGGTGGTGGCATTGGAATAGGTAAGGGTGCCGAAATAGAGTCGATTGCGATCCCTGGCTGCCTTGCCTGATGAAATGGCAACGGCACTGGATACTCCGCCAAAGACCATCTGTGCACCCTCACGGTCGATAAGCTCGGCAGTGTTCTGCGCGCCCTGGTCGGGTTCACCGCGGGAATTGCGGATAACCAGTTCCAGGGGTTGCCCCATCACGCCGCCGGCTCGATTGATCTCATCAACCGCCAGGAAAGCCCCCAGTCGTTGTTGAAGCCCCTGGTCTTTGTACCGGCCAGTCTGTGGGTAGTTGAGTCCTATCTTGAGTGCTTCTGCATACACTACCGAGCTGCCCAGCAGCAGTAGACATGCCGTGAGCAGGAAGTTTCTGAAAGTCATTGTGGTTGGCCTCCAACGGTTTGGACCCCGAATGCGGGTTATTTTTGTTGTTCGGATCAAACAGGATTAGTGTCTGCCCTCGTTAGTGGACCAACAATGGGACTAAAGTGGAATTTGGCGTAACAATTTGTAGGGTCTTGATATACATCAGGTTGTGCGAAAATAGTGCGTAATCTGGTGTCAGGTTTTGTGTGTGCACCAAACTGGTGCCCGGTAATCTGTGTGTTGCAGGGGGATTGGTGTGAATTGGCTCACGTTTGGGCGTTGGGGCGCTGGCAGGCCCGATCTTTGCTGAGGTCTCAGGGTTCCGAGGGGGCGAATAACTCTGTTCTGCTCCGATGTCCGGTCTGGAGAATCCTGAAATGACTCTGAAAAGCTACAAAATGAACCTGTCTGCCGGTGAGCGTTCCTGGTTGCCTGTCTTTGGGCGTAACGGAAAGCTGGCCATGCGCTGGTCCAGTTTCCTGAACCGAAACATGTACGAGACCAATGAACAGATATTCGAGAACCTGGCCAGAACCAGGCGTGATGCCCTGATTGGGTGGGCAGACCACAAGTGGTCGTTTCTGGAATCCGTTGCTGGCCGCCTGTATGGCAAGAACCCCGAAGCTCTGGGGGAGACTATTGCCCAGACCTCCACCCGGCTAAGGGAGATATCCGAGCTGTTTGTGGTGGCCGAGGATGGCCAGGTTGTTGCGTCCAGCGTGCCTGTCCGCAACGGCAAGCGTGACCTGGCTCCGGAGGCAGTCCGGAGGGGAACGGGTGAGCGTTTCCTGCATGGTCCTTACCGGGACCCGGTAACGGCGTCGTTGGGCAAAACCACCAGTCGGTTTCACGATGCGGTGACTCTGATGTTCTATCAGCCGATCGAGTTGGCCGGGGGGCAGCGGGCAGCTGTGTGTGCGCGAATTCCCAATGATGTGATGAGCGATCTGATTCAGCGTGAGGCCGGACACGTTTTTGAGGAGTCCGGCGACAACTACCTGTTCATGATCGACAGTCGTTTTGACAAGTCCATCTCGCCGGGAACGGCGCTGTCCCGATCCCGCTTCGAAGATGCCACCTTCAGCCACGGCGATAATCTCAAAGACGGCATAGAAACCGGCTTTGGCGTGGTGCGTATTCGGGAGCACACTGAATTCGAGATCCGGTTTACCGATCCGGCAACCGGCCGCTTGCACCCCGGTGTCAGGGAGACCATTGCCAATGGTGAGAACCTGTACGTGCTGTACCCGGGCTATTCCGACTATCGACACATCCCGGTGATTGGCAAGGGCATCACCTTTCAGATGCCTGGTTCGCCTGATACCTGGGGCATGATGTGTGAAGGCGATCTGGAAGAGGTATACCGACGGCGCTCCATCAGCTGGCGGTTATCCAGTCGTTTGGGCTTGCTGGCCGCGGCGCTGTGGCTGGTGAATGTTGCGTTGTCCACGTTGGGGGTGTCGGTATGGCTCGAAAGCGGGATCAATGCCCTGGCGATTTTCGCCATGGTGATGATCTTCCGGTCCACTTCCGTCAAACCGGTGTCGGAGCAGTTGTCCGCCATGGGGGATATCATCCGTGACATTGCCGAGGGCGGAGGCAACTTGCGGCAAAGGATTGACCTGAGCCGGACGCGCCGGGATGAGAGCGGGGATCTGGCCCGCTGGACCAACAGCTTTATTGACAGCCTGGATGGCATGGTGGGCCAGGTGTTGACACTGGCCGCAGACTCCCGGCAAGCCAGTGACCAGATGGTGACCCACAATCGCAGCGCCTATGAGCGGGTTCAGTCTGTGTTGGCTCATATCGACGATATGGTGCACGGTGCCGGTGTTCAGGAAAAAGAAATCAATAACGCGTCAACGACCGCTGAGGAAATGCGGGAAGGCATGGACGCGGTGGTCAGCCGTGCCCAGGCGCAATTTGCCCGGGTCAGTGAGGAAGCACGGAGTATCCGGACGGTGATCACTCGTTCAGCCGATGGAATCCGGGCTGCCAACGATCGGACTGAGGAAATCAGCAAAACTGCCCTGGTCATCAACGATATTGCAGCCCAGACCAACCTGCTTGCCCTGAATGCGGCGATTGAAGCCGCCCGGGCTGGGGAGTCAGGCCGCGGATTTGCGGTAGTCGCGGATGAAGTGCGCCAGCTGGCCAGCCGCACAGCAAAGGCAACGGAAGAGATTGGCCAGCGTCTGCAAGGCGTGCAAGACGAGACACAAAGGGCCGTGGCCGTTATGGAGGAGGGGATTTCGGAAATGGAGAACCGGCTTGCCAAAGCGGAAGCTGCCGCCGACGACAGCTCGGACTTGCATCATATGGTTGGCAAGCTGTTTCGGGCCATTGCCAGCATTGAGCAAACGAATCGCGAGCAAAGTCAGCAGACCCACGGCGTCTCGGAAAGTGCGGCGGCCATGCGTGGCGTGGTAGAACAGCTATCTGCGAGCTCAGAGCGAACGCAGGCCGCAGCGGCAAAGTTGCAGAGGCTGACGGGACAGTTTCAGGTCTCTGCCGAGGTTGCCTGACGGATAGTCGCAGCCCGGCGACCTCAGGCCGTCTCTGCGACGTCCGGATTAAACAGATGGTACTGGTTTCGGCCGTCCCGCTTGGACCGATACATAGCGATGTCGGCTCCGTGCAGTAGCTCTTGCACCGTGGTTCCGTCTTCCGGATACAGGCTGATGCCGATGCTGGAGCCGATCTGGATATTGTCGTTATTGATCCTGTAGGGATTTCGGTTCAGCTCGATCAGCCGCTCCGCCACCTGGATGACGTCCGAAAGCTTGTCGAGTTCCGGCAGCAGCACAATGAACTCATCGCCGCCGAGCCGCGCGAGGGTGTCGTCCTCACGCAGGTAATCGCGCACCCGGGTGGTAAATTGCAGCAGAAGCTCGTCACCGACCGCATGGCCAAGGGTGTCGTTTACCTCTTTGAACTGGTCCAGGTCGATAAACATCACCGCCAGCAACATGTCTTTTCGGTGTGCGTGGCGTATGGCATGTTCCAGACGATCTTCCAGCAGTCGCCGGTTGGGAACGCCGGTAAGTGCGTCGTAGTAGGCGAGCTGGCGGATCTGCTCTTCGTTCTTGCGATTCTGGGTAATGTCGGTGAACAGGCCGGCGTAGTGCGTGGTCTGCCCGTGATCATCAGTGATGGCGGTGATGGTCAGGAGTTCCAGGTAAAGCTCGCCGGTTTTGCGCCGGTTCCAGATCTCACCGCGCCAGTAGCCATGGGTTGTCAGGGACTGCCACATGCGCTTGTAGAACTCCGCATCGTGCCGGCCGGAGGATAGTACCTCTGGTGTGCGCCCGATGACCTCGTCCGGACTGTATCCGGTCAGTTGGGTAAAGGCCGGGTTCACGAATTCGATCCTGACATCCTTGTCGGTCACCATAATGCCTTCGAACGAGGATTCGATAACCCTCTCGGCCAGCTGCAGAGTACGGCGGGACTTTGCCAGCGCCTGGTCCCGCTGTTCGAGCGCTTCCCGCAGGTCATCCAGGTACATCTGTTCGGCGCCAGCGAGCATATCCTGGTAGCCGATCAGACCGGTCACTTCACCACTCAGGTTGACCACCGCCAAGTGCCGTATCCGGTGATCAATCAGCAAATCCCGGGCGTGGATCAACGGGTCTTCTTCGTTGACGGTGAGCAGGGGGCGCGTCGCCAGCTCATGTACCGGAGTGTTGCTGGTGTGGCGGGCGATAAAACGCACCATATCCCTTTCGGTCAGGATGCCCAGTTCACCGTCGCCACAAGTCACCACCACCGCATCTGCGTGGTGATGGTGCATCTGGCTGGCTACTTCAGCGAGTGATTGGGTTCCATTGGCCAACAAGGGTGGCCGGGCAACCACGGCCCGGACTTCCCGGAGTTTCAGGTAGGGTTCCAGCCCCTGATTGAGCGCCAGGTCAGTCTGGGACAAGATGCCAACGGGTGCTTCATTTTCATCGACGACCAGGAAGTGTCGCTTGCCGCTGTCTCTCAATCTGATGGCTGCCTGGCCGGCGTCCATGGTGCTGGGTAAGGTCAGAACCGGAGAGCTCATCACCGTGCTGACCGGCTGGTTGAACCGGTCGGGGTCACTGAAATCCAGTGCCAGGGCATCATGTTCTGTCCAGATGCCGATCACCTGATCCTGGTCCGCGATCAGGATCGAGCTAACGGAGTTTTCCGACATTCGCGCCGCTGCGTCGGCAATACTGGTTTGAGGACTACATTGCAGTAAAAGCCCGCTGTACATAATGCGGGAAATGGGGAGCGGCTGCGCCATCGATAATCCTGTTTTTATCAGCGTTTTATCACCGCTCCAGTTTAGCAACGACCGGCCTCCGCTGCCTTAACTTTCACGTAGCTGCAGGGCTTTCACTTTAGCTGGTTCAGTGGCTTCGGTCTCGAACACTTTCTACACCTGCTTCAGGCCATCCAGGTCGCGTACTTCGGATACCTTGCGGGCCTGATCCATGGCAACGTCGGCATAGCGACGAAAGGCTTCCATCTGCATTTCGGTAGCTTTACTGAACTGGGCGAACAGGGTTTGGTTCAGACGGTTGGCTTTTTCGAAAAGGTCTGTGCTCATTTAATACAACTCCTTTGTATATGGGATGACTGAGCAGCTAGTCTACCGTATGGGGAATGACACGATTTTGACAGGCGTCAAACCCGGATTCAGCATATTCTCTAGGGTATAGACCAATAACAACCCGCCGGGAGATGGCCATGAGCAATCGCAAATCTGAACTTGAAACCCTGAAAGCCGATCTTGAAGCCAGGCTGGTGCGTTATCAGGCTCACCAGCGTCGGGAGACCGGAGCGCTTGACAAGGATTTTGAAGAACAGGCAAGCCAGACCCAAAACGACGAGGTGGTGGATTCACTGGAAGCGGAAACCCGGGCAGAGCTTGTTCAGATTGCCCATGCCCTTGATCGTATCAACAACGGTCTTGGGGACGAGTGCGAGAAGTGTGGTGAGGAGATTGACCCCAGACGTTTGCAGGTGTTGCCTTACACCACAGTTTGTGTAAATTGCGCCGCTGACTGAGCAGGCCAATCCATCGTCCCAAACCAGGGTGGTACTACATGACAGCAACGCACTCTTCTGAGAGCAAACCCAGGGGGTTACCCAAAAGCCAGGTTATCGGTTTCTTGCTGGGTGTCCTGTTTCTTCTTATAACCCTTATGGTGCCGGCGCCGGCGACTATGAGTCCGGAAGCTTGGGCGGCATTGGGGCTGATGTTGCTGATGGCAACCTGGTGGTCAACCGAAGCCATCCCGATTCCTGCAACCGCATTACTGCCGATTGTACTGATCCCGGCCCTGGGGCTGGGATCCATTGGTCAGGCGACGTCACCTTACGCCAATCCGATCATTTTTCTGTTCCTGGGTGGTTTTACCCTGGGGCTGGCCATGCAGCGATGGAACCTGCATCGTCGAATAGCTCTGCTCACGCTCAGGGCCGTGGGTGACCAGCCCAAGCGCCAGGTGGCCGGGTTCATGTTGGCCACCGCATTTCTCAGCATGTGGGTCAGCAATACGGCCACGGCCATCATGATGTTGCCCATAGGTTTGTCTGTGGTGGCGATGATGGATAGCTCCAACCCTGAGGGTGTTCGGCGCTATGCAACCGCCTTGCTGTTAGCCATTGCCTATTCGGCGAGTATTGGCGGAATTGCCACCCTGATTGGGACACCGCCCAATGCCTTGTTGGCGGCGTACCTGAGCGAAAATCAGGGCATTTCGGTGGGTTTTGCCCAATGGATGTTGCTTGGCGTACCGGTGTCGGTGGTCATGCTGGTGCTAGCCTGGTGGTGGCTGACCCGGAAGGATTTTGGCATTGGTGGCTCGGCAGATAGCGGGGAGATGATTCAGAATGAGCTAGCGAAACTGGGCTCAATGAGCCGGGGTGAGAAGCTGGTTGCCCTGGTGTTTCTGGTCACGGCGGCCGCCTGGATTTTCCGGCCTTTGTTGTCCGCCAACCTGATGCCGTGGCTCAGCGATACCGGTATCGCGATTGCGGCTGCCATTGCCATGTTTGTTATTCCTGTTAACACCGCCGAGCGGGTGTTTGTGCTGGACTGGGATTCGGCCAACAAGCTGCCCTGGGGTGTGCTCCTGCTATTCGGTGGTGGTCTGGCCATGGCGGGTGTTATCAGTAGCTCAGGGCTGGCGGAGTGGATTGCCCAAAGCCTTGGTGTTGCCGGGGCGTTGCCGACACTGGTTATGATTGTTCTGGTGGCTACCGTCATTATTTTTCTGACGGAAGTGACCAGCAATACCGCCACCGCCGCAGCGTTCCTGCCCCTGTTGGGTGCCCTGGCCATGTCGCAGGGTGTGTCGCCGTTGTTGCTGACGGTGCCTGCGGCCATCGCGGCCAGTTGTGCCTTTATGATGCCGGTAGCGACTCCGCCCAACGCGATTGTGTTTTCCAGTGGCCATATGCGAATTGCCGATATGATTCGTGCCGGCTTTGCCCTGAACATTATCGGCATCATCGTTGTTACCCTGCTCAGCTACCTGCTACTCGGGATTGTCTTTACCCTCTGATGGGGTACCTTGCCCATCGGTTTTCCTTCCCACCTGCCTGTTTCCGATACCTTCGGGAACAGGCGGGTGTTGCCGGCTACCTTGAGCCTTGAACCAGTTCTCAGTCCATCCATGTCAGGCCCCTTCTGCAGCGACAGATTTGAGGCACAGTTATCTTTAAGCCAGTCGCGATTTCGGTATCGTACCGTAACAACATGTAACCCGATAAGTTGCACGTCTAATAAAAACAGGGACTTTCCAAGATGCTGCTGGTGCTGGCCGGATCCATTCTCACGTTCACTATGGTGCAGGAAGCCACCGAGGTTGAGCCGTTTGATCGGGGCACGATTGTTATCCAGCAGAACGTGGACACCAGCCCGGCGCTGCTACGTTCTGATGTTCGGGTTGAGCCTCTGGTTGAACAGAAATTCCGTAATATCGTGCGTCAGGCATACGACTACAGCTGCGGCAGTGCGGCACTGACAACCGTCCTGAATTTCTATCTGGGCAGAAATCTGTCTGAACGTCAGGTGATGGAAGGATTGCTCCACTACGGTGAAAGTGAGCGCATTGTTCAGCGCCGGGCGTTTTCAATGTTGGACATGAAACGACTGGTCACTGCCCTGGGTTATCCCTCCGGTGGCTTCCGGGCCAAGATTGATGACCTCATGGAGCTGGACCACCCCGCCATCGTTCCCATCGATCACGCCGGTTTCAAGCATTTTGTGGTGCTCAGGACCATTCGTGACGGGCGGGTATACCTGGCGGATCCTGCCGTTGGCAACATCTCCTTCACGCTCGATCAGTTCGAAGAAAAATGGGACGACAACGTTCTGTTTATCGTTTTTCCGGGTAGCGACAAGCCGCTGGATAACCTTGAACTCAAAGAAGAAGATCTGCGATTTGTGGATGACCAGACAATGACCCTGCTGGCGTTACAGCAAATGCCTGTATTCCATGAATCTACCGAAAGACGTATCCAGAATGTGCTCGAACGTCAGAAAAACAACCCGGACGGCAGCGTAGAGAATACTCGAAAACAGCTGTACTACCGCCGCAACTAATTTTTCGGGTGGTAAGCCCGGAACAGGAATAAAACCAATAAAAGTAGGGAGTCAGGATGAATCGTTGGTTAGTGCGAGGCTTTATCCTTGTTTCCGCCTCGGGTCTGCTTCCGGCCATGTCAGTGGCGCAGGATGGCAATGTTGATCAGGCGCGGGAAGCGCTGGCCCGTCAGGAAGGCGATGAGGATGCCACAAGGCAGTTGGAGGAAGTGTTCCAGGCGGCGGAAAAGAACTATTCGCTGCAGAAAAAGGGCACTCACTCCCTGAACTATTCCTTTGACTACTCCTACACCGGTGACCAGCGTCTCGATCTAGCCATTACCAATGGTTCGGTCAGGAATCTTGATGTTGTGCCCACAGCCACGCACAACTTCACCAACGCTTTCTCATACGACTACGGCCTGCTGGATAACCTGACCATCGGCACGCGTATTCCCCTGGTGGTGAAATACGACACCGAGGACGAATTGTCCGTGTATGACTTCGGCGACATCTCTTTTACCGGCCGCTGGCAGCCGTTCGCTTACGTGCCGGGCAAGGTATCGACCACCTTCTTTGGAACGCTGACCTCGAAAACCGGTGTCAGCCCCTATGAAATTGACATCAAGGAGCAGCTGTCCACGGGCAGCGGATATTACTCCATCGGCGGCGGCCTCAGTATGTCGAAGGTGTTGGACCCGGTGGTGGTCTTCGGCTCGGTCAGTGCTACCTACAACATTGAAGAGGATGGTCTGGAGCAGGTCCGGGGCGCTCGCCTGCTGACCAAGGTTGAGCCCGGCTTCGGGTTGTCCGGTTCTGCCGGTTTTGCCTACTCGCTGTCTTACGATATTTCCCTGAGCATTTCCGCCCAGCTCAGTTACAGCGATGAAACTGTGCTCACGTTCCGCAATGGCGATCAAGCCGTTGCACAAGACCAGATGACCGGCTTTCTGAGCATGTCTCTGGGTACCCGGGTGAGTGACACCACCATCGTCAACACCAGCCTGGGCATTGGGCTGACCGAAGATGCTCCGGATTTCTCCCTGGGTATATCCCTGCCCATTAATTTCTCCGGCCTCAAAGAGTGATTGGAGCTGCAGACGATTTAAGGGAAGGGACGAATTTCATGGCACATTTCAGCCAAACAAAGCAGCTTCTGGGGGCCGTCATCGCCGCGACACTCTCATGTGGAGCACAGGCGCAGCTTGCCCAGAATCTCACCATCCATCCCAAGGCGTTGGCGCTGGGCAATGCCGTGACAGCGGATCCACCCGGTGTCATGGCCATCCATTATAATCCGGCGGGCCTGACCAAACTGAAAGACCGGCAACTTGAGGTAAACCTCCTGAGTGTTTACCTGGACATCGATGCCGACTTTATTGCTCCGGATGGTTATGAAATCTTCGGTATCGACGGACTTGAAATCGACCCGAACACGGGAAAACAGCGGGATCCCGTGGCCAATACCCACAGTCATACCAACAATGTTGCACTCTACGTTCCGGGGTTCGGGATTCTGAAAGCGCCACCGGGCCCTGCGGTTGCGCCGTCAGCTGGCATCAGCATCAATCCTCCGGGGTCAAAACTGACCTTTGCCAACGCTTTCTACCTGCCGCTGGCTGCAGGTTTCTATCGGGACAAGGATGATCCGGGCCGTTACCAACCCCAGGCCACGGCTTTGCAGCGCACCACCTATCTGTCGCCAAGCGTTGGTTATGAAATCAATGACCAGTGGTCGGTGGGTGCGGGTATTCACCTGTCACACATGGGTATTGCCGCCGATCAGTATATGCGGGCGCCCAACATGTTGTTGGGTGTTGCGGAAGTGCTTCAGGATGCGTTCAACTGTGAGAGTGGCGATGAGCCCCTGCAGCCCTGGCTGGCCCTGTGTGGCGGTAACGTGGGCCCCTGGGATGATATTGGTGCTTTGAGCATCAATGTTCAGGAAACCATATCGCCAACCTACACCCTGGGGGTGCTCTGGGAGCCGAACGACTGGTTTCGCTGGGGGGCAAGCTATACCTCTGAAGCGGACATGAACCTCAAAGGGACGTTCGAGATCCAGTACACCGACGACTGGTCCGGTTTCTGGCAGAGTGTTAACGGTTCGGTATTGGGGGCTATTACCTCTGCCATCCTGAGCCTGCCGTCTGGGGCACCCCGGGAAGCGGGTAATGTCAGCATGGATCTGGTCTACCCACAGCATTTCCAGACCGGTATCAGTGTCGATGTTCACCCCAAACTGACGTTGAATGCTGATGTGGGTTGGACAGACTACGCCCAGTGGGATGCCTTCGTGTTCCGCTTTGACCGAAATCTGGAATTCCTGAACGCGGCGCGGATTCTGTCGCCCGACAATGCAACGCCAAACACTCTCCGACTGCCGCTGGGCTTCAAGAGTCAGTGGAACTGGGCGTTTGGTGCTGAGTTCCATGCGTCATCACGACTGGATCTACGGGCCGGTGTCGAGATTCGAGACTCAGTCATTCCCGATGACCAGCGATCGATCATGGCACCGTTCGGTGGCGCCAATCTCTACAGCATCGGGATGGGGTACAAGTGGGACAAAAACACCGAGATCGATATGAACCTGTCCTACCTGCAGTCCATTGAAACCATTCCGGCCAATACCAGCTGCAACGTGAACTGTGACAACATCACCAATATCATCTATAACCCCTATGCCGGGCTGGATATCAAAACCTCGTTGCGGGTGGTCATGGCGGGGCTGAGCTTCCGGACCAAGTTCTGATTGTTGCTGGCGGGAAACGGGTATGACAACGGCTCAATTGAGATGCCTGACGGCATTCATGGCAGCGATGGTGATGATGGGGTGCCAATCGTCTGGAACACCCGCAGGGGAGCGGGAGGGCTATTTCTCATGGGTGGATGAGCAGGGGCGTGTTCAGTACACCCGCATTCCGGACGCAGAAGCCAGGCCGACATCTTCGCAGGCGGAGGGCGCCCGGCGCCCCGCCGAGCGGGAGGAACCAGCGCTTGAGCCGGATGAAGAATACACCCTCGACAGCTATCCCGATGGCGATGAACTCAACAAAGCCGGCAATCTTCGGCCGGGTCAGCGACAACCCTATTTCACCTGGCGGGATGCCGACGGCAATGTGCGTGTCAGCTATTTTACGCCCGACACCCGTAGCGACGTTGAGAAGGGCCTGATTGCCGCCCCAGTGGAACTGAGCCCGGCCAGCGTTTATCACCCGAGTGAAGGCCGCTATGCCGAACCGGTGGAGGGTTACGATCCCGATGCCTTTGCCATACTGGGCATCGAGCAGGAGCCTGAAAGTGAGTTTGATGCATTCAGTCGCCAGTGTTGTGACAGCTTGACATCCCGCTCCAGCCAGACCTGGCAGGGCGGGCGTGAGTTTGCTGTCCGGCTTGAAGCGTCGTCACCGGAGCATGATTTTGACACCGGCCGATCTCCGTTCCAGTTGATCGCCCTGCCAGCGCGGTCCTCTGTAGAGGCCTTTGTCGCCCGAATACGTAGTTATCACCACAACGGTCTTGTTATTCCAAGCCTGGCGTTTCTTGACGAGGATTTGCGCCCAATCCGGTTGGTGACCGATCTGGTCATGGATTACTCACCTGAGACCTGGCGCAAACGAGGATATCTGGAAGCCTGGGTGCCGGTATTCCCGGGCCAGGGCGAGCGTTGGCTGCTGCTTTATACCCGTGAGCAGGATTTGCAGGCTCAAACCGTTGTTGAGACCCGACAGGGTCCGAAGGCGATACCGCACGTCCGGTTTGGGGAGTTCGGTATCGCCACCTTCGAAGATTAACCGCTCAGTCTTCGGGTTTCGACCGGTCCAGCCATTGTTGTGACAACCAATAGAAGCTGCCCTGGCCGGCGGGGTGGGTGCAGTTGTAGCGGAAGCGCCGGCTTTGCCCGGCTTTGGGAGCCTGAACCCGGACGACGCCGTCAACCACGTCGAAGTCGATCCGGCCCTGGCCGGTGGCAAAGCAGGTGAGCCGGTTGGCATCCAGTTTGTCGCCCAGTGGGAAGGTCAGTAGGGGCGGGTTTTTATCCAGAATACCGTCTGGCAGGTCTTTGGCGGGGGCGGGGAAGCCTTTGCTCAATAGCTTGTCTTTCAGGCTACCAAGCTGGCCGTATGGGTTGGCCATGGGGAACCTGGGCAGGCGTGTCTCGTGTGACCAACGGCCAATGGCACCGGATTGCTGCCCGTAGCCGTACCAGCCTCGCTCCGCTAGTTTGGCTTCCAGGGCTTCGTCATACTCGCCGTAAGGATAGGCAAACATCGGCTCTTCAACGTTCAGTCTTTCCTTGAGAACCTTCTGGGCAACATCCAGGCTGCGGGTTACCCGTTCTATCCACACGGCTTCGGGTTCATCGATCTTGCGTGCCAGGTGCCCATGGTCTGTGCTGTGGTTGGCAATGGTTACGCTTTCATGGCTACCCAGTTCCCTGAGTTCGTCCCACGTCATGTAGCCCCTTGAGCCGATGGCATCAGTATTCACGAAAATCGTATAGGGCATATCGAAACGTTCGAGAAGGGGAGCCGCTGCGCTATAGACGGATTCATAGGCATCGTCAAACGTGATGGCAATCTGCTGGCGGCTATCCAGATCGCCGGCCAATGCCTGCCGGGTACCTTCCAGAAGCGGCACCACCTCCAGTTCCAGGTCTGCGATCATCTGCAGCTGGGCTTCAAACAGTGACCGGGAGGTACTGGTTGATGCCGGCGTACTGTCGTCCACGTGATGGTATTGCAGAACCACCAGATCCGCTTTTGCGCTGGCGCCCGCCATGGAGAGGGCGGTGATCATCATAAGGAACGTAAACCATTTGATCATGATCGTCGTCTGTCCTGAATATCGGTTAAATGGATTATGCGTAGTGTGCTTTCAAGACCGAAAAGGCCTCATTAAGTTTCTGGACTGCTTCGGTATTGCCGCCCCGGTCGGGGTGAGCCTGCATCACCAGCTTGCGAAACCGCTGTTTGATCGGGGAGAAGTGTTCAGGCAGTTCGGTAAAACCGAGTGTTCCGGCGGCCTCTGATACCGCCGGCAGGTCTGGCCGTGTGCGGCACTGCCCACGCCAGAAGTTATCCATCATCTGGTGGATGGTTGCTTCGGGCATATGATACTGGGACAGATCCAGATAGAACGCCCTGAGTTTGTCTTCTTCCCCCGGCAATCCATCACCAGCAACGGTTTGCTGTTGGGTAATGGTCAGGCGCAACGGTGAAATCAGCAGCGACTCCCCACCGGGAGCCAGTTGGTCCCGCAGTCGGTAGAGTACGTGAAAGAGCAGAAAATGCACCGGGTAGAGCTGATCCGGTTCGTGGTAATTGACGCTGCCAATCAGCGCCCAGGGTTCTGCCTGAAGCGCCTTGATCAGCTCCAGCTCACTTAATCCGCCTGGCCCCACCTGGCGTAGCTCATGCTCGACCGCCACCAGCAAGTGCTCAGTGTGTTGCTCCAGCCATCGCAGTTCTGAGCTGGCGACAGTGGTATCCGGTTCTGTTGCGGTCACGTCTGGGGAAGTCATCATGACTCCATGGTATGCGACTCAGCCCTGGCTTGAAAGCTCGGCCATGGCGGGTAGCCCGCCCAGGAACAGCTCGGTGGAGAAACGGGCCGCCTTCTCGGCCTCCTGCTGAGCAAGCTCCGGCTCTTGATGTGCGCGCCTGGCCACCACTGTACTGATGTCATAGGCAACACCGAAGAAAGCTGCGCACAGGTACTCCGGGTCGAGATCCGGCAGCAGGCCCCTGGTGATGGCGTCACGCACGTCTTCTTCCAGTGATAACATGGCCAGGCCAAGAATGTCTGAGCCGAAAAGATCCCGCAAGGCGCGTTGGTTCTGGTGTGCCAGTTCATAGATCGCCGGGTCTCTGGCGGTGGCGGAATAGAGTGCCAGGTAGGCGTAGTAGATAAAGTCGCGGGTTGAGCTGGCGGACCGGCGGTAGCGGCTCATATCTTCATTAAGGTGACTCAGGAAATCCGTCAGAAGTGCGGCAAAGATGTCCTGTTTGCTGGAGAAGTAATTGTAGAAGGTACCCGCCGCCAGGCCGGTTCTGCGGACCATGTCACGGATGGTGGAGTTATCGTAGCCATTTTCGCGAAAGCATTCCCTGGCCGCGACCAGTATGGCATTGCGGTTGCGGATCCGGTTCATTGCCCGTTTTCCGCCAACGTCGTCGCTCAATTTCAACATATCCATGTTGCTATCCTGTCCCTGATACTTTGTGACGCGTATAATTGCCCGCTCACTTATCCTGTGAACGTGCGAGAGTATGTCCCAAGCAATGACCGCCAATCCCGAACTGACCGCTGTTTCTGAGCAGGATCGTCGCCAGAAACTGGAACTGAACAAACTGCAGAAACGCCTGCGCCGGGAAGTCGGGCAGGCCATTGCCGATTTTTCGATGATCGAAGCCGGCGACAAGGTCATGTGCTGCCTGTCAGGTGGCAAGGATTCCTACGCCATGCTGGATATCCTGCTGAACCTTCAGAAAAGCGCGCCGGTCGACTTCGAACTGATTGCTGTGAACCTTGACCAGAAACAACCGGGTTTTCCCGAGCATGTGCTCCCGGAATACCTGAAGTCGCTTGGTATCGAGTATCACATCATCGAAAAAGATACCTACAGTATTGTTAAGGAAAAAGTTCCTGAAGGGAAGACCACTTGCGGACTGTGTTCACGCTTGCGCCGGGGAATTCTCTATAATTTTGCGGAAGAGCACGGTGTCACCAAGATTGCGTTGGGCCATCACCGGGACGATATGCTCGAAACCCTGTTCCTGAACATGTTTTACGGGGGCAAACTCAAGTCCATGCCGCCGGTCTTGCACAGTGATGACGGCCGCAATACCGTGATTCGTCCGCTGGCCTATGCCCGCGAGAAAGACATTGCCCGATACGCCTCACTGCGAGAATACCCCATTATTCCGTGTAACCTGTGCGGCTCCCAGGAGAACCTTCAGCGCCAGGTGATCAAGGACATGTTCCAGACCTGGGACAAGCAGCATCCGGGCCGCCTGGAAACCATGTTTCGGGCTTTGTGCAATGTGGAGCCTTCACACCTGGCTGATCCGAATCTATACGATTTCAAGGAAGGCAAACGGTTGGGGGGCAAGCGCCAGGCGGTGCAGCCAGCCAGCCCTGAGCCGGACTACGGCCGCCTGGATGTGCTGAATCTCTGAGGGTCGGCTCAGTGCATCAAGGCCTGGAACGGAAGCGTCCATAATCCGAACAGGATGAGCAGCGCTCCACTGATTCTGCGGAACCCCCGGTTGCCCTGAAGGTTGCGAATCCAGTTGGCGGCGTAACCGGTGGCCAGCATAGATGGCAGGGTGCCAAGACCGAAGAACAGCATGGTCAGAGCGGCAGCGCCAATCGTGGGTTGCAGGGCTGCCCAGCCCAGGGTGCTATAAACAAGACCACAGGGTAACCAGCCCCAAAGCGCACCCAGGGCCAAGGCCTGGCCGGGATTGTTGACGGGAATAAAGCGGCGGGTCAGCGGGGCCAAGCGTTTCCACACCGGGGCCCCTACTTTCTCAACAAAGCGGATTCCCTGCCACCACTGGCCCATCGACAGCCCCATAAAGATCAGTAGCAGCCCTGCCAGGGTCATCAACAACAGGGCTGCCCAGCGCCACTGGCCCGCGGCGCTGGTACTGAAAATGGCAATCAAGGCGGCAATCAGCGCGTAGCTTCCAACCCGGCCCAGATTGAAGGCCAGCAACATCATGGTCTGGCGCAGCCTGAACCCTTTGCCCACCGGCAGGGTCATCGACAGCGAGGCACTGATCCCACCGCACATCCCCAGACAATGGGTGCTCCCCAGCAGCCCGATCAGAAACGCACTGGAGTAACTTAGGTAGAGTTCAGGATGCATTCAGGCTTTGTCTTCCGGGTCGCTCTGTTTCGAAGAAGGCTCGGGGTCGTTTTCGTCTGGGCGGACTTTATCCTGACGAGCTTCGTCAGGAATCATGTCTTTGTCGTCGTCATAGAGAATCCGGTGCGCAGGGCCTTCCAGATCATCGTATTGGCCGTTCTTCACCGCCCAGGAAAACAGCACGACCCCCAGTGCCACCAGAACCAGCATCAGGGGGACCAGGAACATGACTATCTGCACGATGCGCTCCTAAACGATAAGTAGATGATTACGGTATCAAGCCGTAGCATGAGAGCCAACTGTATCAGGTTCCTGGCCGGACCTCTTTGAGGATGTGCCAAGCCGCAAGGCATTAAGCACGACCAAAAGAGAGCTGGCCGACATACCGATGGCCGCCATCCATGGGGTGACCAGGCCTGCTGCTGCGAGGGGCAGGGCGGCGACGTTGTAGGCAAGCGCCCAGAGCATGTTCTGCCGAATGATCCTGCGGGTCTGCTGGCTTGCCTTGATGGCCTGGAGCAGTTGCATCAGCTGACCATTCATCAGCACCGCATCGGCTTTTAGCTGGGTCAGGTCGGCGGCGGTGCCCATGGCGACCGAGATACCCGCACCGGCCATGGAGGGGAGGTCGTTCAGGCCATCGCCCACCATCATTACCTTGTGACCTTCATCGCGAAGCTGATCGAGCACCGCCAACTTCTGTTCCGGTGAGGCTTCGCCAATCGCCGTTTTTATACCCAGTGTCTCAGCAACCTGCTGGACATGGGCCGATCGATCACCACTGAGGAGCAGGGACCGTATTCCGGCTTGATTGAGTGCCTTGATGGCTTGCCCGGCATCTTCGCGGATTTGATCATCCAGTTGGAAGCTGGCAAGCCATTGATCGGCGGTAGCGAGCCAGATTTCCATGCCAGAAGCAATGTCCGCATGGGGGGGCGGAGCGGAAGTGTGTTGCTCAACGAACGCCTTGTGACCGATAAACACGGGCTTGCCATTAAAAGTACCAGACAAACCTCCGCCCAGATGGTTGTTCACATTCTCCACGGCCACCGATGCACATTCGTGAAAAACTCTGGCGATCGGATGTTCGGAGTGTTTTTCCAGGCCGGCTGCCAGTTTCTGACAGCTGGCTTGGTCCATGTCACCGAAGGTCTGGCTACCAGTCAGGGTCAGCTCGCCACGAGTCAAGGTGCCGGTTTTATCGAACACCACGGTGTCGATGCTGTACAGGGATTCCAGTGTGTGGCCTTTGGTCGGCAGGAAGCCGAGTTTTCGCAAACGCATGGTGGCTGAGGTGAGTGCCGTTGGTGTTGCGAGAGAGAGGGCGCAGGGGCAGGTAACCACCAGCACGGACAAGGCGATGTCGAAGGCGTTGCCGGCGCCGGCGAGAACCCAGCCGCCCCAGACAAGGGGCGTCAGTATCAGTACCTGGCGAATAAACTTGCCAGCGATGCGATCTGCCAGGCGCGCCACCGGAGGCTTCTCCGACTGAACCCGGTCCAGTATCCGCAGGATTCCGGAAAGCCGGGTTTCCGCACCGGCTTTGACCACCCGGATATCCAGCGGATTCTCGCCGTTGATGCTACCGGCATGAACGGTATCGCCGGGCCCCCGGGATTCAGGCAGGTATTCGCCGGTCAGGGCGGCTTCGTTGAGGGTAGATTCACCAGACACAATCTCTCCGTCCACCGGCAGTGTCTCGCCCGGGCGTACACGGATAATATCACCAGCTTTGACTTCGTGGGCCGGCACCAGATCTGTCTCGCCATCCCGTACCATGGCGGCGACGGTTGGCTGAAATCCCGCCAGGGCACCGCCTGTCAGGCCCGCGCGGTAGCGGGCCTGGACTTCCACGTAGCGCCCCAGCAGAAGGAAAAAGGTAAACATGCATACGGATTCGAAATACACCTCTTCGCCACCGAACACAGTGACCCAGGCACTGGCCACATAGGCGAGGCCGATAGCAATGGCCACGGGCACATCCATGGTCAGATGGCGGGTGGTCAGGTCGCGCCAGGCGTTCTCGAAAAACGGTCGCGCACTGTACAGCAACACTGGCGTTGCCACGATCAGGCTGAACCACCGAAAGAAGCTGACGTATTCCGGAGATAACTCACTGATCAGCTCAAAATAGAGCGGGAACGCCAGCATCATGGTCTGGAACGAACCGGCGCCGGCAACTAACAGCCGGATGAGCATGGTGCGGTGCTCGGCTTTCAGGGTCTGCTCGGCTTCGTCGGCCTGGTAGGGGCGAGCGGTATAGCCAAGCTGGTGGATGGCAATCAGCAGATCGCTGAGGCGAGTGTGATCCTGTGCCCACACCAGGCGCGCTCTCTGGGTACTGTGATTAATCGAGAAAGCCTGAACGCCGGGGTGTTGTTTGAGGTGGTTCTCCAGCAACCAGATACAGGCCGCGCAGGTGATGCCGCTGATCAGCAGGTTCGCTTCCTGCCCGCCTTTTACCGGGACAACGAAGGATTTCTGGACCAGCGGATGGTCCAGCTCCTTCAGGCGATCGGTTTCTGAACGGGTCAGCTCCCGCGGGGTGACGGCGGGTTCTGTTCGAAACTGATAGAAGCCTGTGAGCCCTTCGTTATGAATGGTTTCGCACACAGCCTTGCAACCCTGGCAACAGAAGGGTCGGGTTTCGCCGTCAAGTTCCAGGGTTATCGGCGGGTGGCCGTCCGCTGGCTCACCGCAATGGAAGCACTTCAGGGCACTCACCCCTGGGTAGGACTGGTCGCTTTCAGGGCGATTTTGTCGGACGCTGGCAGCCAGAATTCGCCTTTTACACGCCAGTCGTTGTCTGGGCCCTGCAGGTCGTAGTACCAGCGGCCGTCCATATCTTCGATCAAGTTACCGGTGTACTCTCCGGCGGCCATTCGACGAAACTGGATGGTGCGATCTCGCTCCGACATGGTCGGGTGGTAAAGGTTGAGAACCAGATACGGGTAGTCTGCTGCGCCTTCTTTGGTTTCCAGCGTCAGGCGTGCAGAGCGTTCGTCAACGGTCAGTCCGCCTTTCAGACCCAGATCCAGGGCTTTCTGGTCCCGTGCGATGGCCATATTGATGCCGCGCCCTTCACGGGAGTAGTCATCTGTCACCATGGAAGGAGAAAGAATGCTACCCACCGTCAGTATGGTGATACCGGAAATAATTGCAGCGATCGGAAATATCGTCAAAAACCAGAACCAGGGTTGGCGATACCAGGGTGCCACGGGGGTGTTGTCAGTCATTACGCTATCAACTCTTGTCAGTGTATCGGGTCTGCGGCTTGCGATATTCTATCGCGGCCTTGGACCAACAAAACGGCTTTCAGTTTCCAGAATAAGTGATGGATCTGTTTCGGACTCCGCATAGAAACGGATGGTGTTATTGGTGTCCGGGATAGATTCTGGCGGAACATCCACGACAGTCGGCAGCGAGCGGATTTCAGCGCTGGCAACTGTGACGTTGGTTGTTGTCAGAATCCGGATGCCCTCAAGCCCCTCAACCGACAGGTTGAAGGTCTGGGGAACCTCCGACATGTTCTGGATTTTTATCGTGTACGAGTTCTCAACGTGACCTTCGCCGTTGAAGCTGAAAAGCGCGCCACGGTCACGCAGTACGTCCATTTTGGCCGGTACCCGCGTGACCAGAGTGAAAATGATCGCTCCGATCATCAGGGTCAGAACCGCACCGTAGCCAAAGGTCCTTGGCCGAAGAAGCTTGGAGGTTTTGCCTTCCAGCTCGTTCTCGGTGGTGTATCGGATAAGCCCTTTGGGGTAATCCATTTTTTCCATCACTTCATCGCAGGCGTCAATACACAGCGCGCAGCCAATGCATTCATACTGCAAGCCATCGCGGATATCGATACCTGTGGGGCATACCTGCACGCACTGGCCGCAGTCAATGCAGTCACCCAGGCCGACGTCTGCGGGATTGACGCTTTTCTTGCGGCCACCGCGGGGCTCACCCCGGTTTGGGTCATAGGAGACAATCCGGGTGTTCGGGTCGAACATGACAGACTGGAAACGGGCATAGGGGCACATGTACAGGCACACCTGCTCGCGCATCCAGCCTGCGTTCAGGTAGGTGGCGACAGTGAAGAAGGCTACCCAGAAATAGGCCCAGCCATTGGCCTGAAGGGTGAACAGATCAACGATCAGTTCCCGGATCGGGTAGAAATAACCTACAAAGGTAAGGCCCGTTGCCAGAGCGACAAACAGCCACAAGCTGTGTTTGATGGTTTTCTTGGTGACCTTTTCCGTTGAGTTGGGGGCTTTGTCGAGCTTCATGCGCTTGTTGCGGCTACCCTCAACTTTCTCCTCGATCCACATGAAGATGAAGGTCCAGACGGTCTGGGGGCAGGTATAGCCGCACCAGACCCGGCCAAACAGGGTGGTAATGAAGAACAGGCCAAAGGCACAGATAATCAGCATGCCCGAGAGCAGGAAAAAGTCTTTGGGGAAGAAGGTTACGCCATACAGGTGGAATTCCCGTGCCGGCAGATCGAAGTGAATCAGCGGCTGGCCATTGAGGGTTAGCCACACAAATAGAAAGTACATGCCCATGAGCAGCGTCAGGCTGACGTTGCGGATCTTCTGGAACGTGCCTTTCACTTCCTTGACGTAAATCTTCTTACGGCTGGCGTAGAGATCGACGGTTTCCGGCTTGTTGTTTTTATTGGGAGGCTCGGAGGAAGGGTCTACCTGGGTGACCGGAATTTCATTGCTCATGGGTATCTCCCGAAAGGTGTCGTGCTGGGAGCGGGCCTCGAGGGTCAGCTGATCTTCTCAAGCCTGCACCCGCGAGGCAGGTGCAGGGTTGAGAAGACCGGGCCGGGGAATGCCCGGCCGGTCTGGCTCAGTTTGACAGGCTGTAAACGTAGGCTGCCAGGATCTGGATCTGATCGTCGGTCAGACGGCCTTCCTGAGCTGGCATCTCGTTCTGGCGACCGTGTTCGACGGTCTCCCGGATCCACTCGTAGGTAGAGCCGTACAGCCAGATGTTGTCGGTCAGGTTAGGTGCCCCCATGGCGGTCATGCCGGTTCCATCGGCGCCGTGACAAGCCGCACAGGCTTGCTGGTAAACAGCTTCACCCGCTTTTGCAGCCTCGGCATCCCGCTCACGACCACTGTAGCTGAGTACAAAATTAACCACCTGATCAACCTGCTGGCTGGTCATGTTGGGCATGACACCCTTGGCCGGCATGTTGCCCTGACGACCTTTGGCAATGCTGTGCCAGATCTGGTCAGGCTCACCGCCCCACAGCCAGTCGTCGTCGGTCAGGTTGGGGAAGCCCACCTGGCCGCGAGCGGCAGTACCGTGGCACACCGAACAGTTGTTGGCATACAAACGCTGGCCAATTTTCATGGCATCTTCGTTCTGCGCCAGCTCCGGGATCGGGGTGTCGCCAAACTGGGCGTAGATTTCACCGTACCTGGCATCGGCTTTGGCTACTTCCGCCTCCCACTGGTTGGCAGAGGTCCAACCCAGAATGCCCTTGAAGTTACCCAGGCCCGGATAGAGAGCCAGGTATCCCAGTGCAAACACACAGGTTGCGATGAACAGGTAAAACCACCACTTTGGCAGCGGGTTGTCGTATTCCTCGATGCCATCGAAGGAATGGCCCATTGTGCGGTCGGTTTCGGTATCGGTCGTCTGGCTTTTGCGGGTGGCCCAAAGCAGCCACCAGCAGCCGAAGATGGTACCGAGCACGATCACGCTGATCCAGATGCTCCAGAAGGTACTCATTGTTTCTTCTCCGTTTTTTCCTGTTCGAGCGTACGCTTGGCTACTTCATCGTCATCATCGGAGAAGGGCAGCTTTGAGGCTTCTTCATTTGCCTTCTTTCGGTGGGCGCTGAACGCCCACCAAATGATGCCGAGAAAAATCGCCATGATTACCAGCGAGTGTATGCCGCGTAACTCATTAATATCCATGGGATCACCGTTTGTCTGAAATCACAGTACCCAGCTGTTGCAGGTATGCGACCAGTGCTTCGATTTCGAACTTGCCTTCGATGTCTGAGGCAGCACTTGCTACCTGCTCGTCGGTATAAGGCACGCCGAGGGTCTGCAGTGTTCTCATTCGAGCTTCGATGGTGGTGTGCTTCACACGGTTATCAAACAGCCAGGGGAAAGCCGGCATGTTGGACTCAGGCACCACGCTGCGCGGATCGTACAGATGCTGGCGCTGCCAGGCATCGGAGTAACGGCCACCCACGCGGGCAAGGTCAGGACCAGTGCGCTTGGAACCCCACAGGAACGGGCGGTCATAAACAAACTCGCCCGCCACGGAGTAGTGGCCATAACGCTCGGTTTCAGCCCGGAACGGGCGAATCTGCTGGGTATGGCACACGTGGCAGCCTTCGCGGATATAGATGTCCCGGCCTTCCAGTTCCAATGCGGACAGCGGTTCCAGACCATCTACTGGCTGGTTCACATCCTTCTGGAAGAACAGGGGCACTACTTCGGCCAGAAAGCCGCCGCTGATGACCACCACAATCAGGACGATCATCAGGCCAAGGTTCTTTTCTACTATTTCGTGTCTCATCTGGTCTCTCCCCTTACGCCGCTTGAACGGCAGCGTTGTCCTGTGCTGCGGCTTCTTTCTGGCGTACGGTCATGTACACGTTGTAAGCCATGATCAGCATGCCGGCCAGGAAGATGGCGCCACCAATAAACCGGACGAAATAGCCGGGGTAGGACGCTTCCAGAGATTCAACGAAGCTGTAGGTCAGAGTGCCGTCTTCGTTAACTGCGCGCCACATCAGGCCCTGCATGATGCCGTTAACCCACATGGCAACGATGTACAGGACGGTACCAACAGTAGCCAGCCAGAAGTGAACGTTGATCAGTGCGGTGCTGTACATGGCTTGCACGCCCCAGAGTTTCGGAACCAGGTGATAGACGGCGCCGATACTGATCATGGCTACCCAGCCGAGGGCACCGGAGTGCACGTGGCCGATGGTCCAGTCAGTGTTGTGGGACAGTGCGTTAACGGTCTTGATGGACATCATCGGGCCTTCGAAGGTGGACATGCCATAGAAGGACAGGGAGACCACCAGGAACCGCAGGATTGGATCGGTGCGCAGTTTGTGCCAGGCGCCAGACAGGGTCATCATGCCATTGATCATGCCGCCCCAGGACGGAGCCAGCAGGATCAGGGACATCACCATGCCCGCAGTCTGTGCCCAGTCAGGCAGGGCAGAGTAGTGCAGGTGGTGGCCGCCGGCCCACACATAGGTGGTGATCAGCGCCCAGAAGTGCACGATCGACAAGCGGTAGGAATAAACCGGACGGTTCGCCTGCTTGGGTACGAAATAGTACATCATGCCCAGGAAGCCGGCGGTCAGGAAGAAGCCAACGGCGTTGTGGCCGTACCACCATTGCATCATGGCGTCAGTGACACCCGCGTACGCCGAGTAGGATTTCCAGGCGGTAGCTGGCAGGGCCATGTTGTTACCGATGTGCAGAACTGCCACGGTAATGATGAATGCGCCGTAGAACCAGTTGGCCACATAGATGTGCGGTGTGCTGCGCTTCATCACGGTGCCGAAGAACACCAGAGCGTAGGTTACCCACACGATGGCAATGGCGATATCAATCGGCCATTCCAGCTCTGCGTATTCCTTGGAAGACGTGATGCCCAGTGGCAAGGTAATGGCGGCCGATACAATGATCGCCTGCCAGCCCCAGAATGTGAACGCTGCCATACCATCGGAGAACAGGCGGGCCTGACAGGTCCGCTGTACTACGTAGTAAGAGGTAGCAAACAGGGCACTTCCACCAAAGCCGAAGATGACGGCGTTGGTGTGCAGCGGCCGCAGGCGACCGAAGTGAGTCCAGGGCAGATCGAGGTTGAGGGATGGCCAAACCAGCTGTGCTGCAATCAGCACACCCAGAGCCATGCCTACAATACCCCATACCACTGTCATGATGGCGAATTGTCTCACCACCTTGTAGTTGTATGTCAGGTTTGCATTTACTGTGCTCATAGCCTTACCAATGGGTTTAGGATGGGGAAATATGCGGGCGCAAGTATGGAGAAACCATTAGGCCTTTGCAATGATTCAGGTCAACTCCTGACATTCGTCAAATCCGCTGGAATCAGCAGTTTGGCCAACAGTTTGCAAGGCTTGAACCGCGTTACAAAAGCGCCTTGAAGGTTTCCGCTCGGTCGCTAATGATACCCGCTGACAGCGAGGAGTTGAATGTTGTGAACCGGATTAAGACCAAAGGTTACGGTAAAGGGGCCAAAAGTGTCATGTTGCTGGCCCATGGGGCCGGCGCGCCCATGGACTCTCCTTTCATGGAGCAACTATCTGACGCTTTGGATCGGCAGGGGATTGCAACGGTCAGGTTTGAGTTTCCGTATATGGTTCGGCGGCGGGAAGACGGCCGCAAGCGGCCACCGGACCGAATGCCTGTGTTGCTGGATTCATTCCGGGCCGAAGTGGCACGGGTGCGAGATGAGGTGAGTGAGGACTGCCTGATGCTGGTTGGAGGCAAGTCGATGGGTGGTCGGGTGGCCTCAATGTTGGCCAGTGAACATGCTCCGGGTATTGCCGGGGTTATCTGCTATGGCTACCCTTTCCATCCCCCGGGCAAGCCAGATCGGTGGCGTATTGATCATTTTTCGACCGTTGGCTGCCCGATGATGATTGTACAAGGAACCCGGGACCCTTTCGGCAAGCTGGAGGAGGTAGCGGCCCAGGGTGAGATGCCGGGGCTTTCCCGGCTGTGCTGGTTGGATGGCGGAAACCATGACTTTCAGACACCGGCAAAGCATCCCGGCAGCCAGGCAACCCTTATCGAGCAGGCGGCTGGCGAAACCGGCCGATTTGTTCAGGAGTTGCTGGCGGGCTCGGAGCTGTGTTGAGCAAGGGTAATTGCGTCCCGGCCGGCGGCTTTGGAGGCATAGAGGGCTTCATCGGCGCGTCGGAACAGGCTGTCTGGCTGCTCTTCGACGCCCAGTTCCGCGATGCCTGCGCTAACGGTGAGGCTGACGGCTGTACCATCGGGAGCGGTAATGCGAGAGTCCCGCACCGCCTCAAGAATATCCTGGCACAACTTGGAAGCGCCGGTGGCGTCTGTACCGGGTAGCAGCAGGGCAAATTCCTCACCACCAAAACGGACCGCGACATCCCGTGGTCGCTTGATCTGGTTCTTCAGGCAGGTCGCGATGTGCCTGAGGCATTGGTCACCGAAATCGTGGCCCCAGCTGTCGTTAATCCGCTTGAAATGATCGGCATCAACCAGCGCCAGCGACAATGGCTGGCCGGTTCGACGGGCTTCACGGCAGAGTTCCGGTAACAGGTTATCCATATGCCGGCGGTTGTGTAGTCCGGTCAGGGCATCGTTCAGGCTGAGGGACGCCAGTTTCCGGTTCGCCTGCTCAAGTTCCCGCATGGTATTGCGCAGTTGTGCGGTGCGCTCGTGAACCTTGAACTCCAGCTCTGTGCGTGCTTGGTGCTCAATATCCAGCAACTTCTGATTCAGCAGGCGCCAGCGTTGCACCATGGCATAGTTCAGCAGGATAACCTGCCCCCCGACAGCCGCTTGCATCATGACCTCGCGGGCCAGGTAGTCGCCCAGGTAGCCGAAGGCCGCCAGGGCATAGGCCAGGGCACCGACCACCATGATCATCCAGGCAGCGATGTACCAGAAGGCGGGCAGGTAACCCTGGCGCCAGCGGATAGTCGCAATGACCGACAACGCGGCAATCACCATCAGCGCATGGGCTGTGTTGAGCAGGATGGCTTTGGAGTAGGGTAGCAGGAAGGTCAGGGCCAGGAAGCCCACAGCAGACCAGACCAACCCCCGGAGCACGGATTCTGAAATCGTGCCGGCGCTGACATCAAGAAATGACCAGCCAAACAGTGCCATGGCGGCTGAGCAGATGACCAGGGTGAGCGGGATCGACAGGTTCGCCAGCTGTGCACTCTCGGGCCAGAAATACTGATTCGCGAAGCCGCCCATGGCAAACAGAAACATCGCCATGGAGCTGATATAGAAAGCGTTATAGAAGTAGTACCGGGTGCCGGAGCTGAAGAATAGCAGCAGGTTAAAGGCGGCCAGAATCAGCAGCGCCCCGTAAAACAGGCCGTGGATCAAGGTCAGGTGATTGCTTTCTGCAATGACCTCTTCCGGTGTCATCAGGGCCAGGGGCACATTCAGCGCCCCGCTGCTGTGAACCCGGATGGTAATGGTGCGCCGTTCGGACGGATCCAGCGTGACCGGTAACAGGTAATAACGGTAATCTATGCCCCGGGTGGCAAACGGCAGGGAATCACCTGTGGTCAGTGGCGGCGCCGCCTCGGTGACGACATCCGGGCTGCCCGGCTGGTGGCGGTATTGCCAGAAGGTGATTTCGTCCAGCAGCGGGTAATTAAGTTTCAGATACCAGAGCGCCCGGTTGGCGCCCGGGTTGTGGACGGTCAGTTGTATCCAGTAGACGGCGTCTGTATGGCTGAACACCAGGTCGTGGCCATTGGCGGGTGTCCAGGGCATATCCACCGGCAGTTCTGATGCGCTCTGAGCGGCGTGGGCTGGCTCGCCGGGGCGGGCGGAATGGAAACACAAGTGATGATTAATTGCGCTCCGGGCTTCGGGGTTGGTTGCCTGTAGGGTCGGGCATGGTTCCGCCGCCATGCTGTAACCGGGCATAATGCCGGCAAAGGCCAGCAGGCCAAGCATCAGCAGGGCGCAGAATCGAGGCGTCATCAACGAAATCCCGTGTCGAATGAAGGCGGAAGTGTAGCCAGCGTAAACAAATCCTGCTGTTAAACAGGTTCAAGTTTCTTGTTTGTCGGGGTGTCAGATTCCTGACAATTTTGAATGAAAAGGTGATAGATGCAACAGGTTATGCTGGTGTGCCGCCCGGGATTCGAAGCCGAGGCGGGCCAGGAAGTGACGGATCAGGCAGCCCTTAAAGGCGTGTTTGGTTATTTTCAGCCGGTCAGGAACAGCGGGTTGGTCCGGTTTACCATTGGCAGTGAGGAAAGCCCGGAGGAACTGATGGGCCGCCTGCCGTTGGACGAACTGGTATTTGTTCGGGACTGGTTCGTTATCCTGGGCGATTGTGCGTTGCCAGTACAGGATCGGGTTGGGGCCGTGGTCGGTTTTCTGCGAGATCAGGATTGGAAGGGGAGTGGCTGTGCCCGGGTAGAGGTGCGTTTACCGGAGAACAACGAGGACCGGGACCTGGGTAACTTTTCCCGAAAATGGGTGGCGCCGTTATCCAAGGGCCTGCGGGGCGCGGGATTGCTTCAGGAAACGGCGGATGCAAAGACTAGAAAACGGCTGGAAATACTGCTGGCAGACTTTGGTATGGCTGTGATTGGGTACAGCCTCGCTGGTAACCGGTCGCCGTTCCCTGGGGGCGTGCCGCGGCTCAGATTACCCGCCTCGGCCCCCAGCCGCTCCGCGCTCAAACTCGAGGAAGCCTGGAAAGTATTTCTGCCGGAGGATCGCTGGCTCGACTACCTGGGTGGTGGCAGGAAAGCCGTCGATCTGGGAGCCGCGCCCGGCGGTTGGACCTGGCAACTGGTGAACCAGGGTATGATGGTGACGGCTGTTGATAATGGCCCGATGAATCCGGATTTGATGGCCAGTGGGCATGTTGAGCACATTGAGGCGGATGGTTATGCCTGGCGCCCGAAGCGGGCGGTCGACTGGATGGTTTGCGACATAGTCGATAAGCCGCGCCGCACCGCCCGGATGGCAGTGGACTGGCTGGCAGACAGGCTTTGCCGTTACACGGTATTCAACCTGAAGTTACCGATGAAGAAGCGCTACGACGAATGGCTGGTATGCCAGGACATCCTGGTGCGTGGTCTTGAGGAGGCGGGCCTGACTTGCCGTGTACGGGCCCGCCACCTTTATCATGATCGAGAGGAAATCACCTGTTTTATCGAGCGCCTGGACTAAGCCGGAGTGGCTCAGGGCATAGGGCTTTGCTCAAGAACTGTGATGATTTCATCGCGGTCCATCATGGGCACCAGTTCTGCCATCAGCTCGCGCCGCTCCCGGGAGTGGTACCAGCGATCCCAGTCAGCTTCAGAGCGCCAGTTGGCAAGGGTGATACGGTGGTTCGGGTCATGGCTGTCGACCAGCGTCTCACCTGAAATAAAACCGGGTGTACTAACGGCCTGCTGCAGTACCAAACGTGAACGCTCCTCGTAGGCGGTTTCCAGAGACTCTGCGATGTGTCGTTCAATCAAAACCCGAATCATGCAATTGGTCCTTTATTTTCGTTGCTGTAAACAATAATTTAGCACCGGATTCTGAAAATCACGAGAACTGGAGGTGGCTGTTGTGACAACCCTGGAGTTTCAAGCCGAGCTGGACGCTCGAGGGCTGTTGTGCCCGGAACCGGTAATGATGCTGCACACCCGGATCAACGATGTTGGCGTGGGGGAAGTGTTGCGCGTTGTAGCGACCGATCCTTCAACAACCCGGGATATACCCCGTTTTTGCCAGTTCCTGAGCCATGAGCTGCTGAGCCAACAGGAACTGGAAGGGGAATTCCATTTCCTGATTCGCCGTTGTGAGAGCTGAGCACACCGCTCAGCTCTCCCGGGCCACCTTGCCAAGATGGTCAAGGAACTGCCTACGGTTCATTTCCCCGAGCACCCGTGCTTCCTGTAGCTCTTCGCCGTTGGTTCGATAGAACAGAATGGCCGGCGGACCAAATAGCCCGAGTTCATTCAGCAGGGCCTGTTGGTCACGGGTGTTGTCGGTCATGTCGATTTGCAACAGGGTGTAGGGTGCTAACGCCTGGATCACGTCCTGGTCGCTGAACACGTTCCGCTCCATGATTTTGCACGACACGCACCAATCCGCGTAGAAGTCGAGCACAACAGGTTGCTGGTTGGCGCGGGCATCGGCCAGCATTGCGCGAATCTGTTGCGGATCTTCGACCCGCTGGAAGTCTGCATGGCTGGCGCCGCCGCCCTGAACCTGGCCGGCAGATGCGGTAAACGGTGCCAGCGGCCGCAGCGGATCATTGGCGCCGCTGAACGCCCCTGCCAGGAGCGCCAGGCCATAGGCGAACATTACCAGGCCCAGGCCCTTGCGTGTGCGTTCCCAGCCAGCCCTGGCCGCATCAAAAGCACCCAACTGAACGCCTGTGATGGCCACCAGTAGCCCCCACATGGTCAGGCCTGCCCAGGCTGGTACCATCCGCTCGATAAGCCAGATGGCAACGGCAAGCAGCATCACGCCGTAAAAATGTTTGACGGTCGTCATCCAGTGGCCTGAGGTAGGCAGCAGCTTGCGTCCGCCGACGGCCACAAGAATCAGTGGCACACCCATGCCAAGCCCAAGTGCAAGCAGGGCAACGCCGCCTATGACGGCGTCCTGTGTGGTTGAAATGTAAAGCAGGCTACCGGCCAGAGGCGCAGAGACACAGGGCGAGACAATCAGTGCCGACAATGAACCAATGCCGAAGATACTGATCACCCGGGTGCCGGTCAGCTTCTGGCTGGCATCGTTCAGCGGCTCGCGGATAAACCTGGGTAGCTGAATCTCAAACAGGTCAAACATCGCCAGGGCAAACACCACAAACAGTGCCGCAAAAACACCGAGTACGAGGGGCGACTGGAGCTGTGCCTGCAGGTTGAAACTGGCGCCCAGCAGGCCGGTAATCACCCCAGCGGCGGCGTAGGTAAGCGCCATGCCCAGCACGTAGCTGCCGGAAAGAAGGAGAGCATGGCCTGTCGTGCGGGTGTTGTGGCCTGAGACCATAGTGGAAATAATCGGCACCATGGGCAACACGCACGGGGTGAAGGTCAGCCCCAGCCCCAGCAGGAAGAATACCCCAGCGATCATCCAGATCGACTGGCTGGACAGGAATCCGGCCAGGCCGGTTGCCGAAGAAGTGTTATCTGTCGTGTTGAATGCTCCGCTGCTGGAGACGCTGCCTGAAGCGGGTGAGGAACGACTGCCCTGGCTATCACCTTTACCCGGATAGTACAGAACGTCCCGCGTCTGCGGCGGATAACACAGACCCGCCTTTGCGCAGCCCTGGTAGGTCACTTGCAGTTCCGCTTCCTGTATACCCTCGGGAAGGATGACCGGCACCCGGGCCTCGACCGGATCGAAGAACACCATCATCTCGCCGAAGTATTCGTCTTCGGTCAGGGTGCCGGGCAGGGAGAACTCGGGCTCGCCAATGCTGACGCCTTCAGTGACCGGAGTAATCTGTATACGGCTTTTGTAGAGATAGTGTTCCGGGGCAATATTCCAGGACAGGACAACGCTGTCGCCTTCCGTGCTGTGGTTGAAGGGCAGCGCCTCGTCTACGGGCAGGAAGCCGTTGTTGCCGCCACCAAACAGGGAGCTTCCTGAGTTGCCAAAGGCCAGGGCGGAGGCCGGAAGCAGGGTAAACAGCAGTGCCAGCAAGGCCCCGAGCTGGGAGACCGGGCGGCGCAATCGTTGATGGGAGTCTGGAATAGCTGTCATGAATTCTTCGTTATCCTGGGTGTTTCCAATGGGGGGCGGTATTGCGGCTCGTCGCCTTGCTGCCAGTGACATCATTGCCATGGCAAAGTTCCCTCTGGTATTGCTTGTATTAAAGTCGCACAATAGCCAACCGATGAATCACAATCCAGACGATCTTATCATGCTGTTCAACGACCTGTTCCGGGAATCCTTCCGGACCATTCTGGTCAGGGGCAGTGACGAACCGGAGTACCTGCCTGCCAGCGAGCCAGACGGACTTGCCCGGGTAGTGTTTGCCCACGGTTTTTTTGCCAGTGCCCTCCACGAGATTGCCCATTGGTGTATAGCCGGTGAGCATCGGCGCACATTGCACGATTACGGATATTGGTATTGTCCGGATGGTCGCAGCCTGGAACAACAGCAGGCGTTTGAGCAGGTGGAGGTCAAGCCTCAGGCCGTTGAATGGCTGTTTTCCCTGGCGGCCGGCTCTCGCTTTCATATCAGCGTTGATAACCTTGCCGGCAGCGGCGCGGCCAATGAGCAAGGCTTCCGCCAGAATGTGCGCCTGCAGGCCTCCCAATATCTGGCTCATGGCCTGCCATCAAGGGCTCAGCAATTTTTCGATACACTCAAGTCTTTCTACGGGACTGCCGACAGGGTCCAGCATCACTGGAACCAGGACAGGCGCCGTTTGGCGCCCATGGCAACCGAACACGACCAATCAAGGATAACAGAACCTCTATGACAGCTGACCTAAAACCTACCGGCGATTTACGCTTCAGCGATCTTAACCTGGACAAGCGTCTGCTGGATGCCATCAGTAAAATCGGATTTGAATACTGCACGCCCATTCAGGCCGAAACCCTGCCCTGGACCCTGGCTTGCGAAGACCTGATCGGCCAGGCCCAGACCGGTACCGGTAAAACGGCAGCCTTCCTGATTACGGCGATACAGACTCTGCTGGAAACACCGGTGGATGAAAAAGACCGGTTTGCCTCTGAGCCCAGAGTGCTTGCCCTGGCTCCAACCCGTGAATTGGCGATGCAGATTGCCAAGGACGCAGAGCAGCTGTGCCAGTACACCGGCCACAATGTGGTTACCGTGGTGGGCGGTATGAACTACGACAAGCAACGCGAGCAGTTGCAGAACGAGATTGTCGACATTCTGGTGGCAACCCCGGGCCGGTTGATCGACTTTTTGGGCTCCCAGGACGTGTTTCTGGACCAGATCGACATCCTGATCCTGGATGAAGCAGACCGCATGCTGGATATGGGCTTCATCCCTGACGTCAAACGAATTATCCGCAAGTGCACCAGCAAAGAAGATCGCCAAACCCTGCTGTTCAGCGCCACCTTCAACCAGGACGTTCTGAACCTGGCGTCCATGTGGACCCAAAACGCAGAGTTTGTTGAGATCGAGCCGGAGCAGAAAACCGCCGAACGGGTAGAGCAGACCGTGTATCTGGTGTCTGACGACGACAAACTGCCGGTGCTGGTGAACTACCTCAAACGTCCGGAAGTTGAGAAGGCCATTGTGTTTGCCAATCGTCGTGACCAGTGCCGGGATCTTGAGGAGGATCTGAAGAATCAGGGCGTGAAGGTGTCCCTGATGTCTGGTGAGATCGCCCAGAACAAACGGTTGAAAACCCTGGACCAGTTCAAAAAGGGGCAGATCCAGGTGCTGGTGGCTACCGATGTGGCAGGCCGGGGCATTCACGTGAATGGCGTTACCCACGTGTTCAACTACAACCTGCCTGAGAACGCCGAGGATTACGTACACCGGATTGGTCGTACCGGGCGCGCAGGCAAGACCGGTGTTTCCGTCAGCTTTGCCGGGGAAGACGACTCTTTTGCCTTACCGGAGATCGAGAAGTACATCAGCCAGAAGCTGAAAACCGCGGTGCCAGACGAAGACTTGATGGCCACCATGGATAACCCGCCGATCACGCGCAAGCGCGGTGGTCGCCGCCCCCAGAGCGGCCGCGGGCCGGCAGGGCGTGGCGGTTCGCGGCCCCGGCGCAACTGAGTCGCGTTGGTACAGGGCGATTTAGGGTGATGGAGACCAGGTTATGCTGATCGTTGCGGACGAGAACATTCCTTTACTGGACGCGTTCTTCGGTGATATTGGAGAAATACGCCGGGTTACAGGGCGAACACTGAGTCGTGAGCAGGTGCAGGATGCGGATATCCTGCTGGTTCGTTCGGTGACCCGTGTTAACCGGGAGTTGCTTGAAGGCAGCCGGGTTCGTTTTGTGGGTACTGCGACCATTGGCACAGACCATATTGACCTGGAGTGGTTGCAGGCGAGGGGTATCGGCTTTGCCGCCGCCCCCGGATGCAACGCCACCAGTGTGGCCGAATACGTGTTGTCGGTGGTATCGCTGTTTGCTGAGCGACGGGGGCTGGACGATTGGACATCCCTGACGGTTGGTATCGTTGGCGTTGGTAATGTCGGTGGTCAGCTGGCTCAATGCCTGGAGCGCCTTGGTTTTGAGGTGCGCCTGTGTGACCCGCCGAGGCAGGAACGGGAACCCGGTGCTGAGCTGCCCTTTGTCAGTCTGGCTGAGGCGCTGGAGTGTGACGTGGTTACCCTGCATACGCCATTAACCCGCCATCAGCCCCACGCCACCTGGCACATGGTGTCTGACCCGGAGCTGGCGTTGATCGGCGCCGATCAACTGCTGATCAACGGTGGTAGGGGAGAAGTTGTTGATTCCGAGGCCTTGATGCGCAGACTGGAACAGGCTGATGCACCGCTGGTGGCCCTGGATGTCTGGGAGCATGAGCCTGGGATACGTCCCGATCTTGTGGACAAGGTATGGCTCGCGACGCCCCATATTGCCGGGTACAGCCTGGAAGGCAAGATGCAGGGCACGGAAATGGTTTATCGGGCGCTGTGTCAGTTCCTGGGCCTGCCCATACGCAAGAAAGCAGGCCAGTTTTTACCTGAACCAGCGGTCAGCAAAGTCTCGTTTACCAGTTCCGCCGAGGAAGATGAGGCCATTCGTACGGCACTGCGGGTCTGTTATGACCCAAGGCGGGATGACGCCAGGCTGAGACTGGCCATGCGGGGAAATCCGGAGCAACGGGCTGTGGCGTTTGACCGCCTGCGCCGGGACTATCCGGTGCGCCGGGAGTGCTCCAGCCTGAAGATTCAGCTCAAAGGGACCAGTAAATCGCTCCAGGATGGTTTCCGTGCGCTGGGCTGCAAACTCAAGATCTGATCAACATTACCTGATTGCACAGGCAAAGGGGGGCGCCGATAGCGCCCCCCCTTTTGTTTTCTGTCAAACCCTGGCGTTCTGCAGAGCTGCGATGCGATCTTCCAGTGGTGGGTGGGTCATGAACAAGGCTGCGAGGCCGGCCCGGGCGCCGCGATTAATGCCGAAGGCCTGGAGGGTATCGGGCATTTGATCCGGCACTTCACTTTCCTGCTTCAGGCGAGCCAGAGCGCTGATCATCGCTCCGGTACCGGCAAGCTGAGCCCCTGCAATATCGGCCCGGAACTCCCGGCGGCGGGAGAACCAGAACACAATGGTGCTGGCCAGTATGCCAAGGACAATCTCGGCCGCGATGCTGACCACGAAAAAGCCAATGCCATGGCCATTCTCGTTCTTGAACACCACCCGGTCAACGAAGGAGCCGATGACCCGGGACGCGAAAATCACAAAGGTGTTCACCACACCCTGAATCAGCGCAAGCGTGACCATATCACCATTGGCCACATGACCAATTTCATGGCCCAGTACGGCCCGGATTTCATCCTTGTTGAAGCGGTGCAGCAGCCCTTCGCTGACGGCTACCAGCGAGTCATTCTTGTTCCAGCCGGTGGCAAAAGCATTGGACTGGGAGGCGGGGAAAACAGCCACCTCGGGCATGCCAATGCCCGCTTTCTTTGACAGCTCTGCCACGGTGTCCACCAGCCAGCGCTCGGCCGGGGTTCTGGGCGAGTCGATAACCCGGGCCTTGGTACTCCACTTGGCCATGGGTTTGGAGATCAGCAGTGAGACGATGGCACCCGCAAAGCCGAATACGGCAGCAAACGCCAGGAGCGAGCCGTAATTGATGCCCTGTTGGGCCAGGTAGCTGTCAACGCCCAGCAGGCGCAAGGTAAAACTTGCGACCAGGATGACCGCCAGGTTGGTGGCCAGAAACAACAAAATCCGCATAGTCTATTCCCGTGTTAACGATCCCTGAAACTGGTTGCCTGTCTGACCGATATATGTGGTCCGGGTTCACTCCTTCAAGAGCCTTACCTGGATTTAATGCACGCTCCCCGCGCCGGTATCAATGAAGAAGGACGACTGAACGGCCAGGCTGATTCGGCTGGAACTGCCACTCTTGAGGGCCGATCTCAGCAGGTGGATATAGGTTGATAGATCCTTTTGTACGGAGGGAGGCAGTTCCGCTTCAGTGCTGGAGGCATTAAGCTCCCGTATCAACGCCTGGGGCGCCGGGGCACTGAGGCGCACAAACGCCTCGCGGGTCAGAACGGCCTGGTCCAGGGCTTCCTGCCGAATGGTGTCGACGTAGCGCAACAGGCCTTCCTCTGAAAGCCACAGGAGCGCTCCAAAGCAGGCCATGTGCCGTTTACTGTGCAGCCCGAATTCATCCGGCTCGTCTGGCCCGGCGATGTCTTCCACGAACAGGTTGATCCTTCTCGGGAACGCAGCATAAAGCTGGATCAGCGCAATAGCGACGTCCTTGTAGAACTCCTCGACATGTATGTCGGCCATATCAGCTCCGGTTACTGGCGGTAATGCTCCAGGAAATTGCCCAGGCGGCCCATGGCGTCTGCCAGGGTATCTTCCCGGGGCAGGAAAACGACGCGCAGATGCTGTTTGTCATCAATGTTGAAGGCGGAGCCCTGAACCAGCAGGATTTTCTCCTGCAGCAGCAAGTCGAGCACCAGCTTTTCATCGTTGACCACCGGGAAGTGCTTCGGGTCCAGTCTCGGGAACAGGTACAGGGCACCCTGGGGTTTGACACAGCTGACGCCGGGAATGTCGTTGAGCATGCGCCAGGCGGTTTCCCTCTGTTCATAAAGCCGGCCGCCGGGTGCCACCAGGTCGTTGATGGACTGATAGCCACCCAGAGACGTCTGGATGGCCAGCTGTGCCGGAACGTTGGCACACAGGCGCATGTTGGAAAGCATCTCGATGCCTTCGATCAGGTCTCGGGCGCGATGTTTGGCACCACTGATAATCATCCAGCCAGAGCGGTAGCCGGCGGCCCGGTAGTTCTTCGACAGCCCGTTGTAGGTGAAGAACAGCACGTCGTCGGCCAGGGAGGCAACGGAGGTGTGCTGGGTGCCGTCATACAGGATCTTGTCGTAGATCTCGTCTGACAGGATGATCAGGTTGTGCTGCCTGGCCAGTTCGATGACCTGCTGCAACAACTCTTCCGAATACACCGCACCGGTGGGGTTGTTGGGGTTGATCAGCACAATGGCCCGGGTACGGCGGGTGATCTTTTTCTTGATGTCATCGATGTCCGGGAACCAGCCCTGTTGCTCATCGCACCGGTAGTGCACCGGCTTGCCGCTGGAGAGGGTCACGGCGGCGGTCCAGAGCGGGTAATCCGGCGCTGGAATCAGCACTTCATCGCCCGTATTCAGCAGTGCCTGCATGGACATGACGATCAGCTCACTGACGCCGTTGCCCAGGAAAATGTCGTCGATGTCGACCTTGGCGATACCCCGTTGCTGGCAGTAATGCATCACGGCTTTTCGGGCAGAGAACAGACCCTTGGACTCCACGTATCCCTGGGCCTGGTGCATGTTGTAGATAACGTCTTGCTGGATCTCTTCCGGTACATCCAGCTCGAACGCCGCCGGGTTGCCAATGTTCAGCTTGAGAACCCGATGGCCCTCTTCTTCAAGGCGACGCGCCTCACGCAGAACCACGCCACGAATTTCATAGCACACATTGTCGAGCTTGGCGGATTTGAAATAGTTCTGCATGGGTCGCTGGCGTCCTTAACAAACAGTCTGAAAGAGGTTCCGGTAAACGGAAGCATCCTATTCTAGCGGAGGGGAGCCCCGGGGCAACAGGGGCAAATGTGTTGAATTGTGGCCAAATACGGATAGTTTGCGGCGGTTTTTGAAAGTGAACTCTGGATTACTGGCCCGTTAAGCCTTTTCAGAGTGTGGCTTTGCCAAATTATATTGTGCACAATGTAATTTCACGAAAATCCTCGACAGGAGTAAACGTATGTCTGGCGTATCCATTTACGATTTCAGTGTTCGTGACATTAAGGGCAATGAAGCCTCCATGGCGGATTACAAGGGAAAGGTCTTGCTGATTGTAAACACCGCGTCAAAGTGTGGCTTCACACCTCAATTTGAGGGCTTGCAAGCGCTGCATGAGGAACTCGGTGACCGCGGATTCGAGGTATTGGGCTTTCCCTGTAACCAGTTCATGAATCAGGATCCGGCAAACGAGGATGCCATCAGTCAGTTCTGCTCCCTGAACTATGGTGTCAGCTTTCCGATGTTTGCCAAGGTTGACGTGAACGGGGATGGCGCACATCCGCTGTTCCAGTTTTTGAAGAGGGAAGCCAGGGGCCTGATGGGGTCGGAGAAGGTGAAGTGGAACTTTACCAAGTTTCTGGTCAACCGCGACGGACAGGTTATCCGCCGTTACGCACCCACAGCGAAACCCGCTGACATTCGTGCTGATATCGAGAAGCTGCTCTGACATGAACGGTGATGATCAGATGCTGGCGCTCGATAACCAGATCTGCTTTGCCCTCTATGCCCTCAATCGGGCCGTCACAGCGCGGTATCGTCCCGTGCTGGCGGAACTGGGACTGACCTATCCGCAGTATCTGGTGATGCTGGCTCTCTGGGAGCATGGCCCGGTTGGCGAGGCCGCCCGGGTATCGGATATAGGCGCCCGGTTGCGCCTGGACAGCGGCACTCTCACGCCGCTTTTGAAGCGGCTGGAGGAGCGCGGTCTGCTCATCCGGCGCCGGCAGGCAAGTGACGAGCGGGTTGTTCGCCTTAGCCTGACAGGCGACGGCTGGCGGTTACGGGAACAGGCTCGCGGGGTGCCAGGGCAATTGATGTGCGGCCTGGATGTGGCGCCGGAACGGTTGGTCGCCCTTCGGCAGGAGCTCAGAAGTCTGCTTGAGGTTCTGGAGCGTTCGGGGCCCAGCGATTGATAATGGCCCTGAGCTCCTCACGCTTGTAGGGTTTGGTGATGTAATCATTCATTCCGGCTTCCAGGCAATCCTCCCGATCACCCTGCATAACATTGGCGGTCACCGCAATAATCGGCAAGTTTTGCCATTCCGGGTTGCGCCTGATGGCCCGGGTTGCCTCGTAACCATCCATAACGGGCATCTGGCAATCCATAAGAACCAGGTCGTAACGGCGCTTTTGCAACGCCTCCAATGCCCTCTGGCCGTTCTCTGCATGGTCTACCCGATGGCCCAGCTTCTTCAGCAGGCTGCTGGCGACCAGCTGATTGACCTGGTTATCCTCGACCAGCAGCAGGGTGAGTTGGTTCTCGGTTCTCGCGGCCCTGGTTGATTGATCCAGCGGTTGTGAACTGCCGCTGTCCGGCAATCCTGCGGCGGCGCAGAGGCAGTGGTAGAGTTCGGTGCGTCTGAGCGGCAGCGGCAGGATAAACTGACCGGGACGGCCGGAACTGATTGAGCCAGTGCTGTCTGCCATGATAACGCCCATTCCCTGCCAGTCATCGGCAAAGGCCTTGCACTCTTCGTCGCCAGGCTCTGCGGCCACCAGCAAGATGCCCTTGGGATGACGGCTGGCGCTTCTGACCGGGATAGCCCAGGCCCGCAGTTGTGATTCAATTGCCAGCCGGTGCGGGTGATCCTGTGGTATGGCCATGGCGACACCTGTTTCGCACAGCCGGGTTGCAGCGGCTTCTGGCAGAGTCGGGTGTGCGGGTTCATGCACCGGCAGGGGCAGGGTGACGGTGAAATGAGTACCGGCGCCCTCGCTGGAATCCACCAGTATCTGCCCGTGCATACGTTCCACCAGTTGGCGGCACAGTGTCAGGCCAAGACCGGTGCCGCCATACAGCCGGGTGGTGTCGGTGTCGGCCTGCGAAAACGGTGAGAAGATCCGGTGCAAGCCTTCCTTGGACATGCCTATGCCGCTATCGATAACCTCCATGCGAAGGCTTCCACCGGAATAGGTGGTGCGCACCCTGACATGGCCATCGTCGGTAAACTTGACCGCGTTACTGAGAAGATTATTGAGGATCTGGCGAGTGCGCGTCGGGTCGCCCAGAAACTGCTCGGGTAGCATCGGGTCGGTTTCATTGACCAGGTTGATGTGTTTGCGTCGAGCTTGTTGGGCGTGAAGAGTTGAGCATTCCTCCACCAGGTCGCGAACGCTGAACGGAATGTTCTCGAGATTGAGTTTTCCGGCTTCGACCTTGGAGATGTCAAGAATGTCGTTGAGCAGGCCCAGCAGGCTCTCACCGGCGTTCAGGGCAATCTCCAGGCGGTTTCTCTGGCCAGCGTCCTGTTCACTTTCCAGCGCCAGCCCGAGCATTCCCAGCACCCCGTTCAGGGGGGTGCGGATCTCATGGCTCATGCTGGCCAGGAAGTTGGCTCGTGCCCGGGCCCGTCGCACCGCGTCTTCCTTGGCACGAACCAATGCCCGATTACCCCGTTGCAAGGCCTGATTCTTTTCCGAAATCTCCCGTGTTCGATCTTCAACTTCCTGCTCCAGCTGGCTGGAGTAATTTTTCATGGCGCTTTCGGCTGCCCTCAACTGGGCCACGCTGCCTTCCATGTGTTCAAGGTGCTGGTTGATGATGCCAACCATGGTGCCGATTTCGTCAAAACGATGGTTGGCAGGCACCGGCAGCCGGACCTTTTCCGGGGTGCTGGCCCTGACCCGGCTCAATGCTTCAATCACGTTGAGCATGGGGCGGGTCAGCACGAAATAGAAAATGCCAAGCAGCGCAACCGACAGCACCAGGCTCTTGAACAGTCCAATGACGAATGTGTTGACTGCCCGCTGGAGGAACTGCCAGCCGTAGTGCCAGGTATCGATGGTGACAACCAGATGGCCCAATGGCAGGTCCTGTAACTGGGGTACCTGGAGTTCTGTGCTGAAGACACTGCTGGAACCGAACAGCAGGTCGCTGATCCAGCGGTATCGGGAGATCGGGCTACTTTGGCTGGCGGCCGACATGGTCTGGCCATCACTGTCCACAATCCGCGCATCTATGGTCGCCGGGTGGCGTAACAGGCCATCCAGCAGTTCCTCGGCCAGCCTCACGTCGATATTGTAGGCAATCTGGGACGCCGGACTGTTACTGATCTCGATCAGTGCCCGTATGTCCTGTTCCATGGCGTCTTTCGCCGAGAAATAGTCGAGGGTGATCTGAATCAGGTTCAGAATCAGGCCAAGAGCCATGGCCACCAGTACGGTGTCGCGGGTAAGGCGGTAGGAAAGTCTGTGCCGGAAGCTCTTTAACACGGTGAATGGTCGTCCCTGTGGCTGGTCAATTGGGTAAAGCGTGTTCCTCAGTCGTCGTAGTCAGCCTTTTTCTTCCAGGTGCCATCGTCCTGCAAGAAGTTATCCCATTCCCGGTCTAGCTTTGAGTGGCTTTCGGTTTGTGTGGTGCCGTCGGCCATACTGGCTTCAAGCTCTTTGATGCGCGTTCTGAAGCTCTTGACGGCTTTCATGGCCAGCGGATTATCTTTGGATTTACCCATTTCCGTGCTGGCCAGGTGGTAGGCGTGTATGGCCTTGCGGATCTGGTTCTGCCGGATATGGTCCCGGGCCTGGAAAACGTGCAGGTCGGCGTGGGTCTTGTGCACCAGAAACAGCACATGCTTCAGGTGCTTTTTGGCGCTGGCGGTGTCGAGCCGGCCGGCTTTGTGCATGGCCTCAATCATTTTGAACAGGCTTTGAAGCAGTTCTTTGACGTAGGTTGCTTTCTCGGGGGAGTCGATTCTGACCGATGCCCGGTTATCATTGTTCTCCAGTACCTGTTTCCTGGTCTGTTTGATGGTGTCGAGCCATTCGCTGACCGGTTGCTCGGACTTAAGCGCGACCAGATCGTGACAGGATTCCTCCATGCGCTTGAGCAGCAGCAGCTTGAGGTCGGGAGACAGGTACTGGGCCGGAATCTCCGAGAACAGGCGGTAGGCGCGATTGTATTCGTCTTCCCGGGCGGTCATCTTGCGAACCCGCTCAATCCGCGCCTTTTCACGCATCTGACTGATAACGATAATGACCAGTGAGACGGTGACGATCGCCGCGAGCAGCAGCACAATGGTGGTGGTATCCATGGTGTCGGTAATGGCTCCGGATTACAGTGAACGGACCGCCTTTGCGGGCGCGCCTCTAATTGTCAGATATTATTGGGTAACGCCCTGAAAGCCTAGCAGAAATCTGGGCAATCGTCCGTTTCCGGTTGTAAGTACAGGAAATACTTCATTCATTTAATGAATTGTGGGTTTCCTGTATATTGGTCTGGTGAATGTGTGGGCGGGCCAGACCGGTGCCGCCACTCTGCTTTCCAGGATTTTTTGCATGGACATTTCCCGGGTAGATCTCAATCTGCTTGTATACCTTGACGTGCTGCTGCGTGAACGCAATGTCACCAAGGCCGCCAATCATCTGGGCATCACCCAGCCTGCTATGAGCAACGGTTTGCGCCGGTTACGGGATCTGTTTGGCGACCCGTTGCTGGTGCGTACCAGTGAAGGCATGACAGCCACGGAGCGGGCCCGGGAACTGCAGCCGTTGGTCCGTGGCATTCTGTCGGACATTGAACAGGCGGTGCAGGAGAAAACCCCCTTTGCTGCCCAGGAGAGCCAGCGGGTATTCCGTATCATGGCCAGTGACTACGCGGAATCCTGTCTGATGCCCAGGGTGTTGCGGCGGATTCGCCAGGAGGCGCCCCACGTTACCCTGGACGTGCTGACCCCCAGCGACGTGAGCTTTCTGGATGTGGAGCAGGGCCGGCTGGATATGGCCATCAACCGTTTCGACAAGATTCCTCAATCGTTCCACCAGAAAACCTTGTGGATCGAGTATTTTGCCTGCCTGATGAATGCCCGTAATCCCATTCTTAAAGAGCCGTTTACCCTGGATACCTACCTGGATGCCAGCCATATCTGGGTCAGTAAAACCGGTTTTGGTGTGGGCGTGGGGGTGAACCCCAAGGATGTCCAGCGGCTGGGGTGGGTAGACGAAGCCTTGGGGCGAATGGGCCGCAAGCGGCAGATCTCGGTTTTCACCCGGCATTATCAGGTGGCCATGTTGCTGGCGGAGCAGCATGACCTGATTGCCACTCTGCCATCTCGCGCGGCCTGGTTGCAGAAAGACAACCCGAACCTGGTGGTGAAGGTGCCACCGTTCGAGATTCCGCCGTTCGAGCTGAAAATGGCCTGGAGTCCATTACTGCAGCACAACAGCGATCATCAATGGTTGCGTAAGCTGATTGCCGAGGTGGCGGAAGAAGTGGACGAGGAGTTTGCACCCTTCGGTGCCAGATTTGAGTCGCCACAAGCTACCCCGGGGCTGCATTCAGAGCGGTAGTTCCCGAAGTTCCAGCGAGCCCCGGCCAGCATCCCACATGCGCTGGAAGGCTTCCTCCATGAGCTTGACCCGGCCCGGGTTGGCAAAATTGGCGAAGCCTTCCGGCTTATTGAAATCGTGGCGGTACAGTACACCCTCACGGTCTGCCAGCAGGAACGGCTGGTTTTCCATCGGATAATCGGTGTTGACCAACCGCAGCTCAATCCGGCTGGTGAGCCGGCGCATCAGCTCTACCAGTTGGTGCCGGCGTTTAACCAACGGCTTGTCATCGTGAATCAGGATGCGCACTTCGCTAAGCCGGTGCCGGCGAGCCACCGCAGAGATCAGTTCCCGTAACGGGTAGCGGTCGTAGAGGCCGTGATCAAGCACGTCGTCATACAGCCATATGCGTTGGCCGGCTTGGGCGACCAATGAGTCCATCAATTCCAGCATGGTGCTTTCATCGCCGAACAGCCAGCTTTCGGAATCCTCGCCAAGAATCAGTGGCTTCGCGCGTTGATCACCTGGATGACTGGCCAGTGTGGGAGCCAGGCAGCGCATATCCAGATGGGGAATGCCAGCGTCATCATAGATATCCGAGCAGATGTGAAAGCCGAAGCGTTGGTAGAACCCGGTGGCGTGCTGCTGGGCGGAGAGTTTCAGTTCCTGGAAGCGACCAGCGGATTCGGCCAGCAGGTGTCTGAGCAGGGCATCACCAGCCCCCAGGCCACGATACTCCGGTAACACCGCCATACGACCGATGTAACCGGTTTCCTCCATTGTGGAGAAAAGGCGAGCGGTAGCCACCGGTGTGTTGCTGTCATCCACCGCCAGGTAATGGTCAGCAATCTCGTCGGTGTCGTCCCACTCCAGCTCCGGTGGCACCTGCTGTTCCTCAACGAACACCCGTTGGCGGATGTCCCTGATGGATGATGGCGCCAGTTGCCAGCTGTATTTTCGGAATCTCAGGTTCATGGCTTACTCGAAATACACCGAGCCCTGGTTGTACAGATTGGTTAGCAGGCCAAGCAAGGCCTCGTCGCCGGCAAACTCTGCCAGCGCGGCCATATTCATCCTGGCGCTGGCGCAGAGTAGTGGCGCCAGTGGCCGGGCATCGCCTTTCAGAAGGTATTGTTCGCCATCCACAAACAGGGCAGTTTCACTGTCCAGTTCATGATAGGCGAAGCGGGAACCCTCGTTCCAGCGCAGTTGCTCGCCGGCGCGGATGGCTTCAGCCAGATCTTCTGCTTCTGCAGGTTCATCCGCCGGCACCACAATTTCCAGGCTCTTGGGAGCGGTGGCGAACTGGCCAAACCACAGGGCCAGGTTGCGGCGATCACCCAGTTGTTCACGGATGATGGTGTCCAGGCGGTTGATGACCTCCGGGCCGATGGTACCGGGGTTGTCCTGTACTCGAAGGTCCGGGTCATCCAGATGCTCGGCGGCTTTTTCTTTCTGACTGAGAAAATCGGTAAAACTGGTGAGCAAGTCATCGATGGTCGGGGCACGAAAACCCACGGACAGAGTAATACAGTCGTCTTCAGCCACGCCGTGGTGGCCTATACCCGGGGGCAGGTACAGCATGTCGCCCGGGGCCAGGGTGACGGTTTCCTCGCCATCCCAGCTGCTCAGGATGCGCAGTGGGGTGCCTTCTACTCTCGGCGAGGTATGGTCACAGTGGCCGCCGAACGTCCAGCGCCGGTGGCCCTGGGCCTGCAGCAGGAAAACATCATACATGTCGTAGTGAGGGCCAACGCTGCCACCTTTCGGGGCGTAGCTGGCCATGATGTCATCCAGACGCCAGTTGGGAATGAAGCGGAAGTTGTCGAGCAGGTCGGCAATCTCCGGTACCCAGTGGTCCAGGCCCTGAACCAGTAAGGTCCAGTCCTGTTCCGGCAAGTCACTGAAGCGGTCCGGGTTGAAAGGACCGTTGTGCAGTTGCCAGGGTTTACCGGCATCGTTCTCGATCACGATGCGAGATTCCACTGCTTCCTCACAGGCTAGCCCGGCCAGTTCGTCCGGACTGACCGGACACCGGAAGCCGGGAAATGCCTGACGGATAACCAGCGGCTTCTTCTGCCAGTAGTCCCGCAGAAATTCAGAAGCTGTCAGTCCGCCAAGCATGTCCATGGTGTTGCTCCAGGTTAAATATTGCCGGCCTGTTCGACGGCATTACCAATGTAGGTATCCGGTGTCAGGGCGCGCAGTTCGGCCTTGGCGTGCTCCGGAATATCCAGTGTTTCGACGAAATTCTTGATGACTTCCGGGCTCATGGCTTTGCCACGGGTCAAGTCTTTGAGCTTTTCGTAGGGTTTTTCGATGTTGTAACGGCGCATCACGGTCTGGATCGGCTCGGCCAGCACTTCCCAGGCGTTGTTCAGGTCTTCGTTGAGGCGGGCCGGGTTGATTTCCAGTTTGCTCAGGCCCTTCAGGGTAGCCTCATAGGCAATCAGGCTGTGAGCAAAGCCCACGCCCAGATTACGCAGCACTGTGGAGTCGGTCAGGTCACGCTGCCAGCGGGAGATTGGCAGCTTGGCAGACAGGTGGCTGAAGAGCGCGTTGGCGATGCCCAGGTTGCCCTCGGAGTTCTCGAAGTCGATGGGGTTTACCTTGTGGGGCATGGTGGAGGAGCCAATCTCGCCGGCCACTGTCTTCTGTTTGAAGTAGCCCAGGGAGATGTAACCCCAGATGTCCCGGTCCAGATCGATCAGGATGGTATTGAAGCGGGCAATGGCGTCATACAGTTCGGCGATGTAGTCGTGGGGCTCGATCTGAGTGGTGTACGGGTTCCAGTCCAGGCCCAGGCTCTCAATGAACTCTTCGGCGTTGGCTGCCCAGTCCACATCCGGATAGGCGGACAGATGGGCGTTGTAGTTGCCGACCGCACCGTTGATCTTGCCCATGATTTCCACTTCGCGGATTTGCATCAACTGGCGGCGCAGGCGATACACCACGTTGGCCAGTTCCTTGCCGACGGTGGTGGGAGACGCGGTTTGTCCGTGGGTGCGGGACAGCATGGGCTGTTCGGCATGTTCCTTGGCCAGTTCGGCCAGTTTGTCGACGACTTTGTCCATGGCCGGCAACAGGCCGTGGTCCAGGCCTTCGCGCAGCATCAGCCCGTGAGACAGGTTGTTGATGTCTTCGGAAGTGCAGGCAAAGTGGACGAATTCGGTCACCGCGTGCAGCTCGGGCACATCGGCGATCTTTTCTTTGATCAGGTACTCGACCGCTTTGACATCGTGGTTGGTGGTGCGTTCGATGTCCTTGATGCGCTCGGCGTCAGCCAGGCTGAATTCGCTGACCATTTTGTCCAGGAAGGCGTTGGCTTCGTCGGAGAATGCCGGCACTTCGGTAATGGCCGGGTGAGCGGCCAGTTTCTGCAACCAGCGGATTTCGACAGTTACCCGGTTACGGATCAGGCCGTATTCACTGAAGATGCTGCGAAATACGCTGACTTTACTGCCGTAGCGACCATCGACCGGGGAAATGGCGGTCAGGGCGGTGAGTTCCATCGAAAACCTCTCAGTTCATCAAAGAAAAATCGGATCGGAAATATATGAAGGCGCTAATGATACACCAGAGGGCGCCGCGAATCAGCGCAGCAACTCCCGGGCGTGCATGATGACCTTTTTGCGTTTGAAGATCAGCTGCCAGCGGTGGCCGCCGCTCTGACGCCAGAGCACTGCCGAGCGGATACCAGCCAGCAACAGGGCGCGGACCTTCGCTGCATTTTCTTCCCGTTGCAGCACCTGGGGGTTGCCGCTGACCTGAATGCGTAGGCGGAACGTGCTGATGGTGTCTGTGTAAATGGACGCCAGATTGCCGATCAGGTTGCTGTGGGTGTATCCGAAGTGGCTGGCGGTATGCCGTGCCTGTTCAATCCGGCTGCCAATCACATCGAGCATGTCGCCGTCGCGTTTGAGTTTGGACTCGAGATGAACGAGGTTCAGCACGTATCGCAATATCTCGACGTCCTGTGGGCGGCTCTGTTGCGCCAGTGAGGTAGACAGGGCCTCCAGGCCTTCACGGATGTCGGACAATTCGCCCCCGTAAACATCCAGGGTGGACGCGGGATCGGTGGCGAACAGAGAGCGTATGCAGGTTTCCAGGGACTCGTCGCTACAGCTGCCATTATGGGCAATCTGCCGCACCAGTGCTGCTGCCTGGAACAGGCCAGCCAACGCCAGGGTCTGGTCGTGCAGGGATTTGCTCATGCGCGGGCCCCTGCATCGACAGTTAGCTCCAGCCGTGATGGCAGCGCTTCGCCATCCCGCCAGGTTTGTTCGATCACGCCGCCGCCCAGGCAGACATCGCCCTGATAGAACACCACTGACTGGCCGGGGGTGACGGCCCGCTGGGCATCGTCAAAGACCACTTTGACGCCGCCTTCGATAACGGTCACTTCGCAGTCCTGATCTGGCTGGCGATAGCGGGTTTTTGCTTTGCAGCGGAAGCTCTGGGCGGGCGGCTCACCGGCCACCCAGTCAATGGCGCCAGACACAAGGCCGCGGGAAAACAACAGTGGGTGGTTCTTGCCCTGAACGGCAATCAGTACATTGCGGGACAGGTTTTTTTCAGCCACATACCAGGGCTCGTCACCAAATTCCGCGAGGCCGCCGATACCCAGCCCCTGGCGCTGGCCGATGGTGTGATACATCAGGCCCTGATGTTTGCCGATCACTTTGCCATCCGGTGTTTCGATGTCGCCGGGCTGGGCCGGCAGGTACTGTTTCAGGAAGTCGGTGAACTTGCGCTCGCCGATGAAGCAGATACCGGTAGAATCTTTTTTGTCGTGGGTAACAAAGCCTTGTTCCTCGGCAATACGGCGAACTTCCGGTTTTTCCAGCTCTCCTACCGGGAACAGGGTGCGCGCAATACGGTCACCAGACACCGCGTGCAGGAAGTAGCTCTGATCCTTGTTGGGGTCCAGACCCTTCAGCAGTTGAGCCTTTCCAGTGCCATCATTAAGAGGGCGCTGGCGGGTGTAGTGGCCGGTAGCGATGTAGTCGGCACCCAGGGTGACGGCATAATCCAGAAACGCCCGGAATTTCACTTCCTTATTGCACAGGATGTCCGGGTTGGGGGTGCGCCCTGCGCTGTATTCTGACAGAAAGTGCTCAAACACCCGGTCCCAGTATTCAGCCGCAAAACTGGCGGTGTGCAGCTTGATACCAATGGCATCCGCCACTGCCTGGGCATCGGCGAGGTCGGTCATGGCGGTGCAGTACTCAGTACCGTCGTCTTCATCCCAGTTTTTCATGAACAGGCCTTCCACCTGGTAGCCCTGGTCTTTCAACAGCCAGGCGGCAACAGAGGAGTCCACGCCGCCGGACATGCCGACAATCACGCGGGTGTTCTTGGGAGTACTGGAGTCAGGATTCTGGATCATGAGCCTTTCGGTAGCCGGTTGAAAACGGCGATTTTATCATCTTGTGGTGATTACGTCTGGTCATCCACCACTACATCGAGGGGGAATTGCCGGCCATTTCGGTAATCCTCGATACAGCGCAGCACCAAAGGGCTGCGGAGCTTGTCGCCGAGTCCCCGAATTTCTTCAATGCTGAGCCAGTGCGGCTGAATAATGCCGGTGTCCAGCTCCGTGGTGACCTGCTTTGTCGCGCGGGCGGCGTAGCAAAAGCGGTGATAGGTAACGCCGTTGGCCGGTGCTTTATAAGTGTATACGCCCAAAAAGAACTGAGGCTCCACTTCCCAGCCGGTCTCTTCCAGGGTTTCACGGCACACCGCATCCAGCACGGCTTCGTTTTCTTCAATGTGGCCCGCTGGTTGATTGAACACCACTTTGCCGTTGCTGATTTCCTCAACCAGCAGGAACTGACCCTGTTCGTTTTCGACCACAACGGCGACGGTGGCATGGGGTTTCCAGGTCATGGTTAACGAGGTCTCCTGTGTCTGACCGGCCGGGATTTCGGGCGGCCGGGTTTCGGTTTGCCGGTTGCCGGGCTGTCAGGCAGGTGCACGGTCTCAAGCCGATACTGCCCGGGCTCGAGATTGTCGAGTGTCCAGTCACCAATCCGGTACCGAATAAGTCTAAGGGTAGGGTAGCCAACGGCTGCTGTCATGCGCCGTACCTGGCGGTTACGGCCTTCGGTGATGGTGAGCTCAAGCCAGCTGGTCGGAATGGTTTCCCGGTGCCGGACTGGCGGAACCCTGGGCCAGACGGTCGGTTCGTTCATTCGGCGGGCTGTAGCGGGCCGGGTTAACCCATCTTTCAGCTTGACACCCTGACAAAGCTGCTCAATGGCCTGCTGGGAAATCTCACCATCCACCTGAACCCAGTAGGTTTTTGGCATTTTGTTGTCAGGTGCGGCAATTCGATGTTGCAGGGGGCCGTGATTGGTCAGCAGAAGCAAGCCTTCAGAGTCGTAGTCCAACCGGCCAGCGGGGTAGAAGCCGGGTTTCTTGATCCAGTCGGCAAGTGTTGCGCGGGGGTTGTTCTGGCGTTCGTCGGTGAACTGACTTAATACCTGAAATGGCTTGTTGAAAAGAATCAGCTCCGCCATGCACGGGGTCCTGTCTCGCTAACGGGTGCTCGAAAGCGGCAAGCGTAAAGGATAAAACCCTGTGAAAAAAGCATAAAAAAACGTACCTGCCAGCTGAACTGGCAGGTGAGAGTGATTGGCCAAGGCGCCTTCTCAGGCGTTAACGGCTCTGGGCGGATATCCGTCCCGGCCTGACGATTGGTCCCGGGAGGACGGCTCAGACTGTTTGCCCCCAATTTCAGAGGGCTGCTTCGCCTGAGTTTCGTCAGGAACGATATTGACGGCGTGCACCCCTTTGTCACTGGGCTTTTTCTCAAAGGTGACCGCCTGGCCAGCTTTCAGCGTTTTGTAGCCGTCCATTTGCACCGAAGAGAAGTGGGCGAACAGGTCATCGCTGCAGCCGTCTTCGATGATAAAGCCGTATCCCTTGGCGTTGTTGAACCATTTGACCTTGCCTCTAGGCATGATGAACTCCCCTGTTCCTTTGCTGTCACTCTTATTATTGGAATTGCTGCCTGAGACCCGGACGGGCCGGGTCATAAATGGTGCGATTCGGCATGGCAGGTGTCGCTTGCTGTTACATGCCGGTTGCACAGGTTTACATTATTTTACAATGCACCTTAACTGTCGGCCAAACCCGGGCTCGAGTCAAGGGGCAGTAGTCGCCGAATGAGTGGTTCAACAAGGTCCGGAAGCGGTATCATGTCCGTATTGATAAATAACTCACGCTTGAACCGGGCTTTCGCTTGAAAACCGGGTTGCGGGCAACCACATTTAGTCAGGAAACCGAATAACCGGTAAACAGAACCATGCGGACAATTGAGAATTCTCTACTAGTATTTAATCAGGGGGAGGACGAACAGCCCGGGCGTCATGAAGGTGTTAGTGTTGCGCCCGAGAAGCCAGCTCTGAAGCGCCCGGCCCGGTATCGGGTTGTGCTCCTGAACGATGACTACACACCCATGGATTTCGTGGTGGATGTACTGATGAAGTTCTTCGGAATGAACGAAGAAAAGGCGACGCAGGTGATGCTGCTCGTCCATACGCAGGGAAAAGCCGTATGTGGGGTATATACCCGTGACATCGCGGAAACAAAGGCGGCACAGGTGAACCAGTATTCTTCGGAATGCGAGCATCCGCTCCTTTGCGAGATTGAACGTGCGGACTGATAGACGGCGGGGTGGCCCATGCTGAGCAAAGATCTGGAAATTACGCTGAATACGGCCTTCAAAAATGCCCGTGATAAGCGCCATGAATTCATGACGGTCGAGCATTTGTTGCTGGCTCTCCTCGATAACGAATCGGCGGTGGGTGTCCTCAAAGCCTGTGGTGCAGATCTCAAGCGCCTTGAAGATGAACTGGTCGAATTTGTCGACTCCACTACACCATTAATTCCAAGCACAGACAGCGAGCGTGAAACCCAGCCAACGCTGGGATTCCAGCGCGTGCTGCAGCGAGCGGTATTCCACGTCCAGTCCTCTGGCAAAAAAGAGGTGACCGGTGCCAATGTACTGGTGGCTATCTTCAGCGAGCAGGAGAGCCAGGCGGTATATGTCCTGAAGAAGCAGAGCATCGCCCGGATTGATGTGGTCAATTTCGTTTCCCACGGTATCTCCCGGGTTCAGGGCGCGGAAGACCAGGAAGGCGCGGACCATGCTGCCCATGAAGAGGCCGGCGAGGAAGGCTCCCAGTCCAGGCCGCTGGAAAGCTATGCCACCAATCTGAACGAGCAGGCCCGTCAGGGCCGCATCGACCCGTTGATTGGTCGCGAGCACGAAGTAGAGCGTGTGGTCCAGATACTGGTGCGTCGTCGCAAGAACAATCCGTTGTTGGTGGGCGAGGCCGGTGTTGGCAAGACCGCTATTGCCGAAGGACTGGCCAAGCGAATTGTGGATGGCCAGGTACCGGAGATCATTTCCGATGCGGTGGTGTATTCCCTGGATATGGGCGCCCTGCTGGCGGGCACCAAGTACCGGGGCGATTTTGAGAAGCGCCTGAAGGGCTTGCTGAGTGATCTGAAGAAGCAGAATCACGCCATTCTGTTTATTGACGAGATCCACACCATTATTGGGGCAGGTTCGGCCTCGGGCGGGGTGATGGATGCGTCCAACCTGCTCAAGCCCATGCTGAGCTCCGGGGAGTTGCGTTGCATCGGCTCCACCACCTTCCAGGAGTTCCGCGGCATCTTTGAGAAAGACAGTGCTCTGGCACGTCGCTTCCAGAAGATCGATGTGAACGAGCCAAGTGTCGAGGATACCTACCAGATTCTCAAAGGGCTGAAGCCGAGCTTCGAGAAGCACCACGACCTGAAGTACACCGACAAGGCGCTTCGGGTGGCTGCTGAGCTGGCGGACCGCTACATCACCGACAGGCATCTGCCAGACAAGGCCATCGATGTGATCGACGAAGCCGGCGCAAGGCAGCGCCTGCAGCCGGAAGACAAGCGCAAGAAGACCATTGATGTTACCGACATCGAAGACGTGGTCGCGAACATCGCCCGGATTCCGCCGAAGAACGTGTCCACCAGCGACAAGGATCTGCTGCGTAACCTTGAGCGCGATCTGAAAATGGTGGTATTCGGACAAGACCCGGCCATCGAATCTCTGGCCACGGCGATCAAGCTGGCCCGTGCCGGCTTGAAAGCGCCGGAGAAACCGGAAGGCGCCTTCCTGTTTGCGGGCCCAACCGGGGTTGGTAAAACAGAAGTGACCAAACAGCTGGCGAAGGTGCTTGGCATAGAGCTGGTGCGGTTCGACATGTCTGAGTACATGGAGCGGCATACCGTGTCTCGGCTGATTGGTGCGCCTCCCGGTTATGTCGGCTATGACCAGGGTGGCCTGCTGACCGAGGCGGTTAACAAGCACCCGCACTGCGTGTTGTTACTGGATGAAATTGAAAAGGCGCACCCGGAAGTGTTCAACCTGCTGCTGCAGGTGATGGACCACGGTACCCTGACCGACAACAACGGTCGGAAGGCCGATTTCCGCCATGTGATTCTTGTGATGACCACCAACGCCGGTGCCGAGAGTATGGCTCGTCGTTCCATTGGCTTCAGCGAGCAGGACCACAGCACCGATGGCATGGAAGTGATCACCAAGACCTTCACGCCGGAGTTCCGTAACCGCCTGGACGGCATTATCCAGTTTGCCGACCTGCAGAAGGAAACCATCACCCACGTGGTCGACAAGTTCCTGACCGAACTTCAGGCCCAGCTGGATGAGAAGCACGTGGTGCTGCACGTGGACCATGCGGCTAAATCCTGGCTGGCAGAGAAGGGCTACGATGTCACCATGGGTGCCAGACCGATGGCTCGCCTGATTCAGGACAAGATCAAGCGGCCGCTGGCTGAGCAGATCCTGTTTGGCCGGTTGTCGGAGAAGGGCGGAGACGTGTTCATTCAATTGAAGGATGATGAGCTGGTCTTTGACTATGAGGACGAGCCAGCCGAAGCGGTTTGACCGCAATCGTTGGTAATGGAAGCCGCTGCCGGGCTATGCCCGGCAGCGGTTTTTTTGTGGTGCGCCTTGACGGGCGCTGTCTTGGTGCAGGTGGGCTGGCTGTTAACCGGTTGACCGAAGCAGGCCCCAGCGCCTGGCCGTGCTGTCAATCCATTTCAGGGCAACTTCTGTCAGTTTAAGGCAAAGAATGCGTGGCGATTTGCCACGGCTTGCCAATAACAACGATAAGGAAGCAGCCCAATGAGGACGTTCCGTGAATTTCCCCTTACCCTGGCAGTGATTTTTGGTCTGTTGGTGCTCCTGGTTCGCCCGGCACTGGCGGCTACCGAAAGAAAGCAGTTCTGCGTGTTTGATGTGGCCGGCGCTAACGGCTTTGTCTATCAGTTGCTTCGTGATTACCAGCGCGGCGCAGTCTCCGCAGGTACGTCTCTGGTGATGCAGCCCTACACAGATGAAGACCTGGCCATCAGGGACTTTCGCGAGGGCCAGTGTGACCTGGTGGCACTCACCGATATGGGGGTGCGGCATTTCAACGATTTTACCGGTTCGATCAGCGCCATCGGTGCCGTACCTTATTATGAAGACTTGCGGGTCTTGCTGCATGGTCTTGCCAGCCCGCGTATCGCGAGACACCTGAGCCAGGATGGCTATGAGGTGCTTGGTGTCGCGCCCATGGGCGCGGCTTACCTGTTCGTCAATGACCGGGCCATTAACCACGTTGAAGCGCTCAAGGGTAAACGCATCACGGTTTTTGAAGGCCACCATGATGCCCGACATATGGTGGAGTTTGTGGGTGCCGAGCCGGTGCCGGCGAAGATCTCGAACTTTGCCCGGGTTTTCAACTCAGGTCAGGCTGACATGAGCTATGCGCCGGCAGCGGCCTGGGAAGTGCTTGAAATGTTCCGTGGGGCAGGCGATCGGGGTGGCATCATTCGCTACCCGGTCGGTCAGGTGACAATACAGCTGGTGGCGCGGGAAGGTGCATTCAGTCCCGAGTTTGTTCGGGAGTCCCGGAAACTGATGGCCCGGCTCTATCCGGATGCCATCAGGGTTATTCGGCAATTCGAGGACCGTATACCAAGTGATCGGTGGGTGGATATTGGTCCGGAGGACATGCGGGAGTATCAGGAAATGCTCAGGCAGGTACGCATAGATCTACTGTCGAATAAAGGGCAAGAGGCCCAGTTGGCCGCCGCTGTTTATCACGAAGATATGATGACGATTCTGCGCAAGATACGTTGTTATACAAACCCGGGTGCCATGGAATGCTCGGATCAGAACCGCGAATGATGGTCAGCGAACGCCCGACTTACCAGATCTAACAAAAAAGCCCCGCAGAAGCGGGGCTTTTCAGATGTCACTGGAGCATTAACGGGCGCGGTACACAATGCGGCCCTTGCTCAGGTCATAGGGAGTCAGCTCAACCTTGACCTTGTCGCCTGTCAGGATGCGGATGTAGTTCTTGCGCATTTTTCCTGAGATGTGAGCGGTTACAACGTGACCGTTGGCCAGCTCAACGCGGAACATGGTGTTGGGAAGGGTGTCGATAATAACCCCTTCCATTTCAATGACATCTGATTTCGCCATTCAGTAAAAACCTCGTTCGGGAATGCTTTCGGTGATTTTAAATTGCGCAATTCTGCCTGATTTCTTAACGTTTGGCAAAAATCAGTCCAATTGCATCTCTCGCCAGTGGCCGTCGCGCAGGGCTTCGATCGGGGTAAAGCGGGTTTTGTAGTTCATTTTCCGGCATTCTTTGATCCAGTACCCCAGATAAAGATGGGGCAATTCCCGCCGGCGGGCTTCTTCAATTTGCCAGAGCACGGCAAAGGTTCCCAGGCTTCGGTGTTCCAGTTCCGGGGCGAATATGGTGTAGATGGCCGACAGGCCATCGTCCAGCAGATCCACGGCGGCCAGCCCCACCAGTTCACTGTCCAGGGAAATCTCCAGGAACCAGGAGTCTGTTGCCCCCTCTACCAGAAACGACATGAACTGCTCCCGGGAGGGTGGGTACATGTCTCCGTCCTCATGGCGTTCTTCTATATAGTGGGCATAGAGGCGATAGTAGCGCTCGCTGAAGGCGGCTGGCACCAGTCTGCAACTGAGGTCCTGGTTTTTGCGCAGCACCCGCCGTTGATTGCGATCAGGCTTGAACTCATCAACTTTCAGGCGAACAGGCACACAGGCATTGCAGTCTTCACAGTGGGGGCGGTAGTAATGTGAGCCGCTGCGACGAAAGCCAAGGGCCGTCAACTGGCTGTAGAGTTTCTTGTCGATGTGGGCCCGTGGGTCCACAAACATGGTGGTGGCTTCGCGGTCTGGCAGGTAGCTGCAATCATGGGCTGGTGTTGCAAAGAAAACCAGGGTTCTGAGGTTGCTCATTCATGCCTCCGGGCCGGGCCAGCGCCAGGTGAATGTCCAGTCTGGCTGATCCGCTTTCCGATCCACACATGCCCTGAGTATAGATAAAAATTCCGCCCGCGGGATAGCCCTGGCACCCATGCTCAGCAGGTGGCTGCTCTCAACCTGGCAGTCCATCATCTGGTAGCCCCAGACCGCCAGTTGGTTGGCAAGGTGTACCATGAGCACTTTGGAGGCATTGGTCTCCAGAGAAAACATCGACTCTCCGAAGAAGCATCGCCCCAGGGCCAGGCCGTACATGCCGCCAGCCAGCTCGCCCTGTTGATTCCAGATTTCAATGGAGTGGGCGATGCCTTGCCGGTGTAGCCTAGTGTACGCGGTGACCATGTCATCGGTGATCCAGGTGCCCTCGGCACGGGTATTGGCGCAAAGGCGGATGATCCGGCTGAAACACTGATCGGCGGTGACCTCGAAACGACGCTGGTTCAGGGTGCGCCGCAGGCTACGGGAGATATGAATCTCGTTGGGGAGGAGCACGCACCGTGGGTTGGGCGACCACCAGAGGATGGGCTGGTCGTCACTGAACCAGGGAAAGATGCCGTTGCGATAAGCCAGCAACAGTCGCTCTGATGACAGGTCGCCACCCAGGGCCAGCAGGCCGTCCGGGTCGTCCAGTGCTTCGTCTGCCGGGGGGAACCAGAGCTGATCCGGGTCCAGCCAGGGTAGCGACGTCATGTTGCGATTACCTGGATCAGTCCTGTTGATCCAGGAATTTTTCAGCATCCAGGGCGGCCATGCAGCCAAAACCGGCAGAAGTAACCGCCTGGCGGTATACATGATCAGCCACGTCGCCGGCGGCAAACACGCCGGGAATGCTGGTTTGGGTTGCCATGCCATTGAGCCCGGAATTGATGCGGATGTAACCGTTATCCATCTCGAGCTGGCCTTCAAACAGGCCGGTGTTGGGCTTGTGGCCAATGGCGATGAAGACACCGGCCAGTTCCATATCCTGAGTGCTGCCGTCTTCCATGCTCCGGATGCGCATGCCGGTAACGCCGGTGCCATCGCCCAGAACTTCGTCCAACGTATGGTTCCAGACAATCTTCACATTGCCGTTTTCTGCTTTCTCGAACAGTTTATCCTGCAGGATCTTCTCGGCTCGCAGTTTGTCCCTGCGATGAACCAGGGTCACCTCGTCAGCGATGTTGGAGAGATACAAAGCCTCTTCCACTGCCGTATTGCCGCCACCAATCACCGCGACTTTCTGTTTCCGGTAGAAAAAACCATCGCATGTGGCGCAAGCCGACACGCCCTGACCTTTAAACTTCTCCTCGGATTCCAGCCCGAGATACATGGCAGATGCGCCTGTGGCGATAATCAGGGCGTCACAGGTGTACTCTCCGCCATCACCTTTCAGCCGGAACGGGCGGTTGTTCAGGTCAGCTTCGTTGATGGTGTCGTAGATAATGTTGGTTTCGAAGCGTTCAGCATGCATCTGCATGCGCTGCATCAGTTCCGGGCCCTGAACGCCATCGTTATCGCCCGGCCAGTTGTCCACATCGGTGGTGGTGGTGAGCTGACCGCCCACTTCAATACCGGTAATCAGTGTTGGGTTCAGGTTGGCGCGGGCCGCATACACGGCAGCGGTGTAGCCGGCCGGGCCGGAGCCAAGAATGATCAGTCGTGAGTGTCGGGTTTCGCTCATGGAATGCTCGCTGGTAATTAGGAGTCAGGTTCAGTCCGGCCGTGCGGACTGTTGATTAATTAAGAAGTCGAAAGGCTAACATGAAATAACCAGGCTGCCATTCGTTTCCGATAATGCGGCCAATTAAGCTTCGCTATATGGGCATTGCGGAATTATTCAAGTACTGAGACGGTGGTCAGCAGCTGCCGGACCCTTTCTTTGCTTTTGCCGGACTCTCCCTGCTCGAGGCGATGCTCGGCAACGGACGGGAAGACCGCCTGGATATCGTCTGGCAGCACATGGTTGCGGCCTGCCATCAGTGCCCAGGCTTTGGCGGCCCGGAGCAGACCGAGGCCAGCCCTCGGGGAAAGGCCATACAGCAGGCCGGGCATGCGACGGCTTTGTTCGAGCAGACGCTGGAGGTAATCCAGCAGGGCCGGGCTGGCAGTGACCTCGTCCACGGCACCTTGCAGTGCCTGCAGTTGGTCGTGGGGGAGGATGGCCTGGAGCCTGTCTGTGAGGGTCTTGCGATCCTCGCCTTCCAGCAGTTCCCGCTCGGCCTTCGGATCCGGATACCCCAGGCGCAGGCGCATCAGGAAGCGGTCAAGCTGGGATTCGGGCAGCGGAAAGGTGCCGCCCTGTTCGATGGGGTTCTGGGTGGCAATCACGAAAAACGGCGAGGGCAGTGGCCGGGTTTCGCCCTCAATGGACACCTGTCGCTCTTCCATGGCTTCCAGCAACGCGCTTTGAGTACGGGGCGAGGCCCGGTTGATCTCGTCTGCCAGTACAACCTGGGCAAAAATCGGGCCCGGATGAAATACCAGGCTGCCGGCCTGCTTGTCATACATGGAATAGCCCAGAACATCGGCGGGTAGCAGATCGTTGGTGAACTGGATGCGCTGATAACTCAGGCCCATGATCTTGGCCAGGGCGTGGGACAGGGTGGTTTTGCCCATCCCGGGAATGTCCTCGATCAGCAGGTGGCCGCGGGCCAGTAATCCACACAGGGCCAGCCGAACCTGGGTGTCCTTGCCCAACAGTATTTTGTTGAGTTCGGTAACAACGCTGTCCATCTTTTGTTTCATGCAGGCCTCAGTCCAGTACCCGTTTCAGAATGTCTTCGTAGGCATCAATGCGACGATCACGGAGATACGGCCAGATGCGCCGAACGGATTCGGTGCGGCTGCGATCAAGTGTGGCGGTCAGGATGCACTCGCTCTGGTCATCCCCCCTGGCCAGGAACTCGCCCTGAGGGCCACAGATAAAGCTGTTACCCCAGAATCGAATGCCCTCGCCCTGGCCAGTGGGGTCAGGTTCGGTGCCAACCCGGTTGGGTGCAATAACGGGCAGGTTATTGGCGACGGCGTGGCCCCTTTGCACTGTGACCCAGGCCTCCAACTGCCGGGCCTGTTCGGCTGGGTCGTCGGTAATGTCCCAACCGATGGCGGTGGGGTAGATCAGGATATCAGCACCGGCCAGCGCCATCAGGCGGGCTGCCTCCGGGTACCACTGGTCCCAGCACACCAGAACGCCCAGTTTTCCGATTGAGGTGTTGATCGGGGTGAAGCCGCTGCGGCCATCATTGAACCTGGCATCACCGGGGGTGAAATAGAATTTCTCGTAGAAGCCCGGGTCATCGGGGATGTGCATCTTGCGGTAGATGCCAGCCAGGCTGCCGTCGGTATCAAACACCACCGAGGTATTGTGGTAGACGCCGTTCATGCGCCGTTCGAAGATGGAGCCGACCAGAACAATCTCCAGTTCGCCGGCGAGATCTGCCAGCCGGTTGCTGGTGGGGCCGGGAATGGGCTCCGCCAGTTCAAAAATGTCTGTGTCTTCTGTCTGGCAGAAATACAGCGTGGCATGCAACTCTTGCAGCACCACCAGTTGTGCGCCGCCCTTGGTGGCTTCACGGATCAGTTTCTCAGACGTGGCGAGGCTGGCGGCCTTGTCGTCGGTGCACTGTTGCTGGATGGCCGCAATCTTCAGCTGCGGGTTCTCGGGCCGGCTAGTCATAGAGTGACCACTCCTGCGGGAATCTGCATGGTGACACAGTGAAGGCTGCCGTGCTGCTGGATCAGCGGGCGGCAGTTGATCGCAACAATCTCCCGGTCAGGGAAAATGTCGGCCATGATTCGGATGGCTTCCTGATCCTGCGGTACATCGTACACAGGCAACAGAACCGCGCCATTGATGATCAGAAAGTTGGCGTAGGTGGCGGGCAGGCGCTCGCCGTCTTCATCATGGATGGCATCCGGCCAGGGCAGGGCAGTCAGTTGATAGGGGCTGCCATCCTTCTGCCGGAACTCCTGCAGTTCTTCTTCCATGGCTGCCAGTGCACTGTAGTGTTCATCGGCTACGTCCGGGCAGGTGACGTAGCAGATGTGGTCGGGGGCGCAGAATCGAGCCAGCGTGTCGATGTGGCTATCCGTATCGTCACCGGCCAGGTAGCCGTGGTTCAGCCAGAGAATCCGATCGGCCCCCAGAAGTTCCGACAGTAACTGTTCAATAGCCGAGCGGTCCATGGAGGGATTTCGGGACGGTGTCAGCATGCATTCGCTGGTGGTCAGGACCGTGCCCTGGCCGTCGGACTCGATGGAGCCGCCTTCCAGAACGAAGTCCACAGACTGCAAACGATGGCCGCCAAAGACGCCGGCATTCGCCAAGTGCTGGTTAAGCGCGTTGTCTTTTTCCCACGGAAACTTGCCACCCCAGGCGTTGAACCGGAAGTCCAGCAGGGTGAGGCCGTCGCCGGTGTCGACCGTTATCGGGCCATGATCCCGCGCCCAGGTGTCGTTAGCAGGTGCCGGGACGGTGATCACACGCCCCGGAAGGCCGTTCTCTTCTGCGAAATGGTTCAGTTCCTGGCCGAGTTTCTGCAGCCGTGCCACAAATTCACAACTGATCACCAGATGCTCAAATCGAAGCACCTGGTGAGCAATGTTCAGGAAGACAGGTTCAACCTCGTCCATTATCCGGGCCCAGTCAGTGCCCGGATGAGGCCAGGTCAACATGACTGCGCTCTGGGGCGCCCACTCCGCAGGCAACACTCGCTTGGATGTCACTGTATTTGTCACCTTGGTTCGCAAAAGCCGCCATTCTATCTGACCATTGCCACAACGTCAGGCCGTGGGCGGAAAAATGGGACCTTTGTCCGGAGGGGGATTAGCGGTTGCGCTTGACGACAGTGTGTAGCACCCGGTCGTGTTCGAAATAGACGATAAAATCGGAGTAGTGCCACTGGCTGATTGGAGGCTCACCTACTGGCCCCTGGATATCCTGAGGAGCGCCCCAGCGGTTGCGAACCGAGGCCTGGGTCATGCCGGTGGTCGGCAGGCTGACCTGGCTGCGATCGGCCTGGCTGCCAACGGGAATTTTCAGCTGTTCGGCCTGCAGGTTGGTTGCCAGGCCGGCAGACATCAGGGACGTCAGTGCCACGGCGGTAATCAGGTTTCGCTTGTTCTTCATTGGGTTCTCCATTAATGCCTGGTTCCCGCGAACGATACCGCAGGACATGGATAAAACGTAATATCCCGAAAAAACGGGCAAAAGTCAGTGTTTTTTCAAAGTTTACTCTTTTTGCCGCTGCCGGATTTGCCAACGCATCACATGGCGGGCAATTTGTTGGCGGCTACTGTCGTCAAGTTGAACGAACTCGGTGTGAACCCTTGCTCCGCCCCGATCATCTACCTCTGCGCTCAGAACTTCTGCAATGGCTTGAGGTTGATAGAGTTCCGGTGGCAGGGTCATACGTACCGCAATACGGTCGCCCTGGTTCCAGGCAGGGGTGCTGCTGAAAAACGACAGGCCACCCTCGCTGAGAGTCACATCCTGCCAGTCCTCCGGTTGCAACGGATTTTGCTCAAAGGCGATAATGCGCGCCAGCGTGTCGAGCTTGCTGTTCATGGATTTGATTAATCCGGTCAGTAGCCGGTCACGTTCCGCCAGGCTGGCGAGGTGTGCTTTTACGTCCTGGTCCAGCCGGCGGAATTCAGCTTTGAGGCTTTCCAGTGGCGATCCATTGAACGGATCATCCTGCTCGCTGTCAGCGTTCCCGGAGAGACGGCGGATTTCAAGGCCAATACGGTCCTCGATCCGGAAATACTCGCGTCGGTCGGCTTTGGCATCGGTGATCGGTGGCGTGATAGGCGAGCCTGGCATTCGGTCTCCGGCGGGCTGAAATTTTATTGGTAAAGAGTAGTTTAGCAGTTTCCCGGAGGCTCGCGAGTGATCCGGGGTACCAAACCACGACAGGCCAGAAGGTAGCGACAGGCACCTCCCCATGTTCAGACCCTTATCGTTCTATATCGGCTTGCGGTATACCGCAGCCAAGAGACGTAATCACTTTATATCCTTTATATCGCTGACTTCCATGCTCGGGCTGATGCTTGGCGTGGCGGTCCTGATCATCGTGTTGTCCGTCATGAATGGTTTTGACCGGGAATTGAAGCAGCGCATTCTGGGCATGGTGCCCCACGCCACGATTCAGGGGGCTTCGGGCCCGCTGGAAGACTGGGAGGAGATTGATCGCCGCGTACAGGAGCATCCACGGGTACTGGCGGCCGCGCCCTTTATTCAGGGCCAGGGCATGGTGACTGGCGGAGGTGATGTTCGGGGAGTGATGTTAAGCGGCATTGTGCCCGAGCAGGAAGCCACGGTATCGATCATTGAGAATCACTTCATTGAAGGCAGCCTGGATGAACTCAAGCCGGGAGAGTTCGGCATTATCATCGGTCGGCTGATGGCCAACAGCCTCAGGCTCCAGGTCGGAGACAAACTGACGGTTGTCCTGCCCGAGGCCTCGGTAACCCCGGCCGGCGTGCTGCCGAGACTCAAACGATTTACCGTCAAAGGCATATTCAGTGTCGGTGCCGAGCTGGATGGCAACTATGCGCTGATTCATATGGACGATGCGGCCCGCCTGATGCGAACCGGTGGCCGTGCTGAGGGCGTGCGGCTGCTGGTGGATGACCTGTTCGCGGCCCCACGCGTGGTCAACCAGGTTGCGCTGGATCTGGGGGGGCGTTACTACGTATCTGACTGGACCCGTACTCACGGCAACCTGTTCCAGGCTATCCGGATGGAAAAGACCATGATTGGCCTGTTGCTGATGTTCATTGTGGCCGTGGCCGCTTTCAATATTGTTTCCACCCTGGTCATGGTAGTCACCGACAAAACCGCAGACATCGCGATTCTGCGAACCATGGGGGCGACACCCGGGCGCATTATGCGAATTTTCATCATTCAGGGCGCTGTAATAGGTATCTTTGGAACCCTGATGGGAACCGCGCTCGGAATCTTCGGAGCCCTGAATATCAGTGGTTTCATTTCCTGGCTTGAGGGACTGATGGGGCATCAATTCCTGAGTGCCGACGTCTACTTCATCAGTTACCTGCCGTCCCAGTTGCAGTGGCAGGATGTGGCCATTATCAGCAGCGCCGGAATGGTGATGAGCCTGCTGGCAACCATCTACCCGGCATGGCGGGCATCCAGGGTCGAACCGGCAGAGGCGTTACGTTATGAGTGAAGTAGAAATGACCACCAGCAAGCCTTTGGTCATCGACTGCCGCCAGGTTACCCGAACCTACGACCAGGGCCCCGAGACATTGACGATTTTCTCCGACATTTCCCTGGAAGTGTCGGCAGGCGAAACCGTTGCCATCGTGGGCAGCAGTGGTGCTGGCAAAACCACGTTGCTGAATCTGCTTGGCGGCCTGGACCGGCCATCATCCGGCCAGATTCATATCTGTGGTGAGGATATTCACCGGTTGTCGGAGGCCGGCCGGGCACGTTTCCGCAATGGCCACCTCGGCTTTGTCTACCAGTTCCATCATCTGTTGCCGGAGTTCACCGCGTTGGAAAATGTGATGATGCCCTGCGCACTGGGCGGTCAGTCGCTGGCTGTGGCCAGGCAGAAAGCCGAAGCATTGCTGGACCGGGTTGGCCTGGGCAAGCGATTGAAGCATAAGCCTTCCGAGCTGTCTGGCGGTGAGCGCCAGCGGGTGGCCATTGCCCGGGCACTGGTCAACGAGCCCCAATGTGTGTTGATGGACGAGCCAACCGGTAATCTGGACGAGCATACCGGCGAGGGTATCAGGGCTCTGATTGAGGATTTGAGAGAGCAGTCTGGCATTGCCTTTGTGATGGTCACCCACGATATGCGAATGGCGCGGAGTCTCGGTCGGGTGTTGCGACTTGAGCAAGGGCGATTGGTTCAGGAGGCCTGATTGCGGGTCTTCTTGCAGGCTCTTCTCGAGAAGCGCCGAACCTGCCAGTCTGTGCGGATTTTACGCCGCCAAAGGTACTGGATGATCAAATAGGCGCTGCAACCCGCAGCGGTCGCCACCACAATTGACCCAACATAGAGCGGCACGCCAATCTCCATCAGGCGGCTGCTCAGCCAGGACCAGGAGAGCTGGAACTCAAAAGCCAGCACGGGGCGGTCCAGAATCCAGGCGCCGACTTTGTAGTTAAAGTAAAAGATGGGCGGCATGGTCAACGGATTGCTGATCCAGACCAGGGCGACGGACAACGGCAGGTTGGCATTGATCCAGATGGCCATGCCTGCTGCCGCCGCCATTTGGAATGGCATCGGGATAAAACTGAGAAATAGCCCGATCAGGAACGCGCGAGACACACTGTGCCGGTTGATGTGCCACAGGTTGGGTTCATGAAGGATATCGCCCAGAAAGCGCAACGATTCGATGGATTGCACTTTTTCCGGGGAAGGCAGATACCGTTTCATGAACTTCTTGGGCATAGGAAGTTCGGCCTGTTGCTTCGGAATGGATAACTTCCGGCACCCTGAGCGCGCCGGGCTAATGCACTGGAGGACAAGGATTGTCCGGTCTGATTCATACTCACCAAACGCCTGAACACAGCGTAGTCGGCGCGCCCGGCATTGTCGCGTTCTCGTGCGGCGTTATCTTACTGTATCAACTAACGCTTTTACCACCGCCCGGGTGGCTGTTTCTGGCGGGATTATTGCTCGTGGGCATTTCCGTTCTGGCCAGGCAGAAAGTCCTGCAGCGTATTATCCTGCTATTGGTGCTGGTTTTACTGGGACTGGCCTGGGCAAGCTGGCATTCAGAAACCCGCTTGGCGGAACGTTTGCCGAGTGACTTCGAAGGCATGCGCGTGGAACTGTCCGGTTATGTCTGTGAGCTACCACAAGCCGGCAGTTTCGATAGCTTGCGCTTCAGTATTTGTGGTGTCAGCTGGGCAGAAGAAACTCGGCAGAGTGCGGGCCAGCCGCTACCCGGCCGGATTCGCCTTTCCTGGTATGGCCGGAATGATCAGGCGCTGCCCGGCCATCGGCTGAGACTGGAGGTGGTCCTTAAACGGCCGCACGGCAACCTGAATCACGAGGGGTTTCGTTATGAGGATTGGCTGTTCAGGAAAGGTTACCGGGCAACCGGAAGCGTTCGGGCAGTCGCCCTGGACCATGACCTTCATTGTGGCTGGCATTGCCGGTACCACGCCTGGCATCAAACAGTCGCTGAGCAGGTTCATCGGCATTTTTCGGATGCCAGTGAATACCCATTGATTGCCTCGTTACTGATTGGTCACCGCGGTTATCTCACGGATCAGAATTGGCAAACGCTTCGGGCGACGGGCACGATTCACCTGGTGGCAATATCAGGATTGCATTTGGGACTGGTGGCGGTTGGTGCCGGCCTGGTTGCCCGCCGATTCACCATGTCAGTGCCGGCACACTGGCTGGATGAGCGGCGCAGGCGAATCGCAGGCTTTGCGTTGGTTATCCTGTGTTGCCTGTTCTATGCACTGGTTGCCGGGTTTACCGTGCCAACCCGCCGAGCCTTGATCATGGTTCTGGTTGGCGGCTGGTACCTGCTGCTGGCCCGGCAGACCAGTGTCTGGCGGCCCTTCTGCGTAGCCTTGTTTCTGGTGCTGTTGCTTGACCCGTTCGCGCCGCTGGATCAGGGGTTCTGGTTGTCCTTTGGTGCGGTGGCAGTTTTGCTGGCGATATTCAGCGGGCGCCTGGCAGGCCCCGGCTGGCTCAAGGGGCTGGTGTTGGCACAGGTAGCGGTTTTTGCAGGCTTGTGGCCATTGTTGACCGGGCTTGGGCAGAGCCAGCCGCTGGCGGGTTTGGTGGCAAACCTGGTGGCGATTCCCTGGGTATCACTGGTTGTCATGCCGGTGCTGTTCGCAGGTGCTTTGTTGGTACTGGTGTCTGGTGGCGCGGTGGCGGGTTGGGTAAGTTCGCTGCTTGATGCAGTCCTTAGCCCGTTGATGGCCTGGCTGCAGTGGGTGGAGCAACTGGCGGCTCCAGTGTCCGTATTAACGCCAGAGGCATCACCCTTTTTGCTGGCATTGTTGGCGGCTGTCGTCGTTCTGCTGCTCCGTTTCCCTGACAGGGTTTTTCGCCTGATGACCGTGGCGTTAGTCGGGGCCTGGGCGGTCACGGCGGTGCTGACAAGGCCTGCCGCCATTAACCCAGAGGTGGTGGAGCCGGAAATTCGTGTCTGGGATGTCGGCCAGGGTCTGTCTGTTCTGGTGCGTGTGGGGCGCAAGGCACTGGTTTACGACACAGGGCCGGAAGTACGGGGTGTGTTTTCGGCTGTTGACTCGACACTGCTTCCGAACCTCCGGGCCCTGGGGATTAACAAACTTGATCGTCTGATAATCAGCCACGGTGACAGTGACCACGCCGGTGGCCTGGTACAGTTGCTACAAGCCGTCGATGTGGGGCAGATACAGAGCGGTGAGCCGGAAGTCGTGGCCGGGATTCTGGACGAAGTGGCGGGGAAATCGGTAGGACAATGTCGGTCAGAGCCGTTCGAGTGGCATGGGGTGGTGTTCGAATTCTGGCAGTCCCAAGCCGAGCGTACAGGAAACGATGCGTCCTGTGTGGTCCGGGTTCACCATCCTGCAAGCGGTTCTGAGGTGCTGCTCACCGGGGATATCAGTAAACGGGTAGAGGCAGAGATGCTTGCCCCCGGCGCGGTGCCGTGGTTGCGCAAAGCGATGGATTTCCGTCTGGTACTTGCACCGCACCACGGCAGTAAAACATCGTCTTCTGCACCGTGGATCGATTTTGTCGCCCCCGACTGGGTAATTTACACAGCGGGTTATCGGCATCGATACGGCCACCCCCATCCTGACGTGGTGGCCCGCTACCAGCTGGCGGGCGCTCGCCCACTCAACACCGCCTGTTCCGGAGAGATCGTTATCACCCTGCGCGAGGATGGCCCAGAAATCAGTGAGCTACGCCACACTGCGCCGTTTTGGATCCAGGGGGCGGGGCTGACCCGTGACCAATGTAAAATACCGTGACATTCCGGGTGTGGCCTGAACCGGCAGCTATGCTAAAGTAGCGCGGCTTGTAACTAATCAGGGAGATCAAGCGTGTTCGAGCTGTTGAAAGCCGGTGGCATCCTGATGGTGCCCATTGTTGCCTGTTCCATCCTGGCGCTTGCCATTGTTCTGGAGCGATTCTGGACTCTGCGGGCCTCCAGGGTAGCGCCCCCACAATCGATTAACGAACTCTGGCGCTGGATCAAGAAAAAAGAACTGAACGGGCGCAAGCTCAAGGCGCTTCAGGGCTCATCACCCCTGGGCCGTATACTCGCTGGCGGGCTGATCAACGCCAAGCACGGCCGGGAGATCATGAAAGAGAGCATTGAGCATGAAGCCAGCCAGGTCATCCATGATCTGGAACGCTTCCTGAACCCCCTCGGTACCATTGCCACTATTACACCGCTGCTGGGCTTGCTGGGTACGGTCATCGGTATGATCAAAGTATTTGCGGAAATTCAGCTGGCGGGCGTGGGTAACGCCGGTAATCTCGCTGGCGGTATTTCGGAAGCGCTGATCACTACGGCCGCGGGCCTGAGCGTGGCTATTCCCGCCCTGATTTGTCACCGCTACTTCATTCGTCGCGTTGATGAGCTGGTCGTTAACATGGAGCAGGAAGCCATCAAACTGGTGGAAGTGGTTCATGGCGACCGTGAAATCGACGTGGAAGGAGCCTGAACACCGTGAAGTTCAAGCGCCAGAGAAGCCAGGAGGTCGGGGTTGACCTGACGCCACTGATCGATGTGGTGTTCCTGTTGCTGATTTTCTTTATGGTGTCCACCACCTTTACCCGGGAAAGCCACCTGCAGGTGGATTTGCCCGAGGCGAGCGGCGAACCGGTTTCGCCCTCTGAGGTAAGGCAGATCGATGTGGTGATCAATGCTGAGGGCCAGTACATCCTGAACGAGAGGACCCTGGTCAATAATCGGCGTGAAACCCTTGAGCGGGGTGTCAGGGAATTAGCTGAGGGAGACAACAGCTTGCCGTTTATCATTACGGCCGATGCCAGAACTCCCCATGAATACGTTGTGCGTGCCATGGATGTGGCCGGCCGCCTGGGGTTTGCGAAACTGAGCATAACCACAGAGCGGGAGGCTGAGACTCCGTGATCGATGCAAGGCCGGAACCTTTGAAGGTACCGCCAACCGGAAGCTGGGCAACGTACAAACGATTGCTCGCCTATGTGAAGCCTTTCTGGTTCGCGTTCTCCCTGGCCGTTCTGGGGAACATTATCTATGCAGCGGCCTCCACAGGCATGGCGGCTGCCATGGAGTATGTGATTACCGCCATTGAGAATCCGACGGATCAGAACCGGTTGTTGTTGACGGGTCTGATTGTCGGCATTTTCGCCTTGCGGGGGGTGGGCACCTTTTTCAGTCAATACTTCATCAGTTACGTCGGGCGGCAGGTAATCAATGCCCTCCGTAATGATGTGTTCGATCGCCTGATGACACTGCCGTCCCGGTATTATGATGACAATGCCTCGGGCAGGTTGGTGTCCAAGCTCACCTTCAATGTCGAGCAGGTGGCCGAGGCCTCAACCAACGCTATTACTATCACCCTCCGCGAAGGCCTGACCATCGTTGGTTTGCTCGGCTTTATGCTGTACACCAACTGGAAGCTGACCCTGGTGTTCCTGACCGTGGGGCCGGTGATCGGGCTGGTGGTGAATTACGCCAGCAAGCGCTTTCGCCGAATCAGTAAGCGCATTCAGGGTTCGATGGGTGATATCACCCACGTGGCTTCAGAATCCATCTCCGGCTACAGAGTGGTGCGCACCTTTGGCGGTGAGGACTACGAACGTGAGCGCTTCCGAGACGTCAGCGACCAGAACCTCAAACAAAGCCTGAAAATGGCCTCCACTCAGGCCATCAGCGTGCCGGTCATCCAGGTGTTGGTGGCGATCGCCATTGCCGCGCTGGTCTGGACCATGTTGTCTCCGGAAATTCGTGGTGAGATGAGTACCGGCCAGTTAATCGCCTTCATTACGGCGGCGACGACCATGGCCAAGCCCATTCGCCAGGTAACCTCGGTGCACGCCAAGATTCAGAAGGGCGTGGCTGCGGCCTATGACGTGTTCGAAACTATGGACGAGCAGCCAGAGGAGGATCGCGGCGAATACACCCCAGAGCGTGTGGAAGGCCATATTGAGTTCGACAAGGTGTGCTTCCGCTATCGTGATCAACTGGATAATGTTCTGGACGGCATTTCAGTGAGCGTGCCGGCCGGGCAGAGTGTGGCACTGGTCGGCCGTTCGGGCAGTGGTAAATCGTCTATGGTCAGCCTGCTACCCCGATTCTATGAGTATACCGAGGGTGACATCCGAATCGATGGCAGGTCTCTCAAGGAATTCTCGCTCAAAGGTTTGCGTTCCCAGATTGCTCTGGTGAACCAGAACGTGGTGCTGTTCAACGACACCATTGCCGCCAACATCGCCTACGGTGCCTTGCGCAACTGCAGTCGTGAAGAAATCCGGGAAGCGGCCGCCAAGGCTCATGCCCTCGAGTTTATCGACCGGATGCCGGAAGGTCTGGATACCATGATCGGGGATAACGGTGTGATGTTGTCTGGCGGCCAGCGCCAGCGCTTGGCCATTGCCCGGGCTCTGCTGAAGAACGCCCCGATCCTGATCCTTGATGAGGCCACCTCGGCACTGGATACCGAGTCGGAGCGGCATATTCAGGAAGCCCTTGAGACGGTGATGCAAGGCCGGACGACGCTGGTGATTGCCCACCGCCTGTCCACCATCGAAAAGGCGGACCGGATACTGGTGATGGACAAAGGCCATATTGTCGAATCCGGCACGCATGAGGAATTGCTGGCGGCAGATGGCGCCTATGCCCAGTTACATCAGATCCAGTTCAGCGAGCATGCATGAGCAGCAGCCGTATTGACCGCTTTTGGTATGGCCAGGGCAAGCCCCTGGCCATCCTGGGTCCATTGGCCTGGCTGTACCGTGTGGTGTCTGAATCGAAACGCCGGAAAGCCTGGCAGGCCCGCAATGAAAGCTTGCCCGTGCCGGTCGTAGTAGTTGGCAATATCACCGCCGGTGGTACCGGCAAATCCCCCCTGACCGCGCGGCTGGTGCAACGCATGAAGCAGGACGGCTGGCATCCGGTTATCCTGAGCCGGGGCTACGGCGGCAAAAGCGATCATTATCCTTTGTTGGTAAAAGACACTACGCCGGCATCGGTCTGCGGTGATGAGCCGCTGATGCTGGCGCTGGCCACGGGGTGCCCGGTGGTGGTCGATCCCGACCGTTGTCGCGGTGGGCGCTGGGCCCTGGAGCAGGCACTCGGCGATGTCCTGATCTGTGATGATGGCTTGCAGCATTACCGCTTGCCCAGGGATATTGAACTGGCGGTTTTCGATGCCGGCCGAGGCATTGGTAACGGTGCCCTGATTCCGGTGGGCCCCCTGCGCGAACCGGTAACACGGCTCTCGAGTGTGGATTTTGTGATTCTCAATGGTGAAGCGTTCCCGCCGTCGGGTCAGCAGATCGACGAGTTTGCCGGCGTTGCGCATCCCGAGATCCATGCCATGTCACTGCAGCCGGCGTCGTTGGTCAACCTAAACTCCGGGGAGACTCTGGCGCCCTCCGCACTCGGGGGCCGGTCAGTGCGTGCGGTCGCCGGAATAGGCAACCCGGGACGTTTCTTCGACACACTGAGGAATCTTGGAGCACAGGTCACCGAAGCGGCTTTTCCAGATCATCACCGCTTCCGCCCGGAAGACCTTGGTTCCAGCGCTGGCGAGTGGCTGGTCATGACCGCGAAGGATGCGGTCAAATGCCGGGGCTTTGCCCCCGATAACGCCTGGGTATTGACGGTGGATGCCTGCCTGTCGGAACCTTTTGAACATCGCTTTCTGGAACGGCTCAGGGCATGCTCTGGGCAGTTGCATCAACAAAATATTGAGAGAACCAACCATGGATAAGAAACTGTTGGCCATGCTGGCCTGCCCGGTGTGTAAGGGTGAACTCAAGCTCAACGATGCCCGTACCGAGCTGATCTGTTACCAGGACGCCATGGCGTTTCCGATTCGTGAGGGAATTCCTGTCATGCTGGCCGTAGAGGCCCGTACCCTGAGTACCGACGAACGGCTTGATAAGCACTGACACACCCGCCAGCAGGACGCATCAGCATGTCATTTACCGTTGTCATCCCCGCCCGCTACGCATCCAGCCGGTTACCCGGTAAACCTATGGCCATGATTGCCGGTAAACCGATGATCCAGCACGTATGTGAACGCGCCCAGGAAAGTCGGGCGAGCAGGGTCGTGGTTGCCACCGACGACCAGCGCATTGAGGCAGCGTGTCAGGCATTCGGTGCCGAGGTGGTCATGACGTCACCACACCATGCCAGTGGCACGGATCGGCTTGAGGAGGTTGCCCGAAAACTGGGGCTGGACCCGGACCACCGGGTGGTTAACGTCCAGGGTGACGAGCCGCTGATACCGCCGGCGCTGATCAACCAGGTGGCCGATAATCTCGACTACTTCCCTGAAGCCAGTATTGCCACCCTGTGCGAGCGTATCCATGACGCCCAGCAGGTGTTCAACCCGAACGTGGTGAAGGTGGTGTTCGATAACCGGGGCATGGCGCACTACTTCAGTCGAGCACCCATCCCCTGGGCGCGGGACTTCTGGCCCGCCAACGCGTCGGTGGCGGACGTAGACTTACCCGAAGGCATTGGTTACTTCCGGCACATTGGCATTTATGGCTACCGTGCCAGTGTGCTCAGCCAGTTTGTCAGCTGGCCGCCGGCACCGACAGAACAGGTGGAAGCGCTGGAACAGCTCCGGGCCTTGTATAACGGTGCTCACATCCACGTGGATATTGCTGATCGACCGCCCGCACCGGGCGTCGATACCGAAGAGGATCTGGCCCGGGTGCGGGCTTTGATAGAAGCAGGAGGACGTTATGCCTGATCAGGTCAGTGTGTTGTTTGTTTGTCTGGGTAACATCTGTCGTTCGCCAACGGCGGAAGGGGTGTTCAGGCAACTGGTCACTGAGCAGGGAATGACAGAGCACCTGCACATTGACTCCTGTGGCACCGGTAACTGGCATATTGGTAAGTCGCCGGATGCCCGGGCCATGGCGGCGGCAGACCGTCGCGGTGTTGATATCAGTGACCTGAGGGCCCGGCAGATCAAGGCTGAAGACCTCGACCGGTTTGATTACGTGTTGGTGATGGATAGGCAGAACCTGGCCGATGTCAGGGATATCTGGCATCAGAATGGCGGCACCGAACCTCGCCTTTTTCTTGAGTTTGGTGAGTCCGGCCAGGCCGAGGTGCCGGATCCATACTACGGCGGTGAGGACGGTTTTGAACGAGTGCTTGACCTGATTCACGAAGCCAGTCAAGGCTTATTGGAGGATATCCGGGGGCGATTGGCTTGAATGGTGCGCTGAGTGTCACCGAGCATGCTGATCTGCGTGAGCTGAATACACTCGCGATTGCGGCGCGGGCTCGTTATTTGATCCGGATTGCCGGCGTGGATGACCTCACCGCGGCACTGGCCTGGGCCGAGGCCCGGGAGCTGGACACCCTGGTTCTCGGTGGTGGCAGTAACCTTGTGTTTGCCGGTGATTTTGACGGTGCGGTCCTGCACATACAGATTCGGGGCCGGCATTGGGAAAAAGTAAACGGTGATGACGCCGTACTGGTTCTGGGTGCTGGTGAAAACTGGCATGAGGCAGTTTTATACGCTGCCCGCTCGGGTTACCGGGGCATAGAAAACCTGGCGCTGATTCCCGGCACTGCCGGCGCTGCGCCGGTGCAGAACATTGGTGCCTACGGTGTTGAACTTGGCGATACCCTGGTAAGTGTGACAGCGTTGGATCGTGTTACCCGGGGTGTGGTTACCCTGGCCGCCGGCGATTGCCAGCTTGGATACCGTGACAGCCTGTTCAAACGGCAGCCTGGCCGCTACATCATCCTTGAACTTAGACTAAAGCTTTCCCGATCCTTGCCATTAAAACTGGATTACCGGGATCTTCAGGATTATCTCGGGGATACCGATGTCAACGCCCTTACGCCTCTGGAGGTTGCTGAAGCGGTGATGGCGGTGCGGCACCGCAAGCTGCCGGACCCCGCCGTTTTGCCTAACGCGGGCAGCTTCTTCAAGAATCCAGTGATCAATCAGGTGGCGTTTGAAAGGTTGCAGGAGCGCTTTCCTGGTGTGGTGTTTTATCCGGTAGAGCAGGGTGTCAAACTGGCTGCGGCCTGGTTGATTGACCAGGCTGGCTGGAAAGGCTTTCGCAATACCCGGGTGGGTATTCATAACCGACAGGCTCTGGTGCTGATCAACCACTCGGGGGGCTCTGGTGCCGAGGTGCTGGCGCTGGCTGACGAGGTGCGCCGGTCTGTGCAGGAAACCTTCGGGGTTGAGCTTGAAATGGAACCGGGTGTCGTTGGCGCTCGTTAGCGTGGCTGGTCAGAAACCGCCGGGCTGCCCTTTCAGGCAGCCCAGGGGATGATCGAGCGGCCTTAGAGGCCGCCCTTCGGGGAGGCTTTCACCAGGAACGCCAGCGCTTCTTCCACCGAGATGTCCTGTTTTTCTTCATCGCGGCGGCCCTTGTATTCCAGGGTGCCGGCGGTCAGCCCGCGCTCTGAAATCACGAACCGGTGAGGAATGCCCATCAATTCCATATCGGCGAACTTCACGCCCGGGCGTTCGTTACGGTCATCCAGCAGTACGTCGTAACCCGCCTGGCGCAACTGGCTGTAAAGTTTCTCGCCAGCTTCGGCCACTACCGCATTCTTGTGGGCATTGAGAGTAACAATGGCCACCTGGAACGGAGCGATGGCGTCTGGCCAGATGATGCCCTTGTCGTCATGGTTCTGTTCGATAGACGCGGCCACAATACGGGAGACGCCAATGCCGTAGCAGCCCATTTCCATGATCACCGTCTTGCCGTTTTCATCCAGAACGGTGGCGTTCATGGCGGAGCTGTACTTGTTACCCAGTTTGAAGATGTGGCCGACCTCGATACCACGGCGGATCTCCAGGGTACCCTTGCCATCCGGGCTGGGATCACCTTCCTCCACGTTGCGCAGGTCTTCTACCCGGCCCAGGGGTACGTCGCGCTCCCAGTTAACACCGGTCAGGTGGTAATCGTCCTTGTTGGCACCACACACGAAGTCTGCAAGGTGGGCAGCGCTGCGGTCGACGATCACAGGCACAGCCAGGTTGACCGGGCCGATGGAGCCGGGTTTGCAGCCAATGGCCTTTTCGATTTCTTCATCGGTGGCCATGGTCAGCGGCTCGGCAACGCCGTTCAGGTTTTCTGCCTTGATGTCATTCAGGGTGTGATCGCCCCGGAGAATCAGTGCAACCAGGCCAGACTCGCCGTTCTCGTCGGCTTCACCTTTGACCAGCAGGGTCTTCACGCTGCGTTCTGCCGGCAGGCCGAGGAACTGGGAAACGGCTTCGATGGTTTTCTGGCCTGGCGTGTGCACTTCGGTCATGGCCTCGCCAGGGGCCGGGCGATCACCCGCAGGGGCAATGGCTTCGGCTTTTTCGATGTTGGCGGCGTAATCGCTTTCGGTGCTGAACACGATGGCGTCTTCGCCGGAGGATGCCAGTACATGGAACTCGTGGGAGGCACTGCCGCCAATGGCACCGGAATCCGCCTGCACCGGTCGGTAATCCAGCCCGAGGCGATCAAAGATGTTGCAGTAGGTCTGGTGCATAACCTGGTAGGTGTCATCCAGCGAAGCTGCGTTCAGGTGGAAGGAATAGGCATCCTTCATGATGAATTCGCGGGCACGCATAACGCCGAAGCGGGGGCGGCGCTCATCACGGAACTTGGTCTGGATCTGATAAAAGTTAGCCGGCAGTTCCTTGTAGCTTTTCAGCTCGTTGCGGATCAGGTCGGTGATGACTTCTTCGTGGGTCGGGCCAAAGCAGAAGTCACGGCCGTGGCGGTCATTCATGCGCAGCAGTTCGCCGCCGTACTGCTCCCATCGCCCGGATTCCTGCCAGAGTTCGGCTGGCTGCACGGCCGGCATCAGAACTTCCTGGGCTCCACTCTTGTCCATCTCTTCGCGAACAATTCGTTCCACCTTGCGCAGGGTACGCAGGCCCATGGGCAGCCAGGTGTAGAGGCCTGCGGCCAGCTTCCGGATCATTCCGGCGCGCAGCATCAGCTGATGGCTGATAATCTCTGCATCTGAGGGTGTCTCTTTCTGGGTGGCAATCAGGTAACGGCTTGCTCGCATCGTGTCTTCCGCTTTATTGAAAAGTGGGGGTTAAGACTAATTGGCAGGGCTTCTGGCCTGCTTCTGCCTTTCTTTGTCGTAAAGTGGACGTTATTGTACGGAGCCTGCTTCACAAGGTACAGATGATGACTGACGAATCTATCGACGTAACACCTCGCCGGCGACCGGTTCAGGCGCGCAGTCGGGAGCGGGTGGGCAATATCCTCAGCCATGCCGCGGCCATTTTTCATGAGAACGGGGTAGATGGCACCAGTATGTCCGCCATTGCCCGGCAATCTGGCATGTCGTTAGCGTCCCTTTACCGCTACTTTCCAAACAAGGCGGCCATCGTTCATGCCATTGCCGAAGGGCATGTCGAAAAAATGGAAACCGCGCTGCGGGAGAAACTGCCCGAGCTGAGCCTGCACGACGCGGTGGATGTGCTGATTGATCAGTTCTATGACTTCTACCGCACCGAACCTGCGTACTCGGCAATCTGGAGCGGCGTTGAGTCCATGCCCGAGCTGCGGGAACTGGATCTGCGGGAACTCTACAGCAACGCCCGTGACCTGGATGCCCGGCTCCAGCAGGAGTATCCGGCGTTGCCGAAGGAACGCAGCTGGACCGCCAGCCTGTTGTTGCCCCGATCTGCCGGAACCATCCTCAGGCTCGCAGCCACCCTGCCGGACGACCAGGGGCAGCAGTTAGTGGTGGAATTGAAGTGTATGGCCAGGGCTTACCTGGCAGAGCTGGCCCGTCAGGAAAGATAGCCCAGGGGCAGGGCGGTACTGTCGATTACCCTCCGCAGTACAAAGCTGGAGTGCACCCCACTGACACCCTGAATCCGGGTAATGCGATTAAGCAGAAACTGGTGATAGTGGTCCATGTCTGGCACCACCACTTTCAGCATGTAGTCGGCACTCTGGCCGGTGATCAGGTAGCACTCCTGAACCTCGGGAAAGACCGCCACCTGTTCCTCGAAAGCGGCAAAGCGTTCCGGTGTATGTCGGTCCATGCCAATCAGGATGATGGCGGTCAGCGACAACCCCAGTTTTTTGTGGTCCAGAATCGTCACCGTGCGCACTATGATGCCCGCGTCTTCAAGCGCCCGCACCCGGCGCAGACAGGGGGAGGGTGAAAGCCCGACTTTCTCCGCCAGTTGCTGGTTGGTCAGTGAGCCGTCCTTCTGCAATTGTTCCAGGATTTTCCGGTCAGTTTTGTCAATTCTGACCAGCGCCTTGTTATTACTCGCAATCATATGCTGTAAATCCTGACTTGATGGCAATATGTGGCTTATGAATAACGGTTTTGGGCTAAAATAGCAACCAAATAGCGTCGTTTGGGCGTTACACTCTCTCCATTGATACGAACAGCGAAAGGAATGTTCCGTTATGGCCTTTGATCATCGTAAATACGTCGCCTTCAAACCGGTTGCCAAGAAAGACCGTCGCTGGCCGGACCAGGTTATCGAGAAAGCACCCACCTGGTGTGCTGTCGACCTGCGGGATGGCAACCAGTCGCTGATCAAGCCTATGTCCGTTGCCCAGAAACAGCGCCTGTTCGATTTGCTGGTCAAGCTTGGCTTCAAGGAGATCGAGATTGGTTTTCCGGCCGCCAGCCAGCCGGATTTTGATTTCTGCCGCAAGCTGATTGAAGAAAACCGGATTCCGCACGATGTGAAAATCCAGGTGCTGACCCAGGCCCGCCCGGAACTGATTGAGCGTACCTACGAAGCTTTGAAGGGTGCGAAGCAGGCGATCGTGCACGTGTACAACTCCACCTCTACCGTGCAGAGGGAGCAGGTGTTCGGTCTGGACCGGGCCGGCATTCGCGAGATTGCCGTTAACGGTGCCAGCCTTGTGAAAGAGATTGCGGCCCGTTATCCGGACACCGACTGGACCTTCCAGTATTCCCCGGAGAGCTTCACCGGCACCGAGCTGGACTTCGCTGCGGAAGTGATTGATGCGGTCACCGAGGTGTGGCGCCCGGATCAGGGGCAGCCGGTGATTATCAATCTGCCGGCTACCGTAGAAATGTCTACCCCTAACGTGTTTGCCGACCAGGTGGAGTGGATTTGCGAAAACATCCGGTATCGCGAGCACATCAGCATCAGCCTGCATACCCATAACGACCGGGGGTGTGCGGTGGCTGCGGCCGAACTGGGCGTGATGGCCGGCGCTGATCGGATTGAAGGTACCCTGATGGGTAACGGGGAGCGCACTGGCAACATGGATCTGGTAACCATGGCCATGAACCTGTATTCACAGGGCATTGATCCGACCCTGGACTTGTCCGGCATGGCGGAAATTACCGAGGTGGTGGAAGCCTGTACCGAGATTTCAACCCACCCGCGTCATCCGTATGCGGGCGAGCTGGTGTTCACCGCCTTCTCGGGCAGCCACCAGGACGCCATCCGTAAGTGCCTGGCCCGCCGCAACGATGACGACGCCTGGAACGTGGCCTACCTGCCCATCGATCCGTTCGATGTGGGCCGTCGCTATGAGGAAGTGGTGCGAATCAACAGCCAGTCCGGCAAGGGCGGTGTGGCTTACGTACTGGAGCGCGACTACGACATTACCCTCCCGCGTTGGTTGCAGATCGAATTCAGTAAAGTGGTCCAGAAAGAAGCCGAGACCAACGGTGGCGAAATTGATTCCCACACCATCCACCGCTTGTTCGAAGACCGCTACCTGAAGGTTCATGAAGACTGGTCACTGCGTTCCTACGATTTGCATCGGGACGAAGAGGGTGTTCGTGCGGAAGTGGTGGTCGGTAGCGACTCTTCTCCCGTGACCTTTGAAGGCTGTGGCCTGGGTGCGGTCGAGGCGGTGTCTGACGGCCTGGCCAAGCGCTTTGGCGTTACGGTGGCTGTCGAGGCTTACGATGAGTTTGCCCTGGGCGAGGGCACCAACGCCAACGCCTTGGCCTGTATCCGCCTGACCGCCAATGGCCAGCATTGCAGTGCGGCTGCCCTGGCGGAAGATACCACCTCGGCTACCTTGCAGGCTCTGTTCTCTGCGGTGGCCCAGGCGGTGGGCACGGATATGCCGGCAGCCAAGGCGCCGGAAGCAGCGGAAGCGGTCTGATGCCCGGTTCTGTCTACGCCTGAACGCAGAACGGCCGGCATAATTGCCGGCCGTTCTGTTTTCGTCTGCCCGTGAGGGGCATCCGGCGGTAAACCGTCGCCCTTACAGAGGGGTTACGTTTTCCGCCTGGGGGCCTTTGGGTCCCTGAGTCACGGTAAACTGCACCTGCTGACCTTCTGTCAGGGTACGGAAACCGTTGGAGTTGATTGCACTGTAGTGAACGAAAACGTCACTGCCGCCTTCCTGGGCAATAAAGCCAAAGCCCTTGGATTCGTTGAACCACTTCACGTGGCCAGTTTTGGTATCGGACATCGATCTTTCCTGTCTTTCTGAAAATTTGCCCTCACGGGACCTTCTTGTTTCGCACAGACTCTGGATCCATACAAACGCGGTTTCCGCCTGAGCGGAAGCCGTCGATGCTGAGTCGTCCGGAGCGTACTGAGGAAGGGGCAACGCGAAGCCTGGGCAGGACGTTGTAGCGCATTCGTCAAATACCGCTGCAGAAGAGCACAGCAATTTTTAGTATAGACCGACTTTGGGGGGCGTCAATTGTTTTTTTAGTGATCAGTGTCGGGATTTTAATTGATAAAAAACAACGGGTTGTCATAAGGATGAAACACAACTCTGCCGGTGTTTGAGGCAGAGTTGTGTTGTGGTCCGTTTGCACGGGCGGGGTAGGTCAGCGCACGAATTTCTCGCTGATCTCTTCCAGAATGGCAGGATCATCAATGGTGCTGGGTACGCTGTACTCTTCGCCGTCCGCAATCTGGCGGATCACGCGGCGCAGAATCTTGCCAGACCGGGTCTTCGGTAAACGCTCTACCACCATGGCCCGACGGAAGCAGGCGATGGCGCCAATCTTGTCGCGGACCATTTCTACCAGTTCTTCTTCCAGTTCATCCTGGTCTATGGTTGCGCCGTCTTTGATCAGCACCAGGCCGACCGGGATCTGGCCCTTCATGTCGTCGTGGGCGCCTACAACACAGCACTCCGCGACTGCCGGGTGAGAAGCTACCACCTCTTCCATTTCGCCGGTGGACAGGCGATGTCCGGCGACGTTGATCACGTCATCGGTCCTGCCCATGATGAACACGTAGCCGTCGTCATCAATAAAGCCGCCGTCGCCGGAGCTGTAAAAGCCGGGAATCGGATTCAGGTAGCTGCTCTGGAAGCGTTTGTCGTCGCCCCATACGGTCATCAGGCACCCCGGTGGCAGGGGCAGTTTGACGGCTATCTGGCCTTGTTCGCCGGCCGGTACCTGGCTGCCTTCCATATCGACGACCTGCACGTTGAAGCCGGGTGACGGTACCGTCGCCGAGCCCGGTTTGGTGGTCATCATTTCAATGCCTACGGGGTTGCAGCAGATGGCCCAGCCGGTTTCGGTCTGCCACCAGTGGTCGAGAATCGGCAGGCCCGTGTGTTCCTTCAGCCATTCGTAGGTGGGGGGGTCCAACCGCTCGCCGGCCAGGAAAATGCGTTTCAGCGACGAGACATCGTAGCGGCTTAGCTGATCTGCTTCGGGGTCTTCCTTGCGCACGGCCCGGAAGGCGGTGGGCGCGGTGAACAGCATGTTCACCTTGTGATCCTGGACTACCCGCCAGAAGGCGCCGGCGTCAGGGGTTTTTACCGGTTTGCCCTCATACAGGATGGTGGTGCAGCCAGCGAACAGAGGCGCATAGACAATGTAGCTGTGGCCTACCACCCAGCCCACGTCTGACGCCGCCCAGAAGACATCGCCGGGTTTGGCGTCATAGACCAGTTTCATGCTGTATTTGAGGGCCACGGCATGGCCGCCGTTATCCCGCACCACGCCTTTTGGTTTGCCGGTGGTGCCGGAGGTGTAAAGTACATAAAGCGGGTCGGTGGCTTTCACTGGCACCGGGTCTGCTGGCTCCGCATTGGCGGTCATGTCGTTCCAGTCGTAATCCCGTCCTTCCGACAGGTTGGCTGTGACTTGCGGCCGCTGGTACACCACACATAGCTCAGGCTTGTGGCTGGATTGCTCAATGGCCCTGTCCACCAACGGTTTGTATTCAATGACCTTGGTGACTTCAATGCCGCAGGAGGCAGTGATCAGCGCCTTGGGCTTGGCATCCTCAATACGCACCGCAAGTTCGTGGGCAGCAAACCCACCGAACACTACTGAGTGGATGGCGCCCAGGCGGGCACAGGCCAGCATGGCAATGGCTGCCTGCGGAATCATTGGCATGTAGATAATGACCCGGTCACCCTTCTCGACCCCGCGAGCACGCAGGGCGCCGGCAAACAGGGCTACTTCATCCCGTAATTCGTCATAGGTGAAGTGTTGCTGGCTGTTAGTCACCGGCGAATCGTAAATCAGGGCTGTCTGTTGACCACGGCCCGCCCGGATGTTGGCGTCAAGGGCCACGTCGCTGGTATTCAGAAGGCCATCGGGGAACCACTGGCCGTGACCGTTATCGAGTGCCTGCCAGATGGTGTTCGGGGTTTCGATCCAGTCAATGTTCTGGGCCTGCTCGCGCCAGAAGTCATCCCGTTGGTCGATGGACCGGCGGAACTCGGAGTGGTATGTCATGCTTTCCACCTCAGTTGTGCTGTTATTGTTCTGTGGCTGTTATGCACAACTGTAGGAGCTTTAGAAACAGGGGCTACTAGACCATAGGCGTAGTTGGCCGTTTTTGTCCGTTTAATCCCCGTTGGAATTGATCTCCGTCACCTTCGCCGTAACGCTGCCGTGGCCCAGTCGGGCGGTGATGGCGGCGCCTTCGCCAAGCTTGCTGGCGTCACGAACAATCTGGTTCTGCTCATCCCTGACAATCGCGTAACCCCGCCCCAGGGTGGCGAGCGGGCTGACAACGTGGAGTGCCTGGGCGTTGTATTGGTAACGTTCCTGTTGCTGCTTAAGGTAGTGGCGGGTGGCCATCTCCAACCGCTCGTGGAGACGGGTCACCTGGTCCCGGGCGGCGATCAGTGTCCGGCGTGGGGATTGGGTGGCAAGGCGCTGGGTCAGGTGATCGGCTTTTACCCGGGTTTGGATGAGTCGCTGGGCGATCGCCTTGTTCAGCCGCACGTCCAGCTCATCCATGCGCTGCGCCTTTTCCTGCAACTCCCGGCGCGGGTCCCGCAGCCGCGCAGACAGGTGGCCAAGCTGGGTGTGCAGGCGCTGGGTTAACCGGCGCGCCGCCTGACTCAGCCTCAGTTCCTGCTCGTTCAGCCGGCGCAGCCAGTGGCTCTGGTCCGGGGAAACCTTCTCAGCGGCCGCCGAGGGTGTCGGGGCGCGAAGGTCTGCCACGAAATCGGCAATGGTCACGTCAACCTCGTGGCCCACCGCGCTGACAGTTGGAATGCTGCAGCTGGCGATAGCCCGGGCTACTGCTTCTTCATTGAAACACCACAGGTCTTCCAGTGAGCCGCCGCCGCGCCCGATGATCAATACATCGGCCACGCCGTGTTGCTGGGCGCGCTGGATCGCGTTGACGATGTCGGCCGTGGCGGCCTGGCCCTGAACTGCTGTGGGGTAGAGGGTGACGGGGATGGCCGGGCAGCGGCGGGCCAGCACGGTCAATATGTCATGGATGGCGGCACCCGTGGGTGAGGTCACCACGCCAATGTGGCGCGGTGTGGCTGGAACCGGTTTTTTTCGGGCCGGGTCAAACAAGCCCTCCGATTGCAGTTTCATCTTCAGGGCCTCAAAGGCCTGTTGCAATTCGCCCAGCCCTGCCGGCTCCAGGTGTTCGACAATGATCTGGTAGTCGCCCCGGTTCTCGTAGAGTGTGACCTTGCCGCGGATGCGAATCTGGTCGCCTTCACGGGGCAGGGTGCGCAGGCGTTGATTGGCACCCCGGAACATGGCACAGCGTACCTGGCACTTCTGGTCCTTCAGGGAGAAATACCAGTGCCCGGAGGAAGGTCTTGAAAATCCGGACAATTCGCCCTCCACCCACACCTGCATAAAGCTGGTTTCCAGCAGATGGCGTGCCTGATGGTTGAGTTCACTGACCGACAGGGCCCGGGGCCGGGAATCCGGATAAGGGGGTATCAAAGGGCGCGCTCCGTGATTATTCATACGCAATAGCCGAAAGAGAGGGGTAAAAATAACGGAAATTCAAAAAGATGCAACCAAACGCCAAAAACCTCGCGGTTTACTGTCTGTTGGCACCACTTTATAATAGATCGATTAAGGATTTTGCTTTGCTGTGCCGCCGCGGGTACAGCATGGAATTTCCAAACTTAGCATGTTCAAAAGGCGGACCCAAATGCTGCGTATTGCCGAAGAAGCCCTCACGTTTGACGACGTTCTCCTCGTGCCCGGATATTCCGAAGTTCTGCCTCATCAGGTGGAGCTGAAGACTCAATTGACCAAAGGCATCACCCTGAATATTCCGCTGGTGTCATCGGCCATGGATACGGTCACTGAAGCCGAGCTGGCCATTGCCATGGCTCAGGAAGGCGGCATCGGCATCATGCACAAGAACATGTCAGTTGAGCAGCAGGCAGCTGCCGTACGCAAGGTCAAGAAATATGAAAGTGGTGTGGTGAAAGATCCGATCACCGTCACACCGGAGACAACGGTTCGGGAACTGGTGGATATCACCATGGCCAACAGCATTTCCGGCCTTCCGGTTGTCGACGGCACTGATCTGGTCGGCATCGTCACCGGGCGTGATATCCGCTTCGAAAGCCGGATGGATACCCTGGTGCGTGACATCATGACTCCGAAGGAAAAGCTGGTTACGGTCAAAGAGGGTGCCAGCCTGGAGGAAATCAAGGAACTGCTGCACCGTCACCGCATTGAAAAAGTTCTGGTAGTGAACGACGAATTCGAATTGCGGGGCCTGGTTACCGTCAAGGATATCCAGAAAGCCAAAGACTACCCGCTGGCCTGCAAAGACGAGCAGGGCCGTCTGCGAGTGGGTGCGGCGGTGAGTACCGGTGGCGATACCGATGCCCGGATTGCAGCGCTTGCCGAAGCCGGCGTGGATGTGATTGTCGTGGATACCGCCCATGGCCATTCCAAGGGTGTGATTGACCGGGTTCGCTGGGTAAAGCAGAACTACCCTGATGTTCAGGTGATTGGCGGTAACATTGCCACCTCGGGTGCGGCGATTGCCCTGGCTGATGCCGGCGCGGATGCGGTCAAGGTGGGCATCGGTCCCGGCTCCATCTGTACCACCCGCATTGTCGCCGGCATTGGTGTGCCGCAGATTTCGGCGGTGTCCAATGTGGCAGCGGCGCTGAAAGAGCGCGGCGTACCCGTGATTGCCGATGGTGGTATCCGGTTCTCCGGTGATATCGCAAAAGCCATCGCAGCGGGCGCTCACAGCGTCATGATCGGTAGCCTGCTGGCGGGTACTGACGAAGCTCCGGGTGAAGTGGAATTGTTCCAGGGCCGGAGTTACAAGGCTTATCGTGGTATGGGATCCATTGGTGCCATGGGGCAGGGTTCCAGCGACCGCTATTTCCAGGACGCCAGCAAAGGTATTGAAAAACTGGTGCCGGAAGGCATTGAAGGCCGTGTGGCCTGCAAAGGCCCCATGCGCAACATCGTGCACCAGTTGGTGGGTGGCTTGCGTGCATCCATGGGTTACACAGGCAGTGCAACCATGGATGAGATGCGTACCAAGCCGGAATTTGTGCGCATTACCAACGCCGGGATGCGTGAGAGCCACGTGCACGACGTGACCATCACCAAAGAAGCTCCCAACTACCGAATCGGCTAAAAACTGCCTGATTTGACGCGGCCCGGTTTCCGGGCCGCGCTGTTTTTTTAAAGCCCGAGGACTCCATGGCTCAGAACATTCACGACCACCGTATCCTGATTCTTGATTTCGGTTCCCAGTACACCCAGCTGATCGCCCGCCGTGTGCGCGAAATCGGCGTGTACTGTGAAATCAAGGCCTTTGACGTAACAGACGAAGAACTCAACGAGTTCAATCCCAAAGGCATCATCCTGGCGGGTGGTCCGGAATCGGTAACCCAACTGGGTGGTCCCCGTGCACCGGAAGGGCTGTTCGACAAAGGCATTCCGATTCTGGGCATCTGCTACGGCATGCAGACCATGGCGGAGCAACTGGGCGGCCGTGTTGCCAGCTCTGAGAAGCGCGAATTCGGCTACGCCCAGGTGAAAGTCCGGGCCAAGGGCCCTCTGCTGCAGGACATTACTGACCACCTGACACCTGCGGGTGAATCCCTGCTCGATGTCTGGATGAGCCACGGTGACAAAGTAGTTGCCATGCCGGAAGGCTTTGAGCTTTTAGCCTCTACCGAGAGCGCGCCGATTGCCGCCATGCAGGACCTCAGCCGTAACCTGTACGGTGTCCAGTTCCATCCGGAAGTGACCCACACTCTCCAGGGTAAGCGGATTCTCGAGCACTTTGTCCTGAATATCAGTGGCTGTGAGGCCCTGTGGACACCGGCCAAGATTGTTGATGACGCCGTTCGCCAGATTCGTGAGCAGGTAGGCTCCGAAAAGGTTCTGCTGGGGCTGTCTGGTGGTGTGGATTCCTCGGTAACCGCCGCTTTGCTGCACAAGGCCATCGGCGACCAGCTCACCTGCGTGTTTGTGGATAACGGTCTGCTGCGCCTGCACGAGGGCGATCAGGTGATGGACATGTTCGCCAGCAACATGGGCGTGAAAGTCATCCGTGCGGATTCCGAAGACCTGTTCCTGTCAAAGCTCAAGGGAGTTAACGACCCTGAGCAGAAGCGCAAAATCATCGGCAACACCTTTATTGATGTGTTTGATGCCGAGGCCGCCAAGATCAAAGACGTGAACTGGCTTGCCCAGGGCACCATCTACCCGGATGTGATCGAATCTGCCGCCTCCAAAACCGGTAAAGCCCATGTCATCAAATCCCACCATAATGTGGGTGGCCTGCCGGAAACCATGAAGATGAAACTGGTTGAGCCGCTGCGGGAGCTGTTCAAAGACGAAGTTCGCAAGATTGGCCTGGAGCTCGGTTTGCCTTACGACATGGTTTACCGCCACCCGTTCCCGGGGCCGGGTCTGGGTGTCCGTATTCTTGGCGAAGTGAAGAAAGAGTACGCGGAAATTCTGCGCCGCGCCGATGCGATTTTCCTGGAAGAGCTGCACCGTGCGGATCTGTACCACAAGACCAGCCAGGCGTTCGCGGTGTTCCTGCCGGTGAAATCCGTCGGTGTGGTAGGCGATGCCCGCCGGTACGAATACGTGATTGCCATCCGGGCAGTGGAAACCATCGACTTTATGACTGCACGTTGGGCGCGCCTGCCGTATGATCTGCTGGAAACGGTTTCCAACCGGATTATTAACGAGATTTCTGGCGTTTCCCGTGTGACCTACGACATCTCTTCCAAGCCACCCGCGACGATTGAGTGGGAGTAAGTCGAGGCAGGGGATAAGGGATAGTGAACGACACTCCGGAAGATCGGCGCTGGATGGCCAGGGCACTGGAACTCGCCGCCCAGGCCGGGGCAGCCGGTGAAGTGCCGGTTGGCGCCATTGTTGTTCTGGATGGCAGGGAGGTTGGGGCGGGCTTCAATGCCCCGATTTCCCATTGCGACCCGACCGCCCATGCGGAAATCAGAGCCCTGCGGGATGCTGCGGCTCGGGTGGGGAACTACCGGTTGGCGGGTGCTACGATGTATGTAACCCTGGAGCCCTGCACCATGTGTGTGGGAGCCATTGTCCACGGTCGTATCAGCCGGTTAGTGTATGGTGCCGCTGAGCCCAAAGCGGGTGCCGTCGAGTCGGCCAGAAGAACCCTTGAAGAGCCGCATCTGAACTGGCGGGTAGAGGTTTGCGGGGGCGTGATGGCCGAACCGTGCGGTCGGGTGATCTCCGAATTTTTCAGCCGGCGCCGTCGGGAAATCCGGCAGCGCCGCCAACAACACTCAGGGAAGGGAAGCACAGACTCATGAAAGTTCTTGTTACCGGCGGTGCCGGATATATCGGCAGCCACGTTGTGCGTCAGTTGGCAGCAGCGGGCCACGACATTATGGTGTTTGATAACCTCTCTACCGGCTATCGCTGGGCGGTAACCGCCGGGGAGCTGGTGGAAGCCGATCTGGCGGATGAAGACGCGATAGAAGCCGTATTTTCCGCCCACAAGTTTGAAGCGGTGCTGCACTTTGCAGCGAACATCGTGGTGCCGGAGTCTGTCGCCAATCCCCTCAAGTACTACAGTAATAACACCCGTAACACTCTGAATCTGCTGAAAGCGGTTGAGCGCCACCAGGTGCCGTATATGGTGTTTTCTTCCACCGCGGCGGTCTACGGCATGCCAGAGGAAACGGTGCTGACAGAAGACCTGCCGCTGGCACCCATCAATCCCTATGGCGCCTCCAAGATGATGAGCGAGCGGATGATGATGGACCTGGCTGCGGCCAGTAACCTTAACTACGTTATCCTGCGCTACTTCAATGTGGCCGGCGCTAATCCGGAGGGACTGCTGGGGCAGGCAACGCCGGAGGCGACGCACCTGATCAAAGTGGCCTGCGAATGTGTGACCGGTCAGCGCGATGGTATGAGTGTATTCGGCACTGACTACGAAACCCGCGATGGCACCTGTATCCGCGACTATATCCATGTTGAAGACCTGGCAAAGGCCCACGTGATGGCGCTGGATTACATGGTCCGGGGTGGCGAGTCTCAGGTGCTCAACTGTGGTTACGGCCGCGGCTTTACCGTGCGAGAAGTCATTGATGTGGTCAAGGCGGAATCCGGTGTCGATTTTCCGGTAACTGAAACCGGCCGCCGCGCCGGCGACCCGGCAGCACTGATGGCCGACAACACGCGAATCAAGAATGTTCTGGGCTGGCAGCCGGATTACGATGATCTCAATACCATCGTGCGTACCGCTCTGGCCTGGGAATCGGTCTGGCAGAAGAAAAAAGCTTCCCGATAACCTCTTCAAGCAACTAATTTCAGGAACAACTGGATGAAAATTACGATTTTTGGAACCGGATACGTGGGCCTGGTAACAGGTGCCTGTCTTGCGGATGTTGGTCACGATGTGCTTTGTATGGATGTGGATCAGGGCAAGATCGAGAAACTGAAGAACGGCAAGATTCCGATTTACGAGCCAGGCCTCGATAGCATCGTTAAACACACCGTGGAAGCCGGTCGTCTGTCGTTCACCACCGACACCGAACAGGCTGTCAAACATGGCACCCTTCAATTTATTGCCGTGGGCACGCCGCCGGACGAAGACGGCTCTGCCGATCTGCAATACGTGCTCGCGGTGGCGAAATCCATCGGTCAGTACATGGATGACTACAAGGTGGTTGTCGACAAGTCCACCGTACCCGTGGGCACCGGTGACAAGGTAAAGGCAGCGGTACGCGCGCAGCTCGACAAGCGCGGCCTGGAGCTGGATTTCGACGTGGTGTCCAACCCGGAATTCCTGAAAGAAGGCGCCGCCATCAACGATTTCATGAAGCCGGACCGCATTGTGGTGGGTACCGACAGCGAACAGGCGGCGGAGCTGTTGCGGGAGGTTTACTACCCGTTCAACCGCAACCACGACCGGATGATCTTTATGGATATCCGTTCGGCGGAACTCACCAAATACGCTGCCAACTCCATGCTGGCCACCAAGATCAGCTTCATGAACGAAATGTCCAACCTGGCCGAACGCCTGGGTGCCGACATCGAAGCGGTGCGCCGGGGCATTGGTTCTGACCCCCGTATCGGCTACCACTTCATCTACCCTGGCTGCGGCTATGGTGGCTCCTGCTTCCCGAAAGACGTACAGGCCCTGGCCCGGACGGCCGGTGATTGCGATTACGAGGCCAAGTTGCTGAATGCGGTAGAAGCCGTTAACTACGCTCAGAAACACGTGCTGTTCGACAAGATCAGCCACTTCTTCCAGGGTGATCTGAAAGGCAAGGTGGTTGCGGTCTGGGGCCTGGCCTTCAAACCGAACACTGACGACATGCGTGAAGCCTCCTCGCGGACGCTGATGGAAAATCTCTGGAAGGCCGGCGCTACGGTGCAGGCGTTTGATCCGGAAGCCATGGAAGAAACCCAGCGCATCTACGGTGACCACGAAGGCCTGACCCTGTGTGGCACCAAAGAACAGGCCTTGAAAGGTGCCGATGTGCTGGCCATCTGTACCGAGTGGAAAGAATTCCGTTCGCCGGACTTCGACCTGATTGCCGGCGCCCTGAAACAGCCGGCGGTGTTTGACGGTCGTAACCTGTACGAGCCGGAAATGCTCGAGCGCCATGGTCTGGTTTACTACGCCATTGGCCGCGGCCGTAACCAGTTTCATTCCGCGGGCTGATCGAGAGGGCCGGTGATGTTTCAGCTACACGAAAGGCTAGCGGCAGATACCCACTACCTGGGTTGCAGCCGCCTGTGCGAAATCCTGTTGATGAACGACAGCACCTGGCCCTGGATAATTCTGGTGCCGGCGGTGCCGGACATCCGGGAAATCTACCAGCTGGACCATAAGCAACAGGTGCGGTTGCTGGAAGAGTCCTCCACGCTTAGCCGGGGCATGATGGAGCTTTTCAGTGGCGACAAGATGAATGTGGCGGCGCTGGGTAACATGGTGCCGCAGCTTCATTTGCACCACATCGTGCGCTTTGAAGGTGACCCGGCCTGGCCAGGCCCTGTGTGGGGCAAGCAGCCACCGGTGCCCTATGAAGGGGCTGCACTGGCGCAGGTCAAAGAGAAGCTGAAACCGCTGCTCCATCACCTCGCTTGAACTTCAATGGTTTTATTCCCGGCCCTGCTGCCACTGCGCCAGGGTCTGGGAGCCCACCAGAATCATCCGCAGCTCGGTTTTGAGCTTGTGCTTTAGTTCCTCCCGCTCCTTGGGCGTCGCATCCAGCGCCTCCGCGCCTTGATTGAAAACCAGTGTCACCATGGCTTCGGCCACAACCCGGGCATCGGCCAGAGGCTTGTTCTGTTCATCCGCAAACCGTCCAAGGTCATCTGCCAGTTCCGTAACGAAATGATCGATCTCGGCCTTGACGGCGGTTCTGAACGGTTTCGATACCCCAGTGCGCTCGCGCAGCATCAGGCGGAACAGGTTGGAGTTGTTGCCCAGATACTCCATGAACGTATCGACTGACGTGGAAATGGCGCTGCCATTTCGGGCTATTCGCTTGCGGGCCTGGCGCATTAACTGTCGCAGCGCAACACCACCTTCATCGACCAGTGCCAGACCCAGTTCATCCAGCTCGGAAAAATGCCGGTAGAAGGAGGTAGGGGCAATGCCGGCTTCCCGGGCCACCTCCCGCAAACTCAGGCTGCCAAAGCCCCGATCCGCACTCAACTGTGCCAGGGCGGCATCCATCAAAGCCCGTCGGGTTTTCAGTTTTTGTTCCGCTCTGGTGGCCAACGTCTTACTCCATGGTCCGCTCAAACCATGCATTCTAGCCCCCGGTTTTTTGATAGTCATCCCGGTGTTCAATATCTGGCTTCAATTCTGCTTGGGGACGCCTGATTTTCACAGTCATTGTGTTTATAATGGGCGGCTTTTACCGGCGGCGCCTCAACACCGTGCGGCCAAGAACGACGTAGCGTCGGGCGGGGGGTGTGCTTTCCGAAACCTTGCGGAGCCATGGATGGCGGAGCAGAGCGTACAGGGACGTATCCACAGCGTGTTTCGGAAAGCACACCCCCCGCCCGATGCGGCAAACCAAGAACACATTCAGATACAACGGGAACCGATATGCGCAGTCACTATTGCGGTGGGATCAACGAATCCCACATCGATCAGGAAGTCACTCTCTGTGGATGGGTACACCGCCGCCGGGACCACGGTGGGGTTATCTTCCTGGATCTGCGAGATCGGGATGGCATGTCCCAGGTGGTTGTCGATCCTGACACCCCTGAGAGCTTTGCTCTGGCGGAGAAGGTTCGCAGCGAGTTTGTTGTTAAAGTCACCGGCCGCGTGCGTCGCCGTCCGGCGGGCACCGAGAACAGCAACATGCCGACCGGCCAGGTGGAGCTGCTGGGTAAGGAAGTCGTGATCCTGAACGCCGCTGCCACGCCGCCGTTCCCGCTGGACGAGCACGTAGATGTGGGTGAAGACGTTCGTCTGCGCTATCGCTTCATCGATTTGCGCCGCCCGGAAATGATCAACCGTCTGCGTTTCCGTTCCCGGGTAACCAGTTACATCCGCAACTTCCTGGATAGCCGCGGTTTCATGGATGTGGAAACACCGATCCTGACCCGTGCCACCCCGGAAGGCGCCCGTGATTATCTGGTGCCCAGCCGTACCCACGAAGGTTCCTTCTTCGCGCTGCCCCAGTCGCCGCAGCTGTTCAAGCAGATGCTGATGGTATCGGGCGTTGACCGCTACTACCAGATCGCCAAGTGCTTCCGAGACGAAGATCTGCGGGCAGACCGTCAGCCGGAGTTTACCCAGGTCGACATCGAGGCCTCTTTCATTGATGAAGAGACCCTGATGAAGCTCAACGAAGACATGATCCGTGCGCTGTTCAAAGACGCGCTGGATGTGGAGCTGCCGGAATTCCCGCGCATGCCGTATTCCGAGGCCATGCAGCGTTACGGCAGCGACAAGCCGGACCTGCGTATTCCGCTGGAACTGCAAGACGTGAACGACCTGGTGGAAGGCGTGGACTTCAAGGTCTTTGCCGGACCCGCGAAAGATCCGAAAGGCCGTGTTGCAGCCTTGCGTGTGCCGAAGGGTGGTGCGCTGACCCGTAAGCAGATTGACGATTACACCAAGTTTGTCGGCATATACGGGGCCAAGGGCCTGGCCTACATCAAGGTCAATGAGTTGGCCAAGGGCGTCGAAGGCCTGCAGTCGCCGATCATTAAGTTCCTGGGCGACGACGTGGCCATGGCGATCATGGAGCGCGTTGCGGCGGAAGATGGCGACATCGTGTTTTTCGGTGCTGACAAGACCACCGTGGTCAACGAAGCCCTGGGCGCACTGCGCATCAAAGTCGGTCATGACCTCGACATGCTTACCTGCGAGTGGGCGCCGATGTGGGTGGTGGACTTCCCGATGTTTGAGGAACTGCCAGACGGCAGCCTCACCGCTATTCACCATCCGTTCACTGCGCCGTCCTGCAGCCCGGACGAGCTTGCGGCCGATCCGGCCAATGCGTTGTCCCGCGCTTACGACATGGTGCTGAACGGCACCGAACTGGGCGGTGGTTCTATCCGTATCCACGACGGCAAGATGCAGGAAACGGTGTTCCGCATCCTCGGTATCGAAGAAGAGGAAGCTCGCGCCAAGTTTGGCTTCCTGCTGGACGCTTTGAAGTTCGGTTGCCCGCCACACGGCGGCCTGGCTTTCGGCCTGGATCGCCTGGTGATGCTGATGACCGGTTCGTCGTCCATCCGGGACGTCATCGCCTTCCCGAAAACCCAGAGCGCCACCTGTCTGATGACCCAGGCGCCGGGTGCGGTAGACGAAAAGCAGCTGAAAGAACTGCACATTCGCCTGCGTCGCTCAGCCAAAGCGGTTGAAGGCAACAAAGCCGAAGACAACGAGTGATACACAAGCCCGGAGGTTGCCCCTGGGGCCTCCGGGCTGAGTGCTTTTGCTCAAGCTATCTCTGAGGGCGCGCGGATGGCCATCATCCTGGGTGTAGACCCTGGCTCACGAATCACCGGCTACGGCATCATTCGTGCGGAAGGCCGCCAGATTGAGTATATCGACAGCGGCTGTATCCGGGTGGGTGAAAAGCCCATGGCGGAACGCCTGCAAACCATTTTCCATAGCCTTGCTGTGTTGATTGGTGAGTACCGCCCGGAAGAGTTCGCCATTGAACAGGTGTTCATGGCCCGGAACCCGGATTCAGCCCTTAAGCTGGGGCAGGCCAGGGGCGCGGCGATTGTCAGTGCCGCCAACAGCGGCCTGGCTGTCCATGAATATTCCGCTCGCCAGGTCAAACAGGCGGTGGTTGGTAGCGGTGGCGCTGACAAATCCCAGGTTCAGCATATGGTCCAGGCACTGCTGGGTTTGTCCCGCAAGCCCCAGGCAGATGCGGCGGATGCCCTGGCGATCGCACTGTGTCATGCCCACATGAACCAGAGCATACTGAAGCTCGCCGGCACCGGTGGCAAAGCGCGAAGCGGGCGGGTTCGGCAACAATAACAGGCTCAGACAAGCCCCAGGAGGCCTGCATTGATCGGTAGAATCCGAGGCATATTGATAGAGAAGGCCCCCGGCCACGCACTGGTGGAGTGCTCCGGTTTGGGTTATGAAGTCGACATTCCCTACACCACCTTCTTTCACCTGCCGGAAACCGGGCAGGAAGTTACCTTACACACGCATTTTGCGGTCAGAGAAGACGCCCAGAGCCTGTATGGCTTTGCCTCCCGGCTGGATCGCAATCTTTTCCGGCTGCTGATCAAGGTCAATGGCGTTGGCCCTAAACTGGCTGTTGGCATACTGTCCGGCCTGGATGCCCAACAGTTTATACGCTGTGTTGAGGCCCGCGATGTCAGCGCCCTGGTGAAGCTGCCGGGGGTCGGCAAGAAAACTGCCGAGCGACTCCTGATTGATATGACTGACCGCATTGGCCAACTGGAAGGGCAGTTCACCCCGACGGTACCGGGTTCAGCAACTCCGGGCGGCTCCACAACAGCGCCGGCGGCAAGCCACGACGCGAGAGACGAGGCCGAGGCCGCGCTGATTGCCCTGGGCTACAAGCCCCAGGAAGCCGCCAAGGCCATTAGTAAGGTGGCTGAGCCCGACATGACCAGCGAAGCGCTGATTCGTCTGGCCTTGCGAAATATGATCCCGGCCGGGTAGTGGATTCACTGCCTGGCCTTTTTTGTGTCGCCCCATGACACCAATGTGTATAGAGCGTAACGTGACTCCAACAATGCCCTTTGTACAATTGGGGCAACTTGAACGTCAGGCCAAAGCTTTGGGCACGTTGTTTATTCCCAGCAAGCGGATAATGCCATGATTGAATCTGACCGACTGATCTCGGCAAAGGCCGGTGAATACGAGGAAGTGCATGATCGGGCCATTCGCCCGACATTGCTGTCTGAGTATGTGGGCCAGCCGACGGTTCGCGAGCAGATGGAAATCTTTATCTCCGCTGCCCGGGGCCGCCAGGAAGCGTTGGACCATGTGCTGATCTTCGGCCCCCCAGGCCTTGGTAAGACTACGTTGGCAAACATTATTGCCAACGAGATGGGGGTGTCGATCAAGACCACCTCTGGCCCGGTACTGGAGAAAGCCGGCGACCTGGCCGCCATGCTGACCAATCTCGAAGAAGGCGATGTACTGTTTATCGACGAGATTCATCGCCTGAGCGCGGCGGTTGAAGAAGTACTGTATCCGGCGATGGAAGATTATCAGCTGGACATCATGATCGGCGAAGGTCCGGCGGCCCGATCCATCAAACTGGATTTGCCCCCGTTCACCCTGGTGGGCGCTACAACCAGGGCGGGTTTGCTGACATCGCCACTGCGAGACCGCTTTGGCATTGTTCAGCGTCTGGAGTTCTACAACACCCAGGACCTCACGCACATCATTCTCCGGTCGGCACGGCTGTCTTCGGTGACCATCGATGAACAGGGGGCATTCGAGATAGCCCGCCGTTCCCGGGGTACACCACGAATTGCCAACCGCCTGCTGCGGCGGGTGAGGGATTTTGCCGAGGTTCGCTCAGACGGCCACATCACTGCCGACATTGCCGACCAGGCTCTGAACATGCTGAAAGTGGACGACCAGGGCTTTGACCACATGGACCGCCGCCTGTTGCTGGCCATGATCGAAAAGTTTGATGGCGGCCCGGTGGGTGTGGAAAGCCTGGCTGCGGCCATCAGTGAAGAGCGGGGGACCATCGAGGACGTGCTGGAGCCGTTCCTGATTCAGCAGGGTTTTATGGTGCGAACGCCCCGGGGGCGAATGGTGACTTCCAGTGCCTACCGCCATTTTGGCGTGGTGGCCCCGAAATCCGGTGCTGAGGACGACCTCTTTGAATGAAAACGCTACGAAAGAACGCTTTGAACTGCCCATCCGGGTGTATATAGAAGATACAGACGCGGGTGGTATCGTCTTTCATGCCAAGTATCTTCACTACATGGAGCGGGCCAGAACCGAGTGGGTACGCAGCCACGGTGTTGGTTTGAGGGCCGGCCTGGAAGACAACACAAGTTACGTGGTTCAGCGCATGAGCCTGCACTATAAGGTGCCGGCCAAACTGGACGACCAGCTACTGGTTACTGCGGAGCCCACAGCGTCGTCCCGGGTGTGGATGAACTTCAGGCAGCGGGTGTTCAGAGCGGCAGACCTGCAGTTATTGTGCGAAGCCGATGTGCGGGTTGCCTGCATCGCACTGGATACCGGCAAGCCCAAGAGGTTGCCCGAGAACATGCAAGAGATTCTAAAGAATTCAATTTAATTTATTGAAAAGCATACAAACTTAGTTGGGAGTGCACAGTGGAAGCGGAACTTTCAGTCTGGTATCTGATTGCCAATGCCGGGGTTTTGGTGCAGTTGGTCATGCTGTTGCTGGTGTTGGCATCGGTGGTGTCCTGGGCTTTGATTTTTCAACGCATTCAGGTGTTCCGGAAGGCCAAGCAGGCGCAGTTGGCGTTTGAGGAGCGTTTCTGGTCCGGTATGGACCTCGGGCAGCTTTACAAAGAGGTGAATGCAGACCCGACGCCGTTTTCCGGCATGGAATCCGTATTCCGGGCTGGTTTCAAGGAGTTTTCCCGTCTGCGCCAGCAAAGTCGCGATGCCGACGCCGTCATGGAAGGCACCCAGCGGGCCATGCGGGTTGCCTTTTCCCGGGAGCAGGAGCGTCTGGAGACCCATCTTCCGTTCCTGGCAACCGTGGGTTCAACCAGTCCGTATGTGGGTTTGTTCGGTACCGTGTGGGGCATCATGAACTCCTTCCGGGGTCTGGCTCAGGTGCAGCAGGCAACGCTTGCCACGGTGGCCCCGGGTATATCGGAGGCGCTGATTGCAACGGCCATGGGTCTGTTTGCAGCGATTCCGGCCGTTATTGCTTATAACCGGTTCTCTGCCATGTCGGATGCGTTGCTGAAGAACTATGAAACCTTTGCCGAGGAGTTTTCCAGCATTCTGCATCGCCGAGTCCATAATAATGACCAGGCGGCCTGATGGCACTCGTCGATAACGGGAGGAAAACGGCATGAGCGGCATGAAAGGTATGGGCTTGATGCCCCAGCAAAAGCGCAAGCCGATGTCTGAGATAAATGTGGTGCCCTACATCGACGTGATGCTGGTACTGCTCATTATTTTCATGGTGACAGCTCCAATGTTGACTCAGGGCGTAAAGGTGGATTTGCCCCAAACGACATCAGACCCGATTCAGCAAGACAAAGATGTTGAATCCATTACCGTCTCGGTAGACGCCAACGGCGCCTATTACATGGATATCGGCGACCGAAGCAGCGACCCGATGACGCTGGCCGAGGTGCGTGAACAGGTGGCCAATATTCTGTCACAGCGCACCAATGGCGAAGTGCTGGTGCGTGGTGACGAGTTCGTGGAGTACGGCGTAGTGGTTCGGCTAATGGCTGAGCTTCAGGCTGCAGGCGCAACCGGGGTTGGCTTGATAACCGACGCACCTCAGGAAAGGCCGTAACAGGGTGGCATTATTGTTGTGAAGGGTCACGAACGGGAAACCATCAGTACCGATACGGCTCCGATGAAATCGCCGGTGCTTATGTCTGTGGCATTGCACCTGTTAATTGTCGGGATTGCGCTGGCTGGCTGGTCCTGGACATCGCCGATATCTGAGCCTGAGCCCAGAACCATTTCTGCGCGGCTGGTCAGCCCGGAACCCCGGCCGAGCCCGGTGGTGGATGAGCAGGATCAGCGGGATCGCGAGCAGGAGCGTCGCCAGCAACAGGAGCGTGAGCGCCAGCAGCAGGAAGCAGAGCGCCGTCGACAGCAGGAAGAGCAGGCCCGGCGGGAAGCCGAACGGCAGGCTCAGGAACAGGCGCGGCAGCGGGAAGAAGAGCGCAAGCGCCAGGAAGCTCAGGCTCGTGAACGGGCCGAGCAGCAGGCACGGGAACAGGAGGCTGCGCGCCAGAAAGCGGAGGCAGAGGCCAAAGAGCGCGAGCGCCAGCGCGCTGAAGAAGAGCGCAAACGGCAGGAAGAGGCAAAGCGCAAAGCCGAGGAAGAGAAACGTCGCCAGGAAGAGCGTCGCCGGCAGGAAGAAGCTGAACGTAAACGGCAAGAAGAGGCTGCGCGCCAGGAAGCGGAACGCAAACGCCAGGAAGCCGAGCGTAGATTGAGAGAGCAGCAACTCGAAGCCCTGGCCGAAGAATCCCGCCGAGAGCGGGAGGCGGAAGCCCGGCGCCAGCAGGAGGCCGCTGCGGCCCGTGCCCGTGAAGCGCAGATGCTGTCAGAAAGCGAAAAGTACCAGGCACTTATACGTGAGCGTTTGAGCCAGGCTTGGTACCCGCCGTCGTCGGCGACGGAAGATATGACGGCCAGAGTTCAGATAACGCTGCTGCCGACCGGGGAACTGGTTAACGCCCGTCTGGTCAGCAGTAGCGGGAACACGGCATTTGATAACTCGGCGTTGGGTGCAGTCCGGTCGTTGAACCGGTATCCGATTCCTTCAGATCGGGATACGTTTGAGCGTTATTTCCGACAGTTTACTATTGAATTCAATCCGCAACGGTTGCGGTGAGGCCTATGACATTGAACGCACATGACTCATATCGTCAGGGATTTCCCTTTACCACGGCGCTGGCAGCACTGGTTGTTCTAATGCTGCTGGCCGGTCAGGCGAGGGCAGAGCTGCTGATTCGCATCACCGAAGGTGCCGACGCCGCGATACCGATTGCGGTGGTGCCGTTTGCCGAAAGCGGTTCCATGCCGGCGGGCGACAAAGTCAGCACCATCGTGCAGGCAGACCTGACCATGAGCGGTGAGTTTCGCCCGCTTGAGCCGTCCCGGATGCTGAGTCTGCCTTCACAGCGCTCGGAAGTATATTTCCGGGACTGGCGTCTGCTGGGGCAGCGCTATGTTTTGGTGGGGCAGTTGACCCGTTCAGGCGACCGTATCGAAGCAAGGTACGAGCTGTTTGATGTTAACCGGGAGGAACGTATTCTCGGCGAAACCGCAGGCGCACCGGCCAGTAACATTCGGACCCTCGGTCACCACATCAGTGATCGGGTGTACGAGGCTATTACCGGGGATCCGGGGGTGTTCTCGACCAAGCTTGCCTATGTCACGGTGACCGGAGACGGCGATAACGCCCGCTATCGTTTGCACGTCAGCGATGTAGACGGAAAGCGCTCAAGAATCCGCCTTGAAAGCCGCGAGCCCATTTTGTCTCCCGCCTGGTCTCCGGACGGCAAGCAGCTAGCCTATGTGTCTTTTGAAACCGGCAAGCCTGTGGTGTTTGTTCATGAACTGGCCAGTGGAAACCGCAAGAAGGTGGCGGATTTTCCTGGTCTGAACTCGGCACCCGCTTGGTCACCGGATGGCAAGTCCATGCTGCTGACTCTGTCCAAAGACGGTAACGCAGAGATCTACCGGCTTGATATTGCCTCAGGCAACCTGACCCGGATGACCAACCATTGGGCCATCGACACTGAGGGTGCCTGGGATCACACCGGCCGGGGAATCTATTTCACGTCAGACCGTTCAGGCGGCCCCCAGATCTACCATATGGAAAGAGCGGGTGCCGAACCAAGGCGCATTACCTTTGGCAGCCGATACAACGCCCGCCCAAGACCGGATGCCAAAGGCGAGTACGTGTATTACGTGCATCAAAGGGAGAGGGCGTTCCATATCGCCCGCACGAACCTGAAAAACGGGGAAGAATCTGTCATTACCCGAACCGAATCGGATGAATCACCGAGCGTTTCACCAAATGGACGCTTGTTGATTTATGCCACACAGCAAAACGGTACCAGCGTGCTCACGGTTGTCTCGGCAAATGGCGGGGCGGCGTACAGCCTGCCGGCATCAGACGGTGATGTCCGTGAGCCCGCCTGGGGCCCTATCGTTCGCTGAACACGTTGTTGTCCAATAAACCAATCACGATAAGGAAGTGCACACATGAAACTGTCAGTACAGACTAAAGCGTTTGCGATGTTGTTGTCCGTGGGCCTGGTAGCCGGTTGTAGCTCCACCGGCGATACCATGGAAGACGGTGCTTATGGCTCCGATGTGGCCGCTATTGATCAGGACGGTGGTTCCACCGTTTATGGCGGCGCCGATGGTGATGGCGTTTCTTCCTCTCGTCTGAGCGAAGAAGAGCGTCAGGCCGCGCGCCAGCAGGCTGAGCAGGAAGCACTGCGCAACATCACTACGTTCTACTTTGATTTCGATACCTCCGAGATCAAGCAGGAAGCTCGCGATGTTCTGGTTGCCCACGCCCAGTTCCTGGCCAACAATCCACGCCAGAATGTTCGTCTTGAAGGTCATGCCGATGAGCGTGGTACCAAGGAATACAACCTTGCCCTGGGTGAGCGTCGTGCCAATGCGGTTCAGCGCTTCCTGATCGTTAATGGTGCTTCCCGTGGCCAGATCGAAACCGTAAGCTATGGTGAAGAGAAGCCGGCTGTTCGTGGTTCGTCCGAAAGTGCCTGGGCACAGAACCGTCGCGTTGAGCTGGTGTTCAAGTAATCGAAATCAATGATCGGAAGGTCCCATGAGAAAATTGCTCATGGCGACAGTGCTGCTCCCGCTGGGCCTCGGCCTGGCGGGAGTCAGTCTGGCACAGTCGTCTGCACCCGCGTTTCAGAACAATGCCTCTGAGGCCCAGCGTAAGTCGGGTAATAACCAGGCTACGGCGGAACTGTTCTACATGATCCAGCAGCTCCAGAGCGATGTGCGCAGGCTGCAAGGGCAGGTGGAAGAACAGAAGCATCAGATCAGCCGCTTGCAGCAGCAAAGTCGGGATCGCTACGTGGATCTGGACCAGCGGATACTGGACCTGTCCAAGGCTGTTGAGCGCAAGGCCGAAAACACCCGGGAATCAAGCCGTGCAGCCGAATCTGGTCAGGGTGGCCAGCTAACGCCGGCCAGGGTTTACCGATCCCCCGGTGCGGATGAGCAGAAAACCTATAACGAAATCATTGATCTGATCCGGAACAAGAAAGACTTTGATACCGCCATCAGTAGGCTGTATGAGTTTATCGATGAATATCCGGAAGGGGACCTTACCGTCAATGCCTACTATTGGCTGGGTGAGGTGTACCTGGCGGAACCCCGCCTCGAGCAGGCCAAGCAGGCATTCACTATTGTTTCTACCCGTTTCAGTGATCACCGAAAAGCGCCAGATGCGGTCTACAAGCTCGGGGTGACACTCGATCGAATGGGCGAAAAAGACGAAGCGAAACGCCGCATGCAGAGTGTTGTGGATAATTATCCGAATACGGGTGCTGCGGATCTGGCCCGGAAGTACCTCGAGAAGGCGTGACTCTGATCACAGATTGAGCCGCTTGTCTGCTTGTTGATCGGTCCCGGAAAAAAGTTGGTAAATCCCGCAAAAAGGGGTTGATCAGCAAAAAAAATTCAGTAATATGTGCGCCTCGTTTGGGTCGTTAGCTCAGTTGGTAGAGCAGTTGGCTTTTAACCAATTGGTCGAAGGTTCGAATCCTTCACGACCCACCAAATTGCGGAATGGTGGTCTTGAGTGCCTTCATTCGCCGGGCAAACGCCGGCAACCTGTTATGGGTCGTTAGCTCAGTTGGTAGAGCAGTTGGCTTTTAACCAATTGGTCGAAGGTTCGAATCCTTCACGACCCACCAAATAGCAAGGCCCGACGCCGGGTTTTGTGGAAAAAAGAGCCCCCAGGGCTCTTTTTTTTTGGCTTCACGAACCCATCTAGTCAGCATGGGCGTACTCATTTTCCGGGTGCCCGGGAGGCTATGTTACAGCCCCATGAAAACACGCCCGGAAGTGATATACTCTCGCGGTAACAGTAACTTCAGAGATCCAGAAATGACACGAGCGCAAGACCGTATCCTTGTTCAGGAACATCTGGCACACGAAGCGGAGCCAAAGGCCCTGAGTGCCAGCGAGAAAGCTGAGCTTGAGGCACGCATCAAGGCAGCCCTCAAAGAGAAGGATGCTGTGCTCGTGGCCCATTACTACACAGATCCGGATATCCAGCGTCTTGCCGAGGAAACCGGCGGCTGTGTTGCCGATTCCCTGGAAATGGCACGGTTTGGTAACCAGCATCCTGCGTCTACGGTGGTGGTGGCTGGTGTCCGTTTCATGGGTGAAACCGCCAAGATTCTCAATCCCGAGAAGCGGGTGCTGATGCCCACGCTGGAGGCTACCTGCTCCCTCGATATTGGCTGCCCCGCGGATGAGTTTTCCGCTTTCTGCGATCAACATTCGGACCGGACGGTGGTGGTGTACGCGAACACTTCTGCGGCCGTAAAGGCGAGGGCGGACTGGGTGGTGACCTCCAGCTGCGCTCAGGCCATTGTTGAGCATCTGGATGCCAGAGGGGAGAAGATCCTGTGGGCGCCGGACAAACACCTGGGCCACTACGTGCAGAAGACAACGGGCGCTGATGTGTTGTTGTGGGATGGCTCCTGTATCGTGCATGAAGAGTTTAAGCATCGGGGCCTGGAAGATCTCAAGGCGCTCTATCCCGAGGCAGCTGTACTGGTGCATCCGGAATCTCCCGACGCGGTGGTGGAGATGGCTGATGTGGTCGGTTCAACCTCTCAGTTGATTCACGCGGTCCAGACGCTGCCCAATGAAGAATTCATCGTGGCCACGGATAACGGTATTTTCTACAAGATGCAGCAACTGGCGCCCAACAAGACGCTGATTGAAGCTCCCACGGCGGGCAACGGCGCCACTTGCCGCAGTTGCGCCCACTGCCCCTGGATGGCTATGAACGGCTTTGAGAACCTGCTTGCGGTGTTGGAGCGGGGCGATCAGGAAGTGCTGGTTGACCCGACCCTGCGTGAAGACGCATTGCGCCCGCTGCGCCGGATGCTGGATTTCACCGCCAACATGAACCTGAAAGCTGCCGGAAACGCCTGACCATCCCCGTCAGCCTCTCCGGGCTTGCAGCCTGTCAGTAATGTCGTTCAGGCGTTCGTTGACCACCTGCCGCTCGGCAGACCCGGCGGGTAGCTTTTCCTGGGCCTGGCGCAGCTGACGTTGGGCGGATTGCAAGTCCCCCATCAAGGCATAGTATTCTGCCCGTGCGCGGTGCACACCCACGATATTCCTGGCCATTCCCTCGGCTTCGGCCAGTCGTAACCAGATCTGCTCCCGTTCCGGCAGGCGCCGGGCCAGGTCCCGCAGCAAGCCGGCGGCGGTATCCCCATTGCCGTCGGCAATCTCGATTTCGGCGAGTGTCCAGGTGATGGGGTAGTTGCGTGGGTTTCTGGCCAATGCCTGCCGCAGCAATGTCCGTGCGTCTTCATAACGTTTCTGGTCCAGCATCACGTCGGCCAGGGTCACCTGAAAGGTAATTCTGCCCGGGCTGCCGTCCAGAAGTTCCCGCAGTATGCGCTCGGCCTTGTCGTATTGCTGGTTGCGCTGATAGGCCACAGCCAGCCCGTAGCGAATGGCGTCGTTGCGTTTGGCGTCATCCCTTGCCAGGTAATCCTCGAACGTCTCGACTGCCAGTTGCGCTGACGAGGCGTAACGCACCTGCAGGCGGCTACGAACCAGGTGATATTCCTGGCCATCCCGGATGCGTTCGTCGGGATACTGTTCCGCCCGGTTGCGGCTGTCGGCGACCCGGTTCTGGGTTAATGGGTGGGTCGACAGGTACTCGGGCATCTGATTTCCCTGTAACCGGTTCTGTCTCATCATGATTTCGAACATTTCCGGCATGCCGCGCGGGTCGAGGCCGGCGTTGGCCAGAATCTCCATGCCCACCCGGTCGGCCTCCTGTTCATGGGCCCGGCTGTAGGCCAGCATGTTCTGGATTGACAGGGCCTGGGTGCCGGCGATGGCGGCAATGCCAATATCGGATTGGGTAACCGCGGACAGCACGATACCGGCGATCATCCCGGCCAGTGTCAGCGGTGCGCTGGTTTCCTGTTGCTCCATGCGGCGGGCAAAGTGACGTTGGCTCAAATGCGCCAGTTCGTGGGCCATGACCGAGGCAAACTGCTGTTCCGTTGCGGCATTGAGGAACAGTCCACCATTAACGCCCACGATACCGCCCGGGACGGCGAAGGCGTTAAGGGCAGGGCTGTCGATCAGAACCAGCTTCAGTTCCCGGTTATCAAGCGGGGCAGAGGGCACCAGTTTGTAGGTAATGGCGTGCAGGTAGTCGTATACCAGCGGGTCTTGTATCTGGGGTGCGGAACGCCGGATGGACGCCATCACCTGCTGGCCGATTTCCGCTTCCTGCTGGCCGGAAATGAGGCCCGCGCTGCCGCCTATGCTGGGCAGGCTGGATTCCTGGGCATGGCTGAACCCGCCGGAGAGCAGCAGGGGGAGTGCCAGAGCAAACGTGGTCAGTAAACGGCAGACAGGATTCTGGCGATCAGTTCGATTCATGGATTTCAGTCACACCCGTGGGGATTTGCCACTTTGATATCAGCATAGCCCGGAAAGTTCTTATCTGTATTACGAAGACTTGAGATGCAATAGGGTAACACCCCCGGCATAATGCCTGCTCGATTATTGGATAAATGGTAATGGTGTTCGTTTAACATGGCTGATCGAATTCTGGATGCCTCCGGGCTGCGTTGCCCGATGCCACTTCTCAAAACCAAGCTGGAACTCAACGCCATGAATGCCGGGCAAGAGCTTGAAGTGATTGCAACGGATTCGGGTTCTGCCCGGGATATCCCGGCCTGGCTTGGAATGTCTTCTCATACTTTGGTCAGCCAGTCAGAGCATCACGGCGAATTCCGTTTCGTGATAAAGTGCGGCGGTTAATCTTCCGGAGTTGTTCATGGTCAGAATTCTGCGCGGTCTAGCCCACAAGTATTTTTCTGATGAAGAAGCAGTGATTCTGTTTCTGCTTCTGGTTACCGGTACGGTTTTTGTCATTCTGTTCGGCGCCATGCTGGCACCGGCGATCGCGTCATTGATTATCGCGTTTATCCTTCAGGGCCTGGTTGCCAAGCTGCACAAGATGGGTGTACCCGAACTGGTGGCGATCATCAGCGTGTTTGTGGTGTTCCTCGGTGTTCTGGTCGGGTTTATTTTCGGGCTGTTGCCACTGATCTGGACGCAGGTCAGTAACCTTGCCGGTGAAGCACCTCGAATCATTCGCGAGCTTCAGTCTTACCTTGAGCTCCTGCCGGAGGAATATCCTCATCTGATTTCCATGGAGGCAGTAGACACCATATACCGCCAGGTATCGGCAGAAGTCGCTCATATGACCCAGGTACTGGTCTCGTTCTCTCTATCAAGCATTCCAGACCTGGTAGCACTGCTGATCTACATGGTCCTGGTGCCAATTCTGGTGTTCTTTTTCATGAAAGATCGACGTGTGCTGGTCGCTTCCATTGGCCGGATGCTGCCTCCCCAACGACCAATGATGGTTCGCATCTGGCATGAGGTGAATCTCCAGTGCGCCAATTACGTGCGGGGCAAGGCGGTTGAGATACTGATTGTTGGCGTCGTCACTTACGCCGCTTTCAAACTGCTGGGTATGCCCTATGCGGCGCTGCTGTCGTTGCTGGTGGGGTTAAGTGTGGTCATTCCCTACATCGGCGCTGCCGTGGTCACCATTCCAGTCGCAGTGATCGCCCTGTTTGCGTTCGGTTGGAGTTCTCACTTCATCTGGGTAATGGTGGCGTACGGCATCATTCAGGCGCTGGATGGTAACGTGCTGGTGCCTATCCTGTTCTCGGAGGTGAACAACCTGCACCCGGTCGCCATTATCGTGGCGGTTCTGTTCTTCGGCGGTATCTGGGGCCTGTGGGGTGTATTTTTTGCCATTCCGCTGGCCACCATGCTCAAGGCGGTGTTTGCCGCATGGCCGGTGAAGGAATCCGAGCCCTCACCGGCGTTATCAGAGTAGTTTAGAGTGCCTTGACGGCTTCCAGGACCTCGTCGGTGTGGCCGTTTACTTTAACGCCACGCCACTCCCGTCTCAGGATGCCTTCTTTGTCGATCAGAAAGGTACTACGCTCGATACCCAGGTGCTCCTTGCCGTACAGTTTTTTCAGTTTGATCACATCAAACAGCTTGCACAGGGCCTCGTCTTTGTCCGAGATCAGGTGGAACGGAAACTGATGCTTGCTCCGGAAATTGGCGTGAGCCTTGAGCCCGTCTCTGGATACACCAAAGATTTCGGTATCAAGCTCGCTGAACTGAGGCATCCTGTCCCGGAAATCCTGGCCTTCGGTGGTACATCCGGGTGTGTTGTCCTTCGGGTAGAAGTAGATGACGACGTTTTTACCCCGGAGGTCGGCCAGTCTGATAATCTGATCGTCGGTCGCCTCGGCTTCAAAATCGGGCACGGGTTGGTTCAATGCTACGGATGACATGACATCTCCTTTAATTCCCTTGTGTCAGTTCGAGCCCAACATTACCATATCGCTTTTATTCGGACGGAGTTTTTATGATTACGGGTAGCCTTGTCGCGCTGGTCACGCCCATGCATCCAAACGGTGACATTCACTGGGAGGATCTGGACAAGCTGGTGGACTTTCATATTGAAAACGGCACGCACGGCATCGTTGCTGTGGGTACCACCGGCGAATCCGCAACGCTGGACCCCGAGGAGCATTGTCGGGTTATCGGCCACATCATAAAACGGGTCGATGGCCGGATTCCTGTTATCGCCGGCACCGGTGGTAACAGCACTCGGGAAGCCATTGAACTGACGTCTGAAGCCCACAAACTGGGGGCGGACGCCTGCCTGTTGGTAGTGCCTTACTACAACAAGCCAACCCAGGAAGGTCTCTATCAGCACTTCAAAGCCATTGCCGAGGCCGTGCCGGGCATGAGTCAGATGCTTTACAACGTGCCTGGCCGCACTGCTTGCGACATGCTGAATGAAACCGTGCTTCGCCTGGCGGATATTCCCAATATCGTGGCGATCAAAGACGCTACCGGGAACATTCCCCGCGGTGCCGAGCTGATCGAAGCCCTGGACGGCCGCCTGGCGGTCTACTCCGGTGATGATGCGACCGCAGCAGACCTGATGCTGGCCGGCGCCAAAGGCAACGTGTCTGTCACCGCTAACGTGGCACCCAAAGCCATGTCACAGTTGTGTGAGGCGGCGATCAAAGGTGACGAAGCCGAGACTCGTCGTTTGAATGACCTGCTCATGCCGCTGAACCGCAAGCTGTTCCTGGAAGCCAACCCGATTCCGGTTAAATGGGCACTGCATCGCATGGGGATGATCGGTGAGGGCATTCGCCTGCCGCTGACGCCGCTGAGCGAGAAGTTCCACGCCGAGGTGGAAGACGCACTTACGGCCTCAGGTGTTCTCTGAGGCCAACCGATTCCCGTTTTACCGGAGTAACTCGATGCAGGTTCCTGGAAGAGCCCGTAACACCAAGACATTCCTGTTCCGGCCGTTAGCCGGGCTCCTGTTGGCCAGCACCCTGGTTGGGTGTGGCATCCTGGAAGACCGCTCCCAGCGATACGTTCACGCGCCGGAGGGCGAGCCAATCAACGTGCCTGAGGGGGCTGACGATTCCAGGTTGAGCCAGATCATGCCGGTTCGGAGCATCAATACGGACGATTCACGCCGGTTGTTTCCATCTTCCATCCCGCGCCCACCGGACATGACCTCGGAAATTCTGGATCAGAACTACGTGATCGAGGAACTGGATGGTCGTGTCTGGCTTCTGGTCAACGAAGTGCCCGGCCGCTTGTGGCCGGTTGCCAGTGCCTGGATGAACGATGCCGGCCTTGGCGTGGCTTACGATAACCCCCAGTTGGGTATCCTCCAGAGTGAACTGGCCAACTTCAGCAAGCGCAGCCGTGACATGCTGGGGCTGGCTGATGACCCGGTCGCTAAGGAGCCCCGGGTGCTTTTGCAGATGCGATTGGCTCCGGGCATTCGACGCAAGACCACCGAAATCCGGCTACGGATTCTGGAGCTTGAAGATGCGCCTGACGGGCTCGTTGCCTGGCAGTCGGATCAGGAATCCGACACCCGCGCCCAGGGCAGGAAAGAAGCGCTGTTGGCCGAGCTTGGTGAATTCATGAAGCAGCGTGAAGACAGCAAGTCGTTCTCACGGGCGGCATCGGGCATGATTGCCCAGCCATTGGTGAGGCTGCTGTCTGAAGATGACCAGGCGGTCGCTGTGCGCGTTGAGCTTGATTTCGGCCGCACCTGGGCGGAAGTGAACCGTTCCCTTGAGGAGATTGGCGCAGACATCCAGGACCTTAACCGGAGTGAGCGTTGGTTCCACGTGGACTTCCGTACCGAAGACGAACGCACCCCGGGCTGGTTCTCCTGGTTCAGTAATAAGGCTGAACCCCGCCATACCCATACCGTGAACGTTGAACAGCGTGAAGACGCCCTGTTTGTCACAGCTGAGAGGCTGGATAGCTATACTGGTGAGTACAGCGCGTCAGACCTGCTCACACAACTATTTGAACACCTGTATTGATTCGGGGCGGCCGGCAAGGCCGCTGTCCGATTTTGGAGATCTAAATGGAAAAGCGCGAAGAGCTATACGCGGGCAAAGCCAAATCGGTATTCCGCACTGACGACCCGAACCGTTTTGTACTGGTGTTCCGGGATGACACCTCAGCCTTTGATGGCGAGAAGAAAGAACAGCTGAACCGAAAGGGCATGGTGAACAACAAGTTCAATGCCTTCATCATGGACAAGCTCGAAGCAGCAGGCATACCGACCCACTTCGAGGGGCTGTTGTCTGACACTGAATCCCTGGTGAAAAAGCTCGACATGATTCCGGTGGAATGCGTGGTGCGAAATATCTCGGCCGGCAGCCTGTGCCGTCGACTGGGCGTGGAAGAGGGCCAGGAGCTGAACCCACCCACCTTCGAGCTGTTCCTGAAGAACGACGCCCTGCACGACCCCATGGTGAACGAGTCACTGGCGGTCAGCTTTGGTTGGGCCAGCGCTGAGGAACTGGCGCGCATGAAAGAACTCACCTACAAGGTGAATGACGTACTCAAAGCCCTGTTTGATGACGCCGGCATGTTGCTGGTGGACTACAAGCTGGAGTTTGGTCGCAGCGAAGGCCAGATTGTCCTGGGTGATGAATTCAGCCCGGATGGCTGTCGTATCTGGGATAAGGAAACCCGTAAAAAGATGGATAAAGACCGCTTCCGCCAGGGCCTGGGTGAAGTGATTGAAACCTACGAAGAAGTAGGGCGTCGTCTGGGTATCCAGTTCGACTGAATATAAAAACCGACAACAACGGGTGTGATATGCGTAAATTGATGATGGTAATGGGCGCGAGCATGCTGGCTGCCGCTCCAGTGGTTTCCGCGGATATTCTGGGCGTAGGCGCCACGGTTGGCTACTGGGACGCTGACTATTCCGGTGAAGCTTCCAAAGGCAACGATCGGGTCGATCTGGAGCGGGATCTGAACCTCAGCAACGATTCCAACGCCAATCTCACCGCGTATTTCGAACATCCGGTTCCGGTGCTGCCAAATGTACGGCTGGCTTATACCCGTACGAAGCAGAGTGGTAATGGGCAGCTGAACACAGGTTATGATGGTGTCTCTGGTGCAGTTCGTTCCGAACTGGAGCTGGAACAGCTGGACGTGACCCTGTACTACGAAATCCTGGATAACTGGGTGAATCTGGATCTTGGCCTGACCGTTCGGGATTTCTCTGGCGAGTTACTTGTTCAGAACAGGAACGACACCAGCCAGTTCTCTGAAACCAAGGCCGACGCCGTGTTACCCCTGGTATACGTAGCCGCCCGTTTTGACCTGCCTTTCACCGGCGTGTCTGTGGGTGGCGACGCCAACGCCATTTCCTACGATGGCGACTCGGTCTATGACTTCAACGTGTATGGCCAGTATGAAATGTCGCTGCTGCAGTTGCGGGCAGGCTATCGCCAGATATCTCTCGATTATGAGGACGGCGACGACAACCTGGATATCGAACTCAGCGGCCCGTTTGTCAGCGCTGGCCTCCGATTCTGAGTTAGCATTAAAAGGCGCCCCCGGGCGCCATTTTTCATGGAGAACAGATCTTGAAAATCCTCGTTACCGGAACCGCCGGCTTTATTGGTTCACACCTGGCCCATCGACTGCTGGATCGCGGCGATGAAGTGATCGGCGTGGATAACGTGAACGATTATTACGACGTAAACCTAAAAGAAGCCCGGCTTGCCCGATTAACCGGGAAGGCAGGATTCACCGAAGTGCGCCAGGACGTGGCGGACAGACAAGCAATGGAAGCCTTGTTCCGAGAGCACAAACCCGAGAGGGTAGTGCACCTAGCGGCCCAGGCCGGCGTCCGTTACTCCCTTGAAAATCCCCACGCTTACGTGGACGCCAACCTGGTTGGCTTCATGAACATCCTCGAAGGCTGCCGCCATAACGATGTAAAGCACCTGGTGTACGCGTCCAGCAGCTCGGTATACGGTGCCAACGAAACCATGCCGTTCTCGGTGCATGACAACGTGGACCACCCCCTGAGCCTGTACGCGGCCTCCAAGAAGGCCAACGAGCTGATGGCCCACACCTACAGCCACCTGTACAACCTGCCCACCACTGGCCTGCGGTTCTTCACCGTTTACGGCCCATGGGGCCGGCCAGACATGGCGCTGTTTATCTTCACCAAAAAGATCCTGGCCGGTGAGCCCATTGACGTGTTCAACCATGGCCATCACCGCCGGGATTTCACCTACATTGACGACATCGTTGAAGGTGTTATCCGCACCCTGGACCATGTGGCAGAACCCAATCCGGACTGGTCTGGCGAGAAGCCGGACCCTGGCACCGGCAAAGGCCCGTACCGGATCTATAACATCGGTAGTAACAACCCGGTAGAGCTGTCCCGCTTTATTGAAATCATTGAAGAGCGTGTGGGCAAGAAAGCGGAAAAGAACCTGCTGCCACTGCAGCCGGGTGATGTGCCGGCCACCTACGCCAATGTGGATGACTTGATCACAGACGTAGGCTACAAACCCGACACTACAGTGGAAGAGGGCATCGCCAACTTTGTGGACTGGTATCGCGATTTCTACAAGGTGTAGAAGCCGGGTTAGCGTCAGTACAAAAACAGCCAGCGCAATACGCTGGCTGTTTTTGTTGGTATACGACTATTCAGGCACTCACACCGCCACTGACGCCACGGGGCGCCTGCGATAACGTGTAAATATTCCCAACAGTCCCAGGCCAATCAGGGCAAGCGAAGAGGGCTCCGGCACGGATGCCGACGGCTGGCAAGCCGGGTGTATCGGGTTCAGTTGACAGAAATCCAGGGTTTCCTGAAGTTTCTTGTTCGCGAACTCGGTTACGAACTGCTGAACAATCGTTTGATTTGATGTGTTAAACAGGTTCAGGTCAAAGACGGTTCCGCCATGATCTTCGATTAAGGTCCTGTAAGAATTCTCAGTGGACGTGTTTCGAAGAACCCCGTTATAGAGCGCGTTATTAGACGTCAGGAGCCCATCCAGCACCGAACTATTGACCGCAGACCCTCCAGCCGTGCCCCTGAAGGCGAAGTCACCATTGGATGGTTCATCCGTCAGAATGATGATGTTCTTGACGGCATTACTCCGGAATGAAAACAGATCACTCTGGCCATCCAGGGCATTCAGGGCAAAGGCGGTGGCGGTGTAACCGGGCTCTGTGCCACCATTAATTTTTAGACCCTGCGCTGCTGTTGCAAAGCTGGCTGGATCGGTGAGATCGGTAACCATGCGTGGTACTACTGCGTTGTCGCCGTAGCCAACCAGCCCGTACTGGGCGTCAACCTGGCCTGTACCGGTAAGAATGCTGGCAAAGAGGCCGATATTAGCCCGAAGGTTGGCTTGGACAGTTCCCATTGAGCCAGATTCGTCAACGACAAAGACAATGTCGCTGAGGATGGGAGCGGCATGCACCGGAGTGATAGCGGCCGCCGTCGAAAGTATCAAACCTGAAAGAAATCGCTTGAGTTTCATTATCGTTACCTCATCCAGACTGAGTGTTGTAGGCGGGCATCCGTACCGTACTGCTATATCGGCTGACTCCCGAAAGGTACACCTATGCAGGCATCAGTTAACCCTGCATAGCATGTGCCACAAGGCTCCAAGCAAGCCTAACGCACTGTGATGGCGAGGTATTCTTCAGGTCCCGGGTGAAAAACCCAGATATGACGCATCTGATATGTATAGAAAGCTGACATTGTTTTGCGGGGGCTGTAACCAACAGCGTTAGTTAAAATCCTGCGAAGGGGTGCTGAAGTTTCTTGCTTTCCCGGTCAGTGGGCAAACAAACTGAAGCTGAACGGCCTTCAGGCAAAGCCCGGAGGGGTGGGGGCTGCCGTAAAGCTTGTCACCGACGATGGCGTGGCCAATACCTGCAAGATGCCGGCGAATCTGATGTTTGCGCCCGGTTTCGATAAGCACCTGTACGTCGGAGGTGTTTTCCTCGGGATCTGTCGCCAGGGTGGTGACGCGGCTCAGGGATTCCTTGCCGTCGAGCGGCGCGTCGATGACAAGGTCATCCGCATTCAGTTGGCCGGTCACTGTCGCCCGGTAGGTCTTGGTGACGGTGCGGCCAGAGAACAGTTGGGACAGGGCTCCGGCTGCTTTACTGTCGTGGGCTACCAGCATCAGCCCGGCGGCATCGGCGTCCAGGCGGTGCACCAGAAAACAGGGCCTGCTCAGGGCAACCTCTGCCAGGCGCAACAGGCTGCAGTGATCTCCCCATTGTGAGCCCTGGGCTAACAGGCCGTGGGGTTTGTACCAGAGGCTGTAGTGGCCCAGGTCTTCTAGCAGATCAGGTTGTTCCGGCTTGAGGCCCAGCACCTGGTCATCATAGAACAGTTGAATCCGGGCGCCTGGCTTTAACTCCCGCTTCGCTTTCCGCAACCGAACCTGCTTGCCCTTCTGGGTCCACCAGCAGGCACCCTTGGCCATGGCATCCTTGATCCGCTGTTTGGGGAGCCCCGACGCCTCTGCGAGTGCATCGACGGCAAGTTGGGATTCCGAAACGGTCAGGTCCAGGGTACGTCTCATGGTCGGGGATGGTCGCTCTGGTTAGGATGGGTAAAGTCTGGGATTATAGCCAAAAGCGCAGTCAGTTTATGCAGCAAACCGACACCAAAGGCGATCTTTACGAATGTCCAAACGATGGTTGACCGGTATTGATCTGGGAGGCACCAAAACGGAAGTGATCCTGCTGGACGAGAACCACCAGGAACACTTTCGGCATCGGGTGCCAACGCCTGCCGGCGACTACCAGGCTACCCTGGCTACCATCAAATCACTGATCGAACGAGCTGAACAACATGCCAGCCAACGCGGCTTACCGGTAGGCATTGGTATTCCAGGAACGGTATCTGGCGTTACCGGGCGTATCAAGAACGCCAATTCCACCTGGCTCAATGGCAAGCCCATGGCAGATGACCTTCGCCAGCTACTCGGCCGACCGGTTGCCCTGACCAACGATGCCAACTGCCTGGCATTATCGGAAGCCACAGATGGTGCAGGGCAGAATGCGGAGGTGGTTTTTGCGGCTATCCTGGGAACCGGTTGTGGTGCTGGTATCAGTGTTGATCGACGGCTGTTGACGGGCCCCAATGGTGTGGCTGGTGAGTGGGGCCATAACCCGTTGCCCTGGACACCGCAGGGAGAGCTGGATGATCGCCCTTGCTTTTGTGGCCGACGTGGATGCAACGAAACCTTTCTGTCTGGTACCGGCTTCAGCCTGACCCATCAGATATCATGGGGCAGTGGGGCTTCGGCACAGGAAATAGTAGCCGGCGCACGGAACGGAGATCGCCAGTGCCGTTTGACGCTGGACCTCTATATTGAACATCTGGCCAAGGGCCTGGCCGCGGTTATCAACCTTCTGGACCCAGACATGATTGTGTTGGGCGGAGGCATGAGCAATGTGCCGGAACTCTACCAATCCCTGCCGGGGCGGCTGCCGCAGTATGTTTTCGGCGGCGAATGCTCAACCCGGGTCCGGCCAGCGATACACGGCGATTCCAGTGGCGTGCGCGGGGCAGCGTGGCTGGCTGCCCAGGAAACAGATCCAGCATAAGGAGAACACGATGCCCGCAATAGGATGGTTATTTATCCTGCTCGCCTTCGGCATGGTTATCGGCAGTCTTCTGCTACTCCGAGACAGCAGCAATATGAAAATTCCCGAACACAAGCTGGAGAAAATCCGTAAACGGAAAGCGGAGCTGGAAGAGAAGGAGAATCAGGAAAAGGATGACTGGTAATCAGCGACGGTTCGCGCAGGCATAAAAAAAGCCAGTTCTCACGTTGCGCGTAAGTAACTGACTTTCTTTGCAGAATTGGTAGGACCACCCAGATTCGAACTGGGGACCTCTACCATGTCAGAGTTTTTTAGCGTTGTAACCTACTGAATAAAAGAACATTATTCGCCTGAATCTATCGTCCTTTTTGCACACTCTGCACACCTTAGAAATAAATGCATTAGATACTGTATATTTGGAACTTCGGAATCCTTCCGCAACAGGAGTTCGGCTTGTTATACAAATTCTATAGCTTTACTGGCTATACCCTTGATGCGTTGGCAAACAGTAGTGTCTATTTCTCCCGGCGGCATCAGTTCAACGATCCAATGGATTGCAATCCGCCCATAGTAGTGCCAGAGCGTGATCATTTTGATAAGACCCTGAGATCCTGCGTCTCTCGGATGGGTGATGTAGAAACCAGCTTCATAGATCGGATTCTCAGCAAGGACGCGAGTGATCACCTTTTCTCATGGTTGAATAATAGGGTTTTCGAATCAGAGCTTCAGCAGATAGCAGACGTTGTTGGTGTTTTTTGTTTAACCAACCAGCCATACCACCCACTTATGTGGGGGCATTACTCCAGTGGCCACCAGGGCTTTTGTGTTGGGTTTGATATTCCGGATACAGAATTGGTTTTTGCCGTTGATACTGCTTCATTCGAGGGCCACCCAGTAAATGTGAAGCGGGTAGATTATGGAAATCGGCCGGTTGACTCTCTCGAAATACTCTTAATTTTAATGGCGCTGGTTTTGCAGGATCCGGTTTTTCGCAACACTGATGGAAGCCTGAACTCGAAAAGTGCGGATATGATCCTCAACAATGAAGGTTTTAAAAGTCAGTTCTACAACTATTACGCGATGCATCACTTTTCCCACAAACATAGCGCATGGTCCTATGAGAATGAGTTGAGGGCGCTAGCTTTGCCTCGCAATGGATCGGAAACTTCCGGTGTTAGGAAGCTCAAGCACGGGCGGATAAAAGAGGTTATATTTGGATCGAGAATGCCGCAAAGTCAAAGAATCACGGTAGAGCGGTTGTTGGGCTCAAACAGAATTGAGTACAAACAAAGCATTTTTTCGGATACTGCTTTGGAGCTTGATTTTCTTCCTGCATGGTGATGTGGCTTTTCCATCGAGACAGCGCCCATTTCGGTAGGGTCTCAAACCGCTCCCGCTGATGCCCCTGCTGGTAATGCTCCGTTATCTTTGGATCAGCATGAGTCATCAGTCCATTGCGCGGATTTCGTGGAAGGTGGGGCGGTGTTCCCCGGGTGTTTTCTTGAGCATTCACACTTGTTCAACGTTTTGGGGGACTCGGAGATGAAGATTTTGGACGGGGGCGAGAGTGTATGCCGGTGGTGATTGATCACATTCTGACGCTATTTTTCGAGGATTGATAACCGGCAGGGGACGAAAGGCCCCTTATTGGCTTTGCACAGAACTCTCCCCGTAGACAAATCACTGGGCAGGTGTCGCATTCGCCTGGGCATCCTCGCTGGTGAGTCCAGTATACAGAGATGGCGGATGATGGTGAAATTTCATATAGCGGGTATTGGAGAAATCCATAGCCGTGGCGAGATATATCTCACATTATAAGCCTGCTTAACGGTAACTGGACTCCAAGGCACCCAGCTAGCCAGTAAAAGAAGAAAATCACGCCGGCCACAACAAAGGTTGATAAGCCGCGCCAGAATACATTTCGGCGACCTTGGGCGTTCTCTATCTTTCTTAACTCACGGTGTTTGTCGGTGTGGCATTGGTGCCTTCTTTTGTAGGTGTCCAGATTGGAACGAAAATCTGTATAGATCCTCTCTCGTTCAAGTTCTGCCATCACCGCTTTTTTTAATGCCTCCCGGTCGCCTTCGACTCTCTGGTACTCGCGATGTGCTATGGTCGCTGCCTGGTTAATCAGTTTTTTCAAATCTGAAGAAAGATCAGGCTCCCGTTCTATCCCCATGGCCCATTTGATCGCACGTATTTCTTTCCGTATTTGTTCAAATATATCGTTGCTTGTGTCGGCCACGCTTCTAGCCCTCGGCTATGAGGTTTATTGGGTTACGTTTGTAACGAACTCGGGGATGTAATACCAGTATAAGGGGGAGAGTAGACCTTGGTTTCGGGGTACTGTATAGATGTGTCGTTTTGGGAAAATATTGGGAAAGTATTGGGAAACAAAAAAAGCCAGTTCTCACGTTGCGCGTAAGTAACTGACTTTCTTTGCAGAATTGGTAGGACCACCCAGATTCGAACTGGGGACCTCTACCATGTCAAGGTAGCGCTCTAACCAACTGAGCTATGGTCCTGTGTCCTGCAACGGGGTGGAAATATACGGATTTCGTTCCCCGTGGTCAACCACTTTCAGGCAGTTTTTGCCGGTTTCAGAAAGCCTTTAATCGCGCGGCTCAGAGCGCTCCAGCGGTTCACCAGCAGCGCCATGAAAATCAGCCCACACCCTGCCAGCTGTAGCAATGACATGGTCTCACCAAACCAGGCTGCGGCGAACAGGGCCACCCACACTGGTTCCAGGACCAGAATCACCACGCCGTGACTGTGTACCGAAAGGCTCTGTGCATAGGTCTGCAACAGAAAGCGCCCGGCGGTGCCAACGATGGCACTGGCCAGAACCCAAACCATCAGAATCGGCGGCGGGTTGTTGAGGGTTGGTGCCCAGGGCTCGCTGATAGCGGACTCCACCAGGGTAACCAGGCCCACTGTCAGCAGGGCCAAGGCGGTCAGGGGCAGCGCCGGCACCTTTCGCTTCTCGATTGTTTCGCCCTGTTTATTGGTGACCGTTCGCTGATTGGCGGCCCGGGTGTTGAGCGTGAAGTAAAGCGCAAAGATAAACGCGGCCACAACGAAGTACAGCTGCCCCGGATCTGGCCTGAAGCCGTTTTCAAGGGACAGCAGGGCCAGGCCCGCTACCGCAATCGGTATGGCAAGCCAGGTACTCAGTGGCTGGGATTCACCGAATACCACGCGGGCAATGATTGGCACAATCACAACCCCAAGACTGGTGAGAAACGCCCCTTCACCCATGCTGTCGCCATGGAACAGGCCCAGTATCCAGCAGCTCATGGCAATGCCGAATACCAGGCCTACGCCCATGCTCCGTTTTACCTGGTCGGCATCCAACCGGCGCAGGGCCGGCAGCGCAATCAGTGCCAATACCCCACCTGCAATCAGAAACCGGGCCGCCATGAACATCAACGGTGGCATCATCAGGACGGCTTCTTTAGAAAACATCCAGCTGATCGCAGCCAGAAGGGTAACGACGACCAGCAACAGATCGGATTTGTGAGCGTCAGACATCGAGTAACTGGCTCCGGTCAGGCAGAGTGAAGTGCAAGGAGGGATAAATCTATAGTTTGCGAACTAAAAAAGAAAGCAGCGAAAACCGAGAGGGAGGGAGATGGCTCATCCCTGAGCCCGGCCAACAACCGTGGTGTCAGTTGTTGAGCGTGGTATACAGCAGGTTGGACATGCTGGTCTGGTTGGAGTTGGGGACCTCGACATACTGGTCACCGGAGCCCCAAAGCTGCCACCAGGCCCGCTGGTTGTAGGTGCGGCTGGCAAAGTCGATCTGTAAGCCATTGAGCACAGTGTTGTTCACCACCGGCACGGAGATGTTGCCGGTCTGGGTGTCCTTCACGGCACTGTGGTTGGCGCCTTCGCTCATCAGAATCGGGTAGTGATTGTAATAAAGGCCAGAAGGACCATTCTGCCCGCTTACCTTGCCCGCCAGACTGATACTGTTGGAGCACGAGTCTATGCCGCTGGCGGTGGTGGCGCCGCAGGCGGAGTGGGTGGGTACCACGCCGTCATCGGTGCCGGCAATGAAGGGTTTGGTAATGCCTCCGTAGGACGAGCCGCCGCCTACGAAGCGCAGCCGGGGAATCGCCGTGGGGCCTACCGACAGGTTGCGGGCGGTGTTGGTTTGCAGGTCATTGACCACGCCCAGGTTGTCGGGCTGGGGATCAATCCCGGTGAACGCACGCACCGCTTGTTTTACCGGCCAGTTATACCAGCTGTCGTTATAGGCGATGCTGACCGCCAGGTCGGCCAGTTCAGTACCGCCGCCAGCCCCCGCAAGATCCATGACCGCGAGAATTTTCAGCGGTTGCAGGCCTTCGGATTGAAGCCAGCGAGCCTGGTTTTCCAGGAGGTGACGGGTAACCAGGTCACCGGTGGAATGGGTCACGACAATACAGTAATTGTTGCAAAGACCCTGCTGGCTGATTTGTCGAACCTGCTGGTAGGCTTGCTGCGCGATCTCTCCTTCCACCCGGCCGTTACTGGCCCAGTCGATGCGCGCTTCGGCGCGGTTCAGCCAGTAATCCCGCCAGTAGTCTTCTCCGGCCTGTTTCACCTCTTGCATGTTGGCGGGGGCCTGGGACAGGTTCTCCATCATGAAACCGTGCACCAGGATCACATTGTGGCCCGCCAGTTGGGCCTGCGCCGTAGTGGCGAACAATCCGCCTGCCAGCGCTATCGATAATGCAGTTTTACTCAGGCATCTTTTGTTTTTGTTGATCATTGCTTGCTCCGTTTTTCCGGTTTTATTGTTGTGTATCAGAACTTGTCGGCAAGCTGCCTTAGCAACGCCGCCCGTTGCTCTGATTCTGTGTTCACCGCAGGTGTGTCACGCAGGTTGCCAAGATCCGGCGGTGAAAATTCATAGCCTTCGTCTGGGCCGAAGGCGTAATGGGTGCGATTGCCAGGGCGGTCCGGCATTTGGCGTAACTGCAGGTTTCGGAGTTGCAGCTGGCCTTCGATGTCCTGGTTCGCCAATACGCTGCCATGGGCCTTGAGTACAAGCGTACCGCTGCCGCTGCCCAGGGATTCTTCAGTACTGAGTTGGGCCAGCGCGCGCTGGCCGTTGTATAGCTGGGCAGACAGCGCATAGTAGCCGGCGTGGTCCGGATCGAAACGGACTGGGATAACCAGGTCATTGCCGGACACATAGGGTGAGTCGATACCACCGAAGTCGCCGAGATCAGGTTCAATGGAGAGAGACGACACATGCCGGACCGGCTTTCCATCAACCCTGGCCTCTACAATCAGCCGGTATTCGCCTGGCTCATGATCGGAAGTGATCGTTCCCTGGTAGTAGCCGCTGTCTTCCGTGGCAGGCAGGTCTGCTGAATCGGCCTTGTCCCTCTTGGTGGCCGACTCAAGTGTTGCCGAGAGGGTATCGCCGAACACCTGCCGGCCACTCAGGGATGCCACCACAAGAATGGGCTCGCCCCGGGTAAAGCGGAACTTGTCGAGTGTCACGATGAAGCGGCCGTCGTCTTCCAGCGGCAACTCAACCGGATGGTACCGGTTGCCCTGGTAGGCTTCGGCCTGGGCGGTGCTCAATGGTACCGAGTAATCCGGGTAGCGGGCGCTTCGCTGGTAGTCGTCTGCAACGCTGGCGAGCATGAACCCCAGGGCGTTGTCAGAGGGTGCAGGAGCGTTCGAAGCCTTTGCCTCATTTGCCTGTGGCGTGCGGTCTCTCGCCATGGCGTTTGCTTCCTGATGATCCTGGTGGCTGCCGAAAGGCAGCCAACTGAACTTACCGTCGTTTTCTGCGGATAACAGCCAGGCAGTACCTGAAACACTGGCCACCACTACGGCGGTGGCCATCAGTGCCTTGTAAGGCATGTAGAATCACCTTCTTATTGTTATTTCATTGCTTTTGGTTAAAGAATAACCATGGCCAGTTTTGTCGTAACCGGCATGAAACTTGTCCGACAATGCGCCACTTTCACCCTAAAGTGTGACCGCTTTCACGTATTGGGTTAGTCCTTGATCGCCTCAAAGGCAAAACGCAGTACTACCTCGTCACCGACCATGCCTTCGTCGATTCCGTAAGTCATACCCCAATCGCTTCGCTTGATCACGGCCGACGCACTGAGGCCGAGTGTGTATTCTTCGTGCCCGAAGGGATATACGTCAGCCTTGTTGAGGGTGACATCCACATCCACGGGGTTGGTCTTGCCCAGAAGCGTGAGATCGCCGGTGACGATGCCTGTGTTGTCTCCCGTGCGTTCGAAGCCGGTGACGGTAAAGGTGATGTCCTTGTGTCTTCTTGTGTTCAGGAAATCCTTGTTGCGCAGGTGATCATCCCGTTTACCGTGATTGCTGAATACGCTGTTCGCCTTGAAGGCCAGTTCACCGGATAACAGCTCCCCGGCCTCTTCGTCATAGACGAATTCGCCTTTTACCTCGCGAAACATACCCATGACCGGGGCGTAGCCGATGTGCATCACCTCAAAGACCATGGAGAAGTGCTCATCGTCCACCTGGAATCTGGTTGGTTCTGCCTGCAGCAGCGGCGCGGTGGAGAGCAGGGTGGCTGCCAGGGTTGCGGTGGCGAGTTTAGTTTTCATGATAGTGTCTCCTTTGGTAGAGCCAGCGAACATCCAGCGCAAACGACCAACCCAGAAGGGCCAGTGCCATGGCCAGTGTGGTGCCAGCAAACCCGGTAGGGGTAGGGGGAAGTATGGCGATCATCAGCGTGACAACCTGCCATACGCATACGGTTTTGCGCCGGAAACTGTCCGGCAGCGGTTGGTTGAGCCACGTCAGGAAATGGCTGGCGGCCAAGAACGCGTAACGCATCAGGGCAAGCATCAATACCCACGGCCCGGCCTTACCGATAGCCATCGTGGCAACGCATAAGCCGAAGATAAACAAAGCATCCAGTTCCATGTCGAACCGGGCGCCGAACTCGCTGTTGCTGTTGGTGGCCCGGGCCACCTTGCCATCCACGCCATCAAGGATCAGCGCAATAAGGCAGGCCACGCCGTAAATCCACAACGCGGAAGAATCGGCAGCTGGCAGAAACGGTGCCCAGGCCACCAGGGAAACGACCAGGATGGATCGAAGCAGGGTAGTGCGGTTTGCCCAGCCGAAGTTTTGTCTGGCTGGCCATCGAGTCAGTATCAAGGCGCCTTGGGTAGCAAAAATCAAAATCGCCAGCAGACCGAACCAGCCGGGAGGGCTGAACCATTCGTGCACGGACAGCAACACGAAAAACAGCAGTAGGGCAGCCCAACCAAGCTCCCTCACAGCGGCAGGAATCTGAAATGTTGCCGGGCGAATCGAATCCATATCCGAGCGTTTCCGTATAGCCTGACTGGTACGTGTGTTAGGCCCCGTTCTATGACTATAGTTTGGGGTAGATGCTTTTGCTTACGGAGATAACAAGAGAATGGACTGTTTATGACGTCATCAGGGAATCAGGCGTTTTGGGTGACTGCCCCGGGCCAGGGGGAGCTTCGGCCGGCGACTCTGGGATGGCCTGACGGTGCCGGGGCAGAGATCGTCACCGTGCGCACGCTGTATTCCGGGATCAGCCGGGGCACGGAATCACTGGTATTCAATAATCGGGTTCCACAGGACGAATACCTTCGAATGCGCGCGCCCTTTCAGGAGGGCCAGTTTCCGTTTCCGGTCAAGTATGGCTATGCCAATGTTGGCGAAGTGCAGGATGGGCCAGAGCACCTTATGGGTAAGCGGGTATTTTGCCTCTACCCCCATCAGCGGCACTACCGCGTGCCGGCCAGTGCCGTCACCGTACTGCCAGACGATCTGCCGCCGGGGCGCGCCATTCTTGCTGCCAATATGGAGACCGCCATTAACGGTCTCTGGGATGCCGAGCCCGCTGTAGGCGACCGGGTTGCCGTGGTTGGCCTGGGGGTAGTCGGGCTTTTGGTGGCCTGGCTGGTCAAACAGATTCCCGGCACCCAGCTGCTGGCTGTCGATACCAATGAGTCCAGGGCTGACATTGCCAAGGCTTTGGAGATTCCGTTCACAACCGAGGCCTCGGCCCGTGATTGCGATCTGGTGATTCATTCATCCGGCCGGAGCGAGGGGTTATCATCAGCCCTGTCCATGGCCGGGCCGGAAGCTCGCATTGTGGAGCTTAGCTGGTATGGCAACGAACCGGTCACGGTTCCCCTTGGCCATGCCTTTCATCCTAACCGCCTTGAACTTAAATCCAGCCAGGTAGGGCAGATTCCGCCACGCAGACAGCCCCGGTGGAACTATGCACGGCGGCTTGAGCTTGCCCTTCAGTTGCTCAGAGCGCCTGAGCTGGACAACCTGATCAGCGGCGAATCCCGGTTTGACGAACTTCCTGCGGTTGCCAGCACTTTATTATCACCAGCAGGGGATGCGCTCTGCCATCGAATTACCTATTCCTGAGGAAACACTATGTTCAGTTTGACCGTTCGCGATCACATGATGATTGCTCACAGTTTTAAAGGGGAAATCTTTGGACCGGCCCAAGGGCTCCATGGCGCCACCTACGTGGTAGACGTTACGTTCGAGCGACACGTGCTGGACGATAACGATTTGATTGTGGATATTGGCCAGGCGTCTGACCTGCTGAAAGAGGTGCTTTCGGAATTCAACATGAAGAATCTGGACGACTTGCCCGAATTCGAAGGCCGGAACACCACCACGGAATTCATGGCGCAAGTCGTGTTTAATCGCATGGCTGCTGCCATCCATGCTGGCCGCCTTGGTGAAGAGGGCCGGCAGGTTGCCGGCCTTAAAGTGACTTTGGGCGAGTCGCACCTGGCCTGGGCCAGTTACCATGCCGGCATCTGACCTATGGTTTGTGGTTCCCGGTGATCCTGACCAGAACACCGGTGGGTACCGATATGTGCAGCGCCTGGTGGCGGCATCGCGCCAGGCCGGGGTGAACGCGCGGGTTCAGGGGCTCGCCGGGTGCTTTCCGAGACCGGATCAAACAGCTACCAATGCCATGCAAGAGTTCCTGACGTCTTTACCAGACAACACGTTGGTGGTGCTTGACGGGCTAGCCATGGGGGCCATGCCAGACGTGCTGGAGCGCCACCGCACACGCTTGCAGCTTGTGGCGCTGGTACACCACCCGCTGGCGGATGAGACCGGGCTATCCCAGGAGCAACAGGCCTGGTTTCGGGAAGCTGAAAGGCAGTCCCTGGCCCAGGTCAGCAGGGTGGTCACGACCAGTGAGTACACTGCCCGCCGTGTGCAACAGGATTATGGTGTGCCGTCCTGGAAGATTACGACGGCGCAGCCGGCCGTGGACGCCCTGTTCTTCCAGATGGAGCGCGACCACTTGGACAAGCCCATGAGGCTCTTGTGCGTGGGGCATCTTTCCCCCCGGAAGGCGCAGCACCAACTGGTCGATGCCCTCGCCACTTTGCAGGAACTGCCGTGGCAATGCACCCTGGTGGGGGCGGAGGATCGTGATCCGGACTATGCGCTGGCCGTTCGCAGTGCCATCGCCCGGCACGGACTGGCTGATCGTATTCAGCTTCTGGGAGAGCTATCGGAACCCGCGCTGGAGGAGGCCTACCGCCGGGCGGATCTGTTCGTGTTTCCGTCGCTCTACGAAGGCTATGGCATGGTCATCGATGAAGCCCTGGCCGCGGGCTTGCCGGTGTTGTCTTCCGATGGCGGCGCGCTGGCGTTGACCACCAGCAAACCCGGAGCCCGGAATTTTCCGGCTGGCAATGTGAAGGTCCTGGCGTCAGAGCTTTGCTCTCTCCTGACGAATACCGCAGATTTTTCGGATCTGGCGCGACGTGCGCGGGCCCATCGGTCAGATATTCGCCAGTGGTCAGATACCACAAGGGAATTCCTCGGCAGTCTGGGCATCAGCGACGAGGGTGATCCTGCAAGATTCTCTGGCCAGTGGCTGGAAGCCCGGGAGCCCGCGGATCATGCTGCCAGAAGCCGGGCCTTGACGGATGCGCTGGCAAACTGGCTAACCGTGGAATACAACACGAAAGCCGCTGGAAAACCGGCCGGTGATCCGTTGCATCTGGTGGATATAGGCAGTGGGCGGGGCTCTAACCCCGTTTATCTGATTCCCCGTTTGCCGGTGCCCCAGCGGTGGACATTGATTGAACCGGATCAGCATCTTCTGGGGCTGGCCTGCCGTCGGGTTGGGGCACTGGACGCCCCAGCGGCTCCCATGATGCGGGAGCTAACCCCGCACAACCTGGATGAGCTATTGCCAGAGGATGCCACCTTGGTCACGGCATCGGCCCTGATTGACCTGGTCTCTGAACACTGGCTTCGCGCCTTTTCCAGTGCCGTGGTGCGAAGGCGGGCGGGTGTTCTGGTGGTGATTAGCTACAGCGGGCACTTTGAACTGGCGCCTTCCCATGCCTCCGACGCCCTGGTACAGGAGCTGGTGAATCAGCACCAGCATGGCGATAAAGGCAGCGGAGCGGCATTGGGTCCCGAAGCAACCGGGGTTTTGGAGAAACTGCTGCGTGAGGCAGGTTATACCGTCACGGTAGAGCAGAGCCAATGGCATCTCAGCCCGGGCCAGGGCGGCGCGAGTGCTGAGTTGATCACCATGCTAATGACTGGTTGGGCGGATGCCGCCTGCCAGCAGAACCCGGCTGCGGAGGCTGAGATCAGAACCTGGCTGGCAGACCGGCAGGATCAGTTGGCCCGTTACGAACTGCGGGTGGTGGTTGATCACCTGGACCTACTCGGGTTACCCGACTCAGGTTTACCGGCATGATGCGCCAGCGGCCATGGCCAAAGCTGCTGCTTCGGTGGGCTGCGACCCTTATTATCCTGGTGCTGGTGTTACGGTTTGTGGACCTGTCCGGTTTGATAGCCAGGCTCCGATCCATTCCGCCCTCACTGATCGCCCTGGCCCTGGTGGTTTCTGTCTTGCAGGTGGTGTTGTCCGCCTGGCGTTGGCGTTACACCGCCGGCAGGCTAGGTGTTTCTGTGCCGATGACCTTTGCCGTTCGGGAGTATTACCTGGCCACCTTTCTGAATCAGGTGCTGCCGGGTGGCGTTATGGGCGATGTGAATCGGGCCTGGCGACACAGCCGGGCCCACGGGCAGGGAGCTCACGAGCGCTCGGGGCAGCTTTCGGCGGTTCATGCGGTTGTTCTTGAACGGCTGTCCGGGCAGTTGGTGTTGTTTCCGGTGGTCTTACTCGCTGTGGTTGTGCTTTGGCGTGTGGGCGCTTTTAGCAGTCAACCGCTGCCCATCAGGATATCCCTGAACCCGGCATACTGGCTGTTGCCTCCTCTGCTGGTGGGCATTGGAACCTGGCTGCTGTGGGTCAGTGGTCGGCTTGCCTCACTGCGGCGGTACCTTGGGCGCCTGGGTGCCGATCTCAAGCGGGCATTTGCAGGTTGGCGCAATGGTTCGGTGCAGTTGTTTACTTCCCTTGCCGTTCTAGGCACCTATTTAACGGTGTTTGTGTTGTTGGCGTTTGGAATGGGATTAGCCGCCGATGCCAGCAGCCTTTTTCTGACCGCAGCCCTGTGTCTGCTATTGCTTCTGGCGATGGTGGTCCCAATAACGGTGTCTGGCTGGGGTGTCCGTGAAGGCGCAGCCGCCCTGCTTTGGCCCGCGGTTGGGTTACCGGCAGAGCAGGGGGTGGCGATCAGTATTGGTTACGGTGCGTTGATCTTCCTGGCCAGCTGGCCGGGGGCGCTGGTGCTTCTCAAACGCGCCTGATCAATTCCAGCGCCTCTCGAAGGCCAGGTCGAACAGCATGTCACTGCCCAGATTAACCAGCTGGGCCCGCGGGCGCAGGGCATCATCCAGTTGGTCGATTTCCGGCAGCGAGAATGCCGGCCGGCCACTGCCGATGATCATCGGAGCCACCATGACATGAAGTCTGTCTAACAGCCCTGCTTTGAGGAAGGATGAAACGGTTACACCGCCGCCCTCAATAAAGATTTTGCGAAGTCCGTAGTCCTGTAATACTTGAAGAATATGCTCCGGTGGCACCGGTGAAGGGTTGTCGGCAGCACCGAGACAGGGAACAGTGGTTACCTGGCCGATGCGGGCGGGCGTTTGGGCCGGATCGTATTCACCGGCAACCAGATGCAGTGTGGGTGCTGCGTTGTCGGTAAACAGGTGGTGGCTGGTAGGAACCCGGCCATGGCGATCGATCACCACCCGTGTCGGGTTGGGCCCATTCGCGCGGCGTACGGTCAGGCGTGGATTGTCTGTGGCGGCGGTGCCGGCGCCAACCACTACCGCATCGCACAGAGCACGAATACGATGGAGATGGGTGATTCCGTCGTCACCATTAATGAAACGGGAGCAACCGGTTACGGTGGCAATGCGGCCGTCCAGGCTCTGACCAAGCTGACCAATCACATGGTTACCCGCCGGGCGCTTGATGGGCTGGCACAGGGGCAGGAACAGCGATATCAGATTCCTGGCATCTTCGGTTGCCTGATGCACCAACTCCCAGCTCTTGCCGTTAATCCGCAGCGCTGGTTGGCTGGTTCCCGGCAGGGGAAGGGTGACATTGCTGCGGTTGCTGGCATTCAGTATGAGCTTCCAGGCAGTGTCTGTATCCAGGGTGGCCATGGCGTTCCCGTTTGTTGGTTTTGTGGTTTCAGTATAGGCAGATTGTGTGCAAAGCTATATGTACGATACATTTCCGGATTGATTCACTTTTCCAGCCAATTTTTCAGGGACACTGAGCTATGCGGTACCTGCAGTCCTTTCATCGCCGCTTGCGGCAACTCCGGCAGACCGGGCAGCTGTCTTTGGCGGATGTGGCCGATATGTGCGGAGTGGACGAAGCCCGGGTAGGCAGCTGGGAGGCCACAGATCCCAAGCAACGGAGCTATCCGGGCGTCAGTGAACTGCTGGATGTGTGTCTGAAAACCGAAACGCCGTTGGATCAACTGCTGGATATGGATGATGGCGGTGACAGCGGTCAGCTGGAGTTGCCGGGGCTGGCGTTCAGTAACAGCGATGATTTGTCTGTAGCGTTGAAAGAGCTGGAACGGGAGCTGAACCGATTGCAGCTATCAGAGGAAGAGTTGGAACTGCTGCGCCGGTTCCGCAAGGCAACCGCGGAAAACCGGCGCATGGTCCTTCAGCTGCTGGGGCGTTAACCGCCCCGGTAAGCCAGGTTACTTGCCTTTTTTGTAGATATTCTCGTAAACGTAGTTGGTGGCTTCCACAAAGCCGTCAATGCTGCCGCAGTCAAAACGCTGGCCCTTGAACTGGTACGCCAGTACGCAACCGTTCTTCGCTTGCTCCAGCAGTGCATCGGTAATCTGGACCTCGCCGTTCTTGCCCGGAGGGGTGCGTTCGATAATATCGAAGATATCCGGTGTCAGAATGTACCGGCCAATGATGGCGAGGTTGCTGGGCGCGTCCTCCGGAGCCGGCTTTTCCACCATGTCGGTAATGCGGTACAGGCCGTCTTTCATGGACTCGCCGGCAATCACCCCGTATTTGTGGGTTTCATCCTGCGGCACTTCTTCGATAGCCACGATGGAGCAGCGGAACTGGTTGTACAGTTTCACCATCTGCGCCAGAACACCGTCCTCGCCTTCCGGCCCCACACAGAAGTCATCAGCCAGCACCACCGCGAATGGGTTGTCACCCACCAGGTTGCGGCCAGTCAGAATGGCATGCCCCAGGCCTTTCATCTCGTTCTGACGGGTGAAGGCAAAGGTGTTGTTGGTGATCAGGTCGCGAATGGAGGTTAGCAGGCCTTCTTTTCCGGTTCCGGCAATCTGGTGCTCCAACTCGTAGCTGATGTCGAAGTGATCCTCGATGGCACGCTTGCCGCGGCCCGTTACAAAGCCGAATTCGTGGATTCCGGCTTCGGCAGCTTCCTCTACGCCGTACTGAACCAGCGGCTTGTTAACGATTGGCAGGATCTCTTTCGGCATGGCCTTGGTGGCCGGGAGAAAGCGGGTGCCGTAGCCGGCTACCGGGAAAAGGCACTTTTTGATCATGGTGTTCATCCTTAGTTTGAATCTTGCATGCTGGGAGCCGTCCCACAAAGTGTGCCAAGTGTAACCAAGTTGTTTCGCGAGTTGGAGGATTTCATTTCTGAATGTTGATTGTTGGTAATTCTGTGACCTGTTTCCTACTTCCGCTGAGCGATTGAAATATCTCGAAAATAGTTTCAGTTGGCGCACTAAGACACTGATTTAAGTAAACATTAAAATTGTAAAATTATGATGACAAGGGTGGTTGCCCGGCTCTCCATAATTTAAAGTGGCAAAGCTTCAGCACATTTACACGATCTTGACACTTCTACGGGTACTGAATGGCACATCCGCTGGTCGCAAAACGGCACGGCCCTCAACTGAGCTCCATTGCACTGTTTTCGTGCGCACTGGCTGTATTTTCGGTGCAGGGGGGTGCCAGCGAGCTTTCACTCTCCGAGCAGAATGCTCTCAGCACCCAGGAAGCCCTGTTTGCTCAGGACCGTTTGAAAGCCACCCGCGAGCATTGGCTACGGTCGAAATTCGAGTTTTCAGGACGTACCAACGACGATTCAGATCGCCTTGACGGCACGCTGAACCTTGGGTTGAAGAATATGTTCGGTGAAAGTCATCGGGCTGATCTTCGATACGCGGACTCCAAGACTTATCGAGTCAGTAACGAGCGCAAGGTCCTTGGGTTTGGCTATGGCTTGCCGGTGGGGCGCAACCAGCTGAGAATGGAGCTGACCAACACCGCCTATGATGAAGTGTCGAGGGTTGAGGGGGCCCGCTATCAGAAGGCCGGCCGAATTCGCGACGTGGCCGTAACCGGAAGCCGGCCGCTGTTCTCCGTCAGCGGTTACAGTATCCGGGGGCGGGCAGGGTATAACTCTTTAACCCGTTCGTGGACCCGGCAGAGCGATGAAAACCACAGAAATCACTACGAGGTATCCACCCTGGGCTTTGAAGCCCTGGGGCGCCATGACCTGGTGGGCGGCTTCAGTCTCTCCAGTGGATTCAGGGCTGTCACTGGCATTGAGACAGAGGCGGAACGCACGGCGGTTGGTTATCAGGATTCCCAGGACGATCAGTTCGGGCGAATGTTGTTTACGGCGTCCCTGGACCGGGAAATGCTGGACTGGCAATGGGATCTTGAAGGGCAATATCAAATTGCTTCTGCGGACATTCCCGGATCTCACCGTCTGCAGGTTGCTGGCTCAGCGCTTTCGACGGGTTTTAGCGGCCAATCCCTGAGTGTGGCGGAGGGTGGCTGGCTGCGGCTCGGTAGCCGCAGCCCCACCTTTAACGTGCCGTTTTTCCCCCAAATGCTGTCCAGTGTCAGGCTGTCGGTGCTGCGGGGCTGGGTTCCCGACGTATCGTTCCAGCAGGACCAGTCGGGCCACGTCACGTCCGGGGAATTGTCCCTCGGCCTTACTGCTCGCAAGTTCAGTGCTGATGTCAGCGTTGGCCGGGTACTTGGAACAACCACCGAAGCCATTGTTGTTCCGGACCACCCGGATGTGCGGCTTTCCATGAGCTTAAAAATATAGTGTCTGATCGCTTACGAAGTTGTCACTTGTAGATTCCCTCCGCCCTGATGCTAGATTGAAGTAATCACCCGTGGACTGAGGAAGGATCTATGCGCTCAGGGACAGTATGGCTTGTGGTTCTGGGTTTGATGTCATTCACCACAGTGACGGCAGCCGAGTTCCGGTTTGAGGATGTGGTGGAGCAGGCTCGTGAACGGGCTGGTTCAGCTTACCAGGCTCCCGACACCATCCCGGATTTTATGCGGAATCTCAGCTATCAGGACTATCAGTCGATCCGGTTTGATCCCGAGAAAAACCTGTGGAAAGAGGCGTCATCGAAGTTTCAGGTAATGCTTGTTCCGGCCGGGAAGTTCTACACGCGCCCGGTCAATATATACGTTGTGGATGCCGAAGGTGTCAGCAAGCTGGAATTCGATAAAAGCCTGTTCAACATGCCCGATAGTGAGTTGAGCAAGCGGGTACCCGCAGATCTCGGTTACGCCGGCTTCAAACTAACCTTTCCTTTCGATGGCCCGGACATCGCCAACCAGTTTCTGGTTTTTGCCGGGGCCAGCTACTTCCGGGGTGTCAGCAAGGACACCGCCTTTGGTTTGTCGGCCCGAGGTGTGGCGGTTGACACCGGATTGCCTTCTGGTGAGCAGTTTCCTGACTTCACAGACTTCTGGCTGGTGCGCCCTGCACGTAACAGCGAAGAGATGCGGGTTTACGCCCTGCTTGATGGTCCGTCACTGACCGGGGCCTACCAGTTTACGGTCTATCCAGGAGAAGAGACCCGACTTGATGTGAAAGCCAGGCTGTTTATCCGTGACGACATTGAATTGCTCGGACTGGCCCCGCTTACCTCCATGTTCTTTTATGGTGAGAATACTCCGCGACCTGACGGCGAGTGGCGACCGCAAGTACACGACTCCGATGGCCTGCTCATTCACGACGGCGAATCCGGAGAGTGGCTATGGCGCCCACTTATCAATCCCAAAAGACTTGCCACGAGTTTCCATCAGACCAGTCGCATTGCCGGATTCGGGCTGATACAGCGAGATACGGAATTCCGCCATTTTGAAGATCTGGAAGCCCGTTACGAGCGCCGTCCCAGTGCCTGGGTTTCGATGGACGATGACTGGGGAGCGGGTGACGTTGTCTTGGTGGAAATCCCGACCGACGATGAAACCAACGACAATATAGTGGCGTTCTGGAGTCCCGACGATAAGGTTACCGGTGGGGCAGAGCGGTCGCTTGAGTATTCCATGACATTCGGTGGGCCAGATGTTGCCCGCCATCCGGGCGGGAAGGCTGTCAATACGTTCATCGGCGCCGGTGATCGCATTGGCGGTGGTGATCAGTCCGGTGCTTACCGTGTTCTGGTTGACTTTGCAGGCGGCCAGCTTGCAGACATCGAGCCCGATGCGCCGGTGGTCAGCAAGGTCTCAGGTGGCGATGGTGTCGAGGTTCTCGAGCATTTTGTTGAATGGGTGCAGCCCGAGAATAAGTGGCGCCTGTCGATATTAGCGAGGCCTGCGAAAGACAGTATTCTGCAGTTGCGCGGTTATCTGGAGTTAGATGACCAGGTGGTCACCGAAACCTGGACTTACTCATTACCGCCAGGTGTCGGTCCGGGAAGTCAGCGATAACAGGGGGAACGGTATGGATGCCATGAACCAGTATCAGTTACTCGGGCGCCTGCTTGTGTACCTTGAAGCCTGTGGGTTGGAATTGAATACCGCCACGTTCGACACTGCCCTTAAGATGCTCTCGGATTTACAGCAGTCGGCCGCACAGCCTGAGGATTTTGACTGGCTCCTTGAACGCATTCCTCATTACTTCCGGATTGCGGAGGACGCACTGCCCAAGGTTGCCCCACCATTCCAGCGTGGCAGTATCGGGTACTACGCTCATGGCTCATCCTGAGCAAAAGTGCAGAACGTGGCGTCTGCGGGCAGCGGTCAGGCGGTGTGCGCTGATCTTGCTGGTTGGCGGCCAGACCCTGATTGCCGGCAATTTGCTTCTGCAGGTGCTGCCTTACCATGGGGGCACGCCCGTGGAAGTCGGTATCGTCCTTCTTTTCGCCCTGTTGTACGTCTGGATTTCGTTTGGTTTCTGGATGGCGGTATACGGCTTTGTTCTCCGGTTGTTGGGTGGTGACCGACACTCCCTGATTAACCGCCATTCCTCCCCTGAAATTGACGCAGCGCCGCTTTCCCGGACGGCTGTGGTAATGCCGATCTATCACGAGCCGGTGAGGTGGACTCTGGAAGGCCTCAAGGCCGTGTACCGGGATCTTGAGCGCAGCGGAGAGCTCGACCAGTTTGATTTCTTTATCCTGTCGGACAGCCAGGACCCTGAGGTCTGGCTGGAGGAGCAGGCCGCCTGGTACCGGTTGGTAACAGAGCTGGGGGCAGAAGGGAGGATTTTTTACCGTAGACGTCGGGTTAACCTGAACTTCAAAAGCGGTAATGTCGCAGATTTCCTGCGTCGCTGGGGTCGAGGGTATGAATATATGGTTGTTCTGGATGCAGACAGCCTGTTAGCCGGCGACACCATCAGGAAAATGGTTCGTTTGATGAACCTTGAGCCAAGGGTTGGCATCCTGCAAAGCGCACCGACAGTGATTAACGGCCAGTCGGCTTTCGCCAGAATTCAACAGTTCGCCAGCAGGCTCTACTCGCCGTTGTTTGCCACCGGGCTGGCGGCCATACAGATGGGCGATGCGGTCTTCTGGGGCCACAACGCGATCATTCGCGTGGCGCCATTCATGTCTCACTGTGGGTTGCGTAAGTTGTCAGGGTTTGGCATCTGGCGCGGGCCGATCATGAGCCACGATTTCGTGGAAGCGGCGTTTCTGGGGCGGGCAGGATACGAAGTGTGGCTGGAACCGACGTTGGCCCATAGCTATGAAGAATCCCCTCCAACACTGGATGATGAGCTTGCCCGGGATCAGCGTTGGTCGAAGGGAAATCTGCAGCATGCCTTTCTTATGCTGCTGGCACCGAAGCTCCGAATGGCTCACCGTCTGGCGTTCCTGAACGGCATCATGGCTTACGCGGCCTCGCCGTTGTGGCTGGCCTTTCTGGTGTTGACCACGATTGCCGCCGTACAGCTTACCCTGGCTCCGATAGATTACTTCCCGGACGGTCATGAAAGTCTTTTCCCTCTATGGCCCGAGTGGCGGCCCGAGTGGGCGATTCTCCTTGTGACCAGTACGCTGGCCCTTCTTTTTTTACCAAAGTTTCTGGCCGTTGCGGATGTCGTCCTGAAAGGCGAATTGAGAAGGTATGGAGGGGGGGCGCGCCTTTTGATCAGTGTTTTTCTGGAGATCATGGTTTCCGTGCTCCTGGCGCCCATCCGGATGTTGGCCCATAGCCGATTCGTTGTCTCGGCGCTGTTAAACCTCCGACTGGGCTGGGCGGCCCAGAACCGAACAGAAGAGATTCGCTGGCGGGATGCGCTGGTACAGCATCTGCCAGGTTTTCTGGTTGGTGGTGGTTGGTCATTGTTCGCGATGGCACTCGACCCTATGTTTTTCTATTGGTCCTTGCCTGTTTCGGTACCGCTGATACTGGCGGCACCAACGACGGTCTGGCTGAGTCGGATCAGCAAAGGAGAAGCTCTGGGGCGATATCACCTGTTACAGATACCAGACACCCTGACCCCGATCCCGTTACTGGAAGACGCACGGAAGTTGCGAGAACGGCTGTCCGTGGATCAGGAACTGACACCGTTGGAGCGGGCGATCATTGTGCCGCCGGCTAACCGCCTTCATCGGCACCTTGCCCGGCCCAAGGCCCGGGGGGCGAAACGGGGATCGATAGATGCGGCCGTCGAACAATGCGTGAAATCCGGCTACCCGACGATGGATAAGAAGGCGCTTTCTCTTGCCCTGGAGGATGCCCAGGCTCTTGCTGACTTGCATAAATGTGCTTGGAATGCTCCGGTTTCGTCGTTCTGGGGCGCACGCGTACAGGCGTTCGTAGAAAGGCGACTCAACCAGACTGTAGACAATACGACTTAAGATAGAGGTTCTATTGTTGACAATCCGGTTTGTTGGGCGTAATTTCACCAGCATCACTCATTGGATTGTTAACAAAAAATGGTTCAAGCTCCGGCCCAAGTACATACTCGTGCAGATGAAGCCTTTGATTGTCTGCAAACCGCCATCGTGATGGGTGACCTCGCGCCCGGTGAAAAGATCGGCGAAGTCGAACTCTGCTCCCGCTTTAATCTCACCCGTGGTCCCCTGAGAGAGGCGCTTGGCCGCCTTGAGTCCCGTGGTTTGCTGGTGCGCCGGCCCCATGCTGGTGTGAAAGTGGTATCTGTCAGTGCTGAAGAGCTGCTGGAGCTGTACCGAATTCGTGAAGTTATGGAAGGGTTGGCTGCCCGCCAGGCCGCCGAACGGATGACCGATGAGGAAATCCGCGACCTGAAAGCTACACTGGATAGTCACGAGAAAATGATTGAAGAAGCCCAGGGCCAGGCCTATTACCAGGCCGAGGGTGACTACGATTTCCACCACCGGATTGCCACCGGCAGCCGCAACACCAAGCTGGCCCAGATGCTGCTGGGTGATCTGTATTACATGGTGCGCATGTACCGTTACCGGTTAAGCACCTCCGCCGGGCGCCCACACATGGCGCTGGGTGAACACCGCCGTATCGTCGAAGCCATTGCCCAGCGCGATGGCGAACTCGCCGAATTCCTTATGAAAAGACACATCAATGCCGCACGCCAGAATATCGAACAAAAGATTCAGCAAGGCGTGTTAACAATCTGATCCAAGAGGTAATGTCCCATGGCTAACCAACTCTCCCCGGGCGCTCGTTTCCGCAAGGCCCTGAAAGAAAACCATCCACTGCAGATCGTTGGTACCATCAACGCATACACCGCCATGATGGCGGAGCGGGTAGGGCACCAGGCCATCTATTTGTCGGGTGGTGGCGTCGCCAACGCCTCCTATGGCCTGCCGGATCTGGGCATGACCACCATGAACGACGTTGTTGAAGACGTGCGCCGCATCACTGCCGCCACAGAAGTGCCGCTGCTGGTTGATATCGACACCGGCTGGGGTGGCGCGTTCAACATCGGCCGCACCATTCGTGAAATGGAACGCGCCGGCGCTGCGGCTGTGCATATTGAAGACCAGGTTGCCCAGAAGCGCTGTGGCCACCGTCCGAACAAAGAGATTGTGTCCAAAGAAGAGATGGTCGACCGCATCAAGGCTGCTGCCGATGCCCGCCAGGACAAAGACTTCTTCATCATGGCCCGCACCGACGCCTTCCAGAAAGAAGGCCTGGAAGCCGCCATCGACCGCGCCAAAGCCTGCATCGAAGCTGGTGCCGACGGCATCTTCGCCGAAGCCGTTCACGAACTGAGCGACTACAAAGCCTTCGCAGAAGCCATCGACGCCCCGATCCTGGCCAACATCACCGAATTCGGCGCCACCCCGCTGTACAACCGCTCCGAACTGGCCGAAGCCGGCGCCGCCATGGTTCTGTACCCCCTGAGCGCCTTCCGCGCCATGAACAAAGCCGCCCTGGCCGTGTACCAGAACATCCTGGAAAAAGGCGACCAGAAAGACGTGGTAGACCTGATGCAAACCCGAATGGAACTGTACGATTTCCTCAACTACCACGACTTCGAACAAAAGCTGGACCAGCTGTTTGCTCAGAAAAAGGACTAATAAGGGGGCTGTCCCAAGGGGTCTGTCCCCGAACGGGGACCGACCCCACTTTGGAACAGCTGACTCCGGAGTAAGGGGTCTGTCCCCGAATGGGGACTGACCCCATTTTGGAACAGCGGACTCCGGAGAATGACCGAGGTAAAAGTGGGTCAGACTCATTAACAGAAAAATCAGAAACAACGGGAGACCAACATGGCTGAAGCAAAGAAACTTAGTGGCGCAGGCCTGCGAGGCCAGGTAGCTGGCGAAACCGCGCTTTGTACCGTCGGCAAAACCGGCACCGGCTTGACATACCGCGGCTACGACGTAACCGATCTCGCCGCCAACGCCCAGTTCGAAGAAGTAGCCTACCTGCTACTACGCGGCAAACTGCCAAACCAGGCCGAGCTGGACGCCTACAAAGCCAAGCTCAAAAGCCTTCGCAACCTGCCAGACGCCCTGAAACTGGTGCTTGAGCAAATCCCCAAAGACGCTCACCCCATGGACGTGATGCGTACCGGCTGCTCCATGCTGGGCAACCTGGAAACCGAGCAGGACTTCAGCGAGCAGGACGACAAGATTGATCGTATGCTGGCCACCTTCCCGGCCATCATCACCTACTGGTACCGCTTCGCCCACGAAGGCGTGCGCATCGACACCGCCAACAGCGAATGCGACTCCATCGGTGGCCTGTTCCTGGAACTGCTGCACGGCAAGAAGCCCAGCGAGCTGCACGAGCGGGTGATGAACGTCTCCCTGATCCTGTATGCGGAGCACGAGTTCAACGCGTCAACCTTTACCGCCCGTGTCTGTGCCTCCACGCTGTCTGATATCCACAGCTGCGTAACCGGCGCCATCGGCTCCCTGCGTGGCCCGCTGCACGGCGGTGCCAACGAAGCGGCCATGGAACTGATCCAGCGTTTCCAGACGCCGGAAGAGGCCGAAGCCGGCCTGATGGGCATGCTGGAACGCAAAGAGAAAATCATGGGCTTCGGACACGCCATCTACAAAGAATCCGACCCGCGCAACGCCATCATCAAGCAATGGTCCGAGAAACTGGCGAAAGAAGTAGGCGACACTGTGCTGTACCCGGTTTCTGTGCGTTGTGAAGAAGTCATGTGGCGCGAGAAGAAACTGTTCTGCAACGCCGACTTCTTCCATGCATCTGCTTATCACTTCATGGGCATCCCCACCGAACTGTTCACCCCCATTTTCGTGATGTCGCGGGTATCCGGCTGGACCGCCCACGTGAAAGAACAACGCGCCAACAACCGCATCATCCGCCCGAGCGCGGACTACACTGGTCCTGAGCATCAGGATTGGTTGCCGATTGAAGAGCGGAGCTGATTATTATGAACACCGAATTCAGAAAACCCCTTCCAGGCACCGACCTGGAATACTACGACACCCGCCAGGCGGTGGAGGCCATCCAGCCCGGCGCCTACGCCAAGCTGCCGTACACCTCCAAGATCCTGGCTGAGCAGCTGGTTCGCCGCTGCGACAAGGAATCCCTTACCGATTCCCTGAAGCAGCTGATTGAACGCCGTCGCGACCTGGACTTCCCCTGGTACCCGGCGCGGGTAGTGTGCCACGACATCCTCGGCCAGACTGCCCTGGTGGACCTGGCCGGGCTGCGTGACGCCATCGCAGAGAAGGGCGGAGACCCCGCCAAAGTGAACCCGGTGGTACAAACCCAGCTGATCGTGGATCACTCCCTGGCCGTTGAGGCTCCCGGCTTTGACCCGGACGCGTTTGAAAAGAACCGCGCCATCGAAGACCGCCGCAATGAAGACCGGTTCCACTTCATCAACTGGACCCGCACCGCGTTCAAGAACGTAGACGTGATTCCAGCCGGTAACGGCATCATGCACCAGATCAACCTGGAGAAAATGTCTCCGGTGATCCAGAACCGCCCGGACGAAGACGGTCATCCGATTGCCTTCCCGGACACCTGCGTGGGCACCGATAGCCATACCCCGCACATCGACGCCCTGGGTGTGATTGCGGTAGGTGTGGGTGGCCTGGAAGCGGAAACCGTGATGCTGGGCCGTCCGTCCATGATGCGCCTGCCGGATATCGTGGGTGTGAAACTGACTGGCAAGCGCCAACCGGGCATCACTGCCACTGATATCGTGCTGGCCATTACCGAATTCCTGCGCAAGGAGCGCGTGGTTGGCGCCTATCTGGAATTCTTCGGAGAAGGTGCGTCCAGCCTGACCATTGGCGACCGCGCCACCATTTCCAACATGACTCCGGAATACGGTGCCACCGCTGCGATGTTCTACATCGACGAGCAAACCATCGACTACCTGAAACTGACCGGCCGTGAGCCGGAGCAGGTGGATCTGGTGGAGAAATACGCTAAGGAAACAGGCCTGTGGGCCACGGGAATGACCGAAGCCCAGTACGAGCGCGTGCTGGAGTTTGATCTGTCTACCGTGGTGCGAAACGTGGCTGGCCCGTCCAACCCGCATCGCCGTGTGGCCACTTCCGATCTGCACGACCGCGGCATTGCCGTTAACCTGGACAAGGCCCTGGAAGAAGAGAAGAAGGGCCTGATGCCCGATGGCGCAGTGATCATCGCGGCCATCACCTCTTGCACCAACACCTCCAACCCTCGCAACGTAGTGGCTGCCGGCCTGGTGGCCAAGAAAGCCAACGAGCTGGGCCTGGTGCGCAAGCCGTGGGTAAAATCTTCCTTCGCGCCGGGCTCCAAGGTTGCCCGCCTGTACCTGGAAGAAGCTGGCCTGCTGCCGGAACTGGAAAAGCTGGGCTTCGGTATCGTGGCCTACGCCTGCACCACCTGTAACGGGATGTCTGGTGCCCTGGATCCGAAAATCCAGAAAGAAATCATTGATCGCGACCTGTACTCCACAGCAGTGCTGTCTGGTAACCGTAACTTCGACGGCCGGATTCACCCTTACGCCAAACAGGCGTTCCTGGCGTCTCCGCCCCTGGTTGTGGCCTACGCCATCGCCGGTACCGTGCGTTTTGATATCGAGCGGGATGCCCTGGGCTACGACAAGGACGGCAAGCCGGTCACCCTGAAAGATCTGTGGCCGTCTGATGAAGAAATCGACCGCATCGTTGGCGAATTCGTGAAACCGGAGCAGTTCAAGCAGGTGTACATCCCGATGTTCAATCTGGATGCTGCCGAGCAGGCCAAAAGCCCGCTGTACGAGTGGCGCCCGCAGTCCACCTACATCCGCCGCCCGCCATACTGGGAAGGCACCATGGCCGCTGAGCGGGAACTCAAGGGCATGCGCCCGCTGGCGATCCTGCCGGACAACATCACCACCGACCACCTGTCGCCGTCCAACGCCATCATGATGGACTCGGCAGCCGGTGAATACCTGCACAAAATGGGCCTGCCGGAGGAGGACTTTAACTCCTACGCCACCCACCGTGGTGACCACCTGACCGCCCAGCGCGCGACTCTGGCCAACCCGAAACTGTTCAACGAAATGGTTCGGGACGAGAACGGCGAAGTAGTGCAGGGCTCCCTGGCCCGTGTTGAGCCGGAAGGCAAGACCATGCGCATGTGGGAAGCCATCGAAACCTACATGGAGCGCAAGCAGCCGCTGATCATCGTGGCCGGCGCCGACTATGGCCAGGGTTCTTCCCGTGACTGGGCGGCGAAGGGCGTTGCTCTGGCGGGCGTGGAAGCGATTGTCGCCGAAGGCTTCGAGCGCATTCACCGCACCAACCTCATCGGCATGGGCGTCATGCCCCTGCAGTTCGAGGAAGGCACCACCCGCCACACCCTGCAGCTGGACGGCACCGAAACCTACGATGTGGAAGGCAAGGCTGCACCGGGAGCCAAACTGGAACTGGTGATTCACCGCAAGACCGGCGAAGTGGACCGTGTTCCGGTGATCTGCCGCTTGGATACAGCAGAAGAAGTCACCGTGTACACCGCAGGCGGTGTACTGCAGCGCTTCGCGCAGGATTTCCTGGCTTCTGAGGGGGCGGCATGAGCTTCCCCCCACAAATCAAAGTCCCCGCCACCTACATGCGTGGCGGCACCAGCAAAGGCGTGTTTTTCCGCCTGCAAGACCTGCCGGAGCCCTGCCAGGTGCCCGGCGAAGCACGGGACAAGCTGCTGCTGCGAGTCATCGGCAGCCCCGATCCCTATGAAAAGCAGATCGACGGCCTGGGCAACGCCACCTCCAGTACCAGTAAAACGGTCATCCTTGCGGCGCCCACCCAACCAGACCACGATGTAGACTACCTGTTTGGCCAGGTCTCCATCGACAAGCCGTTCGTGGACTGGAGCGGCAACTGCGGTAACCTGACAGCTGCGGTAGGCGCCTTCGCCATCAACGGCGGCTTTGTCGCCAAAGACCGCATTCCAGACAACGGTATCTGTACCGTGCGTATCTGGCAGGCCAACATCCAGAAAACCATCGTGGCCCATGTACCCATCACCAACGGTGAAGTGCAGGAAACCGGCGATTTCGAACTGGATGGTGTGACCTTTCCGGCCGCAGAAGTGAAAATCGAGTTCATGGACCCGGCCGATGGCGAAGGCGCCATGTTCCCCACGGGTAACCTGGTGGATGACCTGGAAGTACCGGGCGTCGGAAGCCTGAAGGCCACTATGATCAACGCCGGTATACCGACCATCTTCGTCAATGCGGAAGATATCGGCTACAAAGGCACCGAGCTGCAGAACGACATCAACAGCGACCCCAAAGCACTGGCGATGTTTGAGACCATTCGTGCCCATGGCGCGGTAAAGATGGGGCTGATCAAGGACGTCGCCGAAGCCGCCAACCGCCAGCACACGCCAAAAGTGGCGTTTGTAGCCAAACCAGTGGATTACGTCTCGTCCAGTGGCAAGCAGATCAACGCGGCAGACATCAATGTGCTGGTTCGAGCGCTGTCCATGGGCAAGCTGCACCACGCCATGATGGGCACCGCTGCCGTGGCCATTGCCACCGCCTCCGCCATTCCCGGAACCCTGGTGAACCTGGCGGCCGGCGGCGGAGATCGCACCGAAGTCACCTTTGGCCACCCCTCCGGAACCCTGGGTGTGGGTGCTGAAGCCAAAGAAGTTAACGGCCAGTGGACCGCCACCAAAGCCATCATGAGCCGCAGCGCGCGGATTATCATGGAAGGCTGGGTGAGGGTGCCCGGCGACTGTTTCTGATTCGTTACAGTCAGACCTGTGAGGTGTTGAAGGATTTTACACATTCCGGATACACCTCCGGTTTTTTCCCTTCTAAAGTTCCTCTATCTCCCTGATATTTAAAGCCTGACGTGAAACTGGACAGTTTATTGCTGCACGGACCGCTTGGCCGGCGGTTATAAGCGCCGACCAACAACGCGGATTTTTTATCTAAAGGGAGATTAGACAGTGAATCGTATTCCTGAATCATTCAAAAAGCCGGCACTGCTGGCAGGTTGCGCGGCCCTGACACTTGCTTTCTCAGCAACGTCATTGGCGGCACCGATCATCATGGAAGGTGATTATGTTCGTACCGCCATCAGCGACAACGGCACGCTGGGTTACGGCGGAACGACCTCCCCTGGCTTGCTGCACGATCCAAGCGGCACACGCAGCTGGGGCGCAGAGGACTATCTGACTCCTGGCAGTCCCTGGGAAATGTTTGGTGTGAAGGCCGATCAGTTCGGCAACGTTCACAATAACAATGATTGGCCCAGCAACATTGGTTCCACCTCCCTGACGGATATCAGTGGCGGTTCCGCCTTCGATAACCACGTGCTTTGGAGTGGAACCTACGGTGGGATGTTCAATATCACCCACGAATACATCTTCAATGACAATTACGAGCGCATTGATGTCCTGACCTCTATCGAGGCCCTGACTGACCTGACCGGCCTGAAATTCCTGCGGGCGATTGATCCGGATCCCGATGTAAACACCTACGGCAGTTTCAACACCATCAATACCCGAGGCGGAGCAGGCATTGCCGAGGAAGACTTTGTAAACTCCCAGGGCGCCCAGACTGGCCTGACCCTTGGCTTGTACACAAACTCTTCGATCGAGCATAACACCGGTATCACCTCGTCCTGGAGCTATGACCCGGATACCTACCTGGCCGGTCAGAACGACGGCGATGGCGATAACGTCATTGGCCTGGCGTTCAACATTGGCAACCTGTTCCAGGGTGACCTGGTCAAGCTGAGCTACTCCTATGTGATGGGTGAAACCCTCGACAACGTCGACATTCCTGACGAGCCTGTGGCGAGTGTTCCTGAGCCGGGTACGCTTGGTCTGCTGGGTCTGGGCCTGGCTGGCTTGTTGGGTGTTCGTCGCCGTAACAAGTAAACCCTTGGGTCAAACGTATGATCGGGATCTCATCTGGGAGATTCCGATCTTTGTTTTTAAAGGACTCATTGAAGTTTCAGGAGATTGAAGTACAATTCTGTTACGGTTTGTTACGGTGTGTAGCAAAGGATGCTGGCAGTACAGTGCAGTGTGAACCGCACAAGGAGTCGACGTGGCCCACGTCAGGTTGTTCAGACACTATATTCACTTACCTTTCGTCATCCTTGGCCTGATTGATCTGGTCGTGATGGGCTTTGCCTTTGGTTTGGCGGTGTTCTTCCGCTTTTTTGGTGAAGTCGGTTTCTTCCTTGAACACCTGTATTTTGTATTTCCCTCCATCATTACGTTTGCCCTGTTTAACCTGCTGGTTATGATTGCCTTGGGTGTGCATCAGTCGCGGGTGGAAGAGGGCATGTCCGGCATGATGCTAAGAACCATCATGGCCATGATTCTCGCCATACCGGTTCACGGTTTCGCTTACTTCATTGCCGATGACTGGCTCTGGTATCTGGGCAGCTTCGGCCTGCTTACCTCCGCCACGGTCCTGGCCATTTTTTCGTTAGGCATAGTGCGCGTCCTGTTTTTTGCCCTGGTTGGCAAAGAGGCATTCAAACGCCGTGTGTTGGTGCTTGGCGCAGGGCACCGGGCCAGGCAACTGCTGGAAGATCTCACTACCCCATTCAACCGCAAGGGGTTCACGCTTGATGGCTTTGTCCCACTTCCGGACGAACCCATCGAAGTGGGTGATCAGCACCTGATCAACCTGCCCACATCATTACACGACTACGTATTGCGCCATCCCGTTCGGGAGATCGTGGTAGCTGTAGATGACCGCCGGCGCGGCTTGCCGATGGAAGACCTTCTGGAATGCAAAATGGAAGGTGTCAGTATTATTGACGGTGCCAATTTCTATGAGCGGGAATCGCGGAAAGTGGCCCTGGAAATGATCAGCCACGGTTGGCTGGTGTTCTCGGATGGTTTCTCCGTGTCATCTGTCTACGGTGCTGGCAAGCGAACGCTCGATATTCTCGCCGCAGGCACACTGCTGCTGGCGACGTTTCCCATCATGATCCTCACCGCACTTGCCATCAAACTGGAAGACGGCTTCAAAGCGCCGGTGATATACAGCCAGGAGCGGGTGGGGCTTAACAATAAAGTCTTTAAGGTTCATAAGTTCCGTTCGATGATCACCGATGCCGAAAAGGACGGAGCCGTCTGGGCAAAAAAGAACGATACCCGGGTAACTCGCGTTGGCGAGTTTATCCGGAAAGTCAGGATTGATGAGCTGCCACAAATCTTTAACGTTCTTAACGGCACCATGGCGTTTGTAGGGCCAAGGCCGGAACGCCCGGTATTCGTGGCGCAGTTAGCAGAGAAGATTCCGTTTTATTCGGAACGCCACCGGGTAAAGCCGGGCCTGACTGGCTGGGCACAGCTATGCTTTGCCTACGCAGACAACGAAGAAGACACCCGGGAAAAGCTTCGTTACGACCTTTATTACATCAAGAATCAGAGTTTGCTTCTTGATCTGTTGGTTATAATTCAGACAGTAGAAGTGGTATTGTTCAAAAAAGGATCAAGGTAGTTTCGGGAGTAAGCTGTTCCCGAAACATGGAATGCAGCACGGACCTCACAAGAGAGGGTATACGATGTCACGGAAGTATCTCACCCAAGGGCTGTTTGTGTCCTTCATGGCGGTAGCTTTGGCAACAGGTTGTGCAGGGCCGTCCGCATCTTCTCCTGACAAGATTCAGCGAGCACTCGCACTGGATACCCGCGACAGTGTGGACCAGTACATACTCGGTGCGACAGACGTTGTCCGGGTATCTGTGTGGCGCAACGAGGACCTGAGCATCTCGGTACCCGTACGCCCGGACGGCAAGATTTCCGTACCGCTGGTTGGTGATGTTCAGGCCAGTGGCAGAACGCCTGAAGAGCTTGCCAGCTCAATCCGGGCATCTCTGGCTGAATATATACGTGAACCGCAGGTAAGCGTGGTGGTGACCTCCATGGGCAGCCATGAGTTCACTGACCGGGTGCGTGTGACTGGCGCTGTGCGCCAGCCTGTGTCTATACCCCATCGCAGTGGCATGACGGTGCTGGACATGTTTCTAAATGCTGGCGGTGCCAACGAGTTCGCTGCCCTCAACAAGTCCATGCTTTACCGCAAGGTGGGTAGCGAGGTAGTCGCCATCCCTGTGAAACTGGACGACATCCTGCGCAAGGGGCAGGTTGAAACCAATTACTCCATGCGCCCGGGCGACATCCTGACCATCCCGGAACGCAGTTTCTGACAGACGTTGTCTGAACCATTGGTCTCGAATCGAGTGTAGTTATGGCATTACCGTTATCGCAGTTACCGCAAGAGATTATTCGCGAAGTGCGCCAGCGCAAGGGCCTGGCGTTCTTGTTGTTTGTGGTTGTCAGTTTTGCGGTGCTGGGTGCCGGGTTTATATGGCCTTACAAGTACCAGGCAGACACCATTATCTTCGTGGATGACCGGAATATTATTGCGCCCTTGATGGAAGGGCGTGCGGTTACCACCAAGATTAATGATCGAACATCGGCGGCCCGAGAGCTTCTGATGAGCCGAACGTTGATTGAGCGGGTGGCCTCAGACCCGGAGATTTACCGTAACGCTCCCATGGACCCGGATGCTTTGGAAGGGCGCATCGCCAAAATCCGAAGTGGGCTATCGGTGCGCCCCCGGGGCGATAGCTACTTCAGTATTGGCTTTTCCTCGACTTCCCAGATGGAAGCCTTCCGTGTAGCCCAAAAGCTGGGCCAGGTGTTCATTGAAGAGACCAAAGACCGGAAACGGTCAGAAAGCCGCAATGCTTACGACTTCATCGACAAACAGGTGAAAAGCTACGAGAGGCAGCTGGCCCAGGCCGAAAATCGCCTGAAACAGTTCCTCTCTGAAAACACCGACGGCACGGAGCAGGAGGCAAACTCCAGAATGGCCCAGCTGCGCAACCAGCTGGAGTTGGCTCAGCTAGAGAAGGAAGAGCTGAGAACCCGTATTGCTTCTTTGCAGGGACAACTCAACAACATCCGGCCGACCATTCGCCAGGGCAGAACCGAGGATGCTTTCCGGGAGCGGATTCGGACACTGGAAGAGCGATTGGATGCCTTGAGGCTGCAATACCACGACACCTATCCGGACATCGTTATCACCCAGGAACAGCTGGCCGAACTCAAACGCCAACGGGATCTGGCTGCGGCACAGCAAGGCGGTACCACCTCTCTTGATGGCGAAGAGGCTGTAAACCCGCTCTACCAGGAACTCAGTGCTGCACTCTCCAAAACCCGGGCCGACATGGCGACCATTGATACCCGTATCAACTCCTTACAGCGCCTTATGGAGCAGCAGACTCAGCGGATGGAGCGCATACAGGCCAATAAAGCTCAGTACTCGGAACTCACCCGAGACATGGAAGTAAACCGCGAAATCTATGACGACTTGCTCAAACGCAGGGAAAAAGCGCGGGTGTCCATGCATCTTGATATAGAAGGGCAGGGCCTGAATTACCGAATTAACGAAGCGGCACAGTTCCCCAGAACGCCTTCTGGCCCCCAGTTTTCCATGTTTGCCATGGCCGGGCTTTTCCTTGGGTTGGCAGCGCCTTTTGGGGCGGTTGCCGGATTGCTCCAGGTCGATCCCCGAATTCGTGCCCGTAAGCAGCTTGAAGACGGCATCGGGTTACCGGTGCTGATCGAAATACCGGAAGTGCGCACCCCCTTTGAGAAACGCCGGGACCGGCGGGTCACCATGATGGTCGGCATTTTTGTCGTGTTAACTGCAGCGGTGTATATCACCATCGTTGTGCTCGCCCAACTGGGAGTGATCTGATGCCAGAACAACGAAATGATCAGCCCGAACTGGATCCAGCAGAGCAACGCTCTGGAAAATCAGAGGAGCAAGGCGCTCCCAGTGCGGATGAGCAGTCTTTCTGGTTGAAGCGCAAAGAGCGTCTCAAGCAGGAGCTCGGACACTTTGACGAAGACGATTCCAGAATGCTGGTACCCAGCTCCCTTGAGCTGGGACCGGGCGCTGTAGACAAATACGTCATAAGCAAGCAGATTGTGCGGATGCAGGAGCCCAGGCGGCTGACACCTGATGACCTGGACGAACGCCGCATTATCTATCCTGAATCCCGCAACCGTACTCTCGTTAACCGGTTTCGGGACCTGCGGACCAAGCTTCTCGAGCTTTCTGGCGGCAACAATTTCACCCTGGTGGTGAGCGGAGCCTCCTCTGGGGCCGGATCTTCCTTCGTTGCGCTCAACCTGGCCGCAGCCTTTGCCTTTGACCAGGCGAAAACCGCGCTGATCATTGACTGCAACCTCCGGGAGCCGTCCCTGCACACCACTCTGGATGTTTTGCCGGAAACGGGCCTGACCGACTTCCTGGATGACCCAGACTATGACATCGCCAGAATCCTTTACCCAACGGGTATCCCGAGGCTGAGACTGATCCCGGCTGGCAGCCGCCGCGAAACGCCGTCGGAATTCTTTACATCGTTCCGAATGAAGCAGTTCCTGCAAGCCGTTCGCCGCCGCTACCCAGATCGCTTCATTGTTTTGGATACTGCGCCCATTTCTGAATCACCTGATGCAAGGATTCTGACCGAATTGTGCGACTACGCTATGTTGGTGGTTCCTCACGGCAAGATCACAGCAACCACCGCTGAGCATGCTGCCACGGCTTTCAACCCGGATAAATTTGTGGGAGCGGTGATCAATGGATAGCAAGCAGGGCGCAGGGATGCCCCACAGCAGAATACTGGCGATCGGGTTCTTGCTGGCATGTTCCGGAGTTGCAACCACCGCCCAAGGTAATTCAGAGGTCACCGGGGGCCTGGACACCCGCTTCACCGATAATGCCCGCAAAGCGAGTAGCGGTGAAACCAGTGATATGGAAACCCGGGCCTACATCAGAGCTGGCTATCGCACTGACCCCGGCCGTTGTAATGCAGACTTTACCGGCACCTTGGGCTATTCGTACTGGCAAGACAGCACCTTCGATAACGAAGCGTACGGGGAGATGGACTTCAACGGTGATTGCGAACTGGCTAACCGTTTCTACTGGGATGTCAGCAACAACCTGCGTGAAGTGAACCAGGACGCAACCCAGAGCAACATCCCTGACAACCGAACTCGCAAAAACGTATTCAGCACCGGCCCCCGTTACCTTTTGCGCGTGAACGATACCAACTGGCTGAACTTGTCGGCCCGATATGAAAACGTCGAGTTCAGTGAGCCAGAAGAATCGGACAGCGAACGCTACATCGGCTCTGTGGCGTGGAACCACATCGTAAGCCAGACACTGACTGCAGGTGTGAGCACCTCATACAGCCGTACCGAGTACGACACCGATGCAGAGGTTGATGTAAAGAGCGCCAGACTGACGTTTTCCAACGTATGGGCGACCACAAGATTGTCTGGTGCCATTGGGGTGAGCGAAATAGAAACCCGCTTTGGTTCAACCACCCAAAGCAGCGACGGCCTGATCGGCGAGCTGGACCTCACACGCACCATTACCCCAAGCCTGGATTGGTACCTGCGCGGTGCCCGGGAGCTAACCGACCGCACCTCCAGCTTTGACATCCGGTTTGGTGAGTTCGAGTTCAACCTGCGTGACAGCATCTCGGTTGAAACTACCACGCTCTCTACCGGTATTAACCAGCGCTATTCAGACCGGTCATCCCTGACTGTTGATGTGTATGCCAGCCAGGCGGATTATCTGGAGTCACCGGAGCGTGAGGACAAGTCTGGGCTTAATGCCCGCTATTCCAGGCCGTTTACCGAACTGGCCAGCGGCTACGCCAGCATCGGCTATGACTACACCAAGTTCCAGAGCGACCAGGCAGATGACCGCACACTTCGGCTGGAAGCCGGTACCGAGTACCAGGCCACTCGCGACTTTAATTTGGTGGCGAAAGTTGGGCACGAAAGAAAAGTAAGTGATGTGCCTACCCGGGAGTACGACGAGAACTGGGTGTTGGTTGGGGTGGAGTATCGGTTCCGGTAAACGGCACAGGATGTGTTTGAGGTAATGGCCATGACAGAGCAAATCAGGAACGCACTGACGATCGATGTGGAAGATTACTTCCAGGTGGCCGCGTTGGCAGAGGCCGTTAAATATGATGACTGGTCCAGCATGGAATATCGTGTAGAAGCCAACACCGATCGTATCCTCGGTTTATTTGAGACGGCCGGTGTAAAGGCAACCTTTTTCACACTGGGCTGGGTTGCCGAAAGATCACCGAATCTGGTCAAGCGCATAGCCGACGCCGGCCATGAAGTGGCTAGTCATGGTTACAGCCATCAACTGATTTACAACCAGACACCTGACGTGTTCCAGGAAGAAACCATTCGCTCCAAAGCCATTCTGGAAGACATCCTCGGTGAACCGATAACCGGCTATCGTGCAGCCAGCTACTCCATAACAAACCAATCACGGTGGGCCCTGGATATTCTGGCCGAGCAGGGATTTACCTGGGATTCGTCCATCTTCCCGGTGCACCATGACCGTTACGGCATGCCGGGCACCCCGCGATGGCCGCATCGGCTTATGACAGACAAAGGCTACGAGCTGGCCGAGTTTCCCCTTAGTACGCTCAAGTTGCCCGGATACACCTTACCGATCGCCGGCGGAGGTTACTTCCGTTTGTTCCCTTACTGGTTCAGCAAATTCGGCCTGGGCTCTATCAATCGGCAGGGTAAGCCTTTCGTGTTTTATCTGCATCCCTGGGAGGTAGACCCAGGACAGCCCCGTCTTGATGTGAAATGGTTCTCCAGATTCCGGCACTACAACAACCTGGATGTGTGCGAACAGCGATTGGCGAAACTGATCCGGCACTTCAGATTCACAACCATGAGCAACGTTCTGAAAGACCAGGGCGTTCTGGACACCCAAACCAAGCCATCGGAAGCCTTCCAAACGGTAGGTGCCGCATGATGGAGTTTGTGTTCTGGGCGTCTTTTGCACTGCTGTTCTACATCTATTTTGGTTACCCGTTGGCGGTGAAAGCTCTGGCGATGCTCAAGCCCACTCCAATAGCGGCTAACGACGATTATTTACCAAAGGTGTCGATTCTGATTGCTGCTTACAACGAGGCGAAGGATATCGAGGCCACGCTCAGGAACAAGCTGGCTTTGGATTACCCGCCGGAAAAACTGGAAGTTCTGGTGATATCCGACGAATCCGAAGACGGCACTGATCGCATTGTGGAAGAGGTTGCTGCAGCCGCCGACATACCGATTCGTCTATTCCGCCAGATACCTAGGCAAGGCAAGACCGCAGGGCTGAATACACTTGTACCGAAAGCTAATGGCGACATCCTGCTGTTCTCCGACGCGAACTCCCAATGGGACACCCAGGCAGTCCGAAAGCTGTGCCGCAACTTTGCGGACCCTCAGGTGGGGTATGTAACAGGCAAGATGGTCTACGTACACGCCGACGGTTCCATGGTGGGGGACGGCTGCAGCGCTTACATGAGATACGAAAACTGGCTGCGCGATCAGGAAACCCGCATTGGTTCCATCGTTGGGGTTGATGGTGGAATTGATGCGATGCGAAAGGAGCTCTATCAACCGTTAGGAGCTGACCAGTTACCGGATTTTGTTCAACCTCTGAAAGTGGTGGACGAGGGCTACCGCGTTGTTTATGAGCCAGAGGCACTGCTGAAGGAAGAAGCCCTGAGCGATGGCGGTAGCGAATTCAGCATGCGGGTGCGAGTGAGCCTGCGGGCGCTATGGGCGTTGAAAGATATGAAGCACCTTATGAATCCGGCAGGAGACCCAATCTTCGCCTGGCAACTTATATCCCACAAACTGCTTCGCTACGCCGCATTTGCTCCGATGGTAACCCTTGCGCTTGCGGCCATTTATCTGGCGCCCGTAAAAGGGTTCTATGCATTGGCAGCAACAGGTTATGCACTTTTTCTGTATCTCGCATGGTCGGGTCATAAGAAAGAAAAAGAGGGCCAAGCGCTTTCTACCCTTTATGCGTTGCCGTACTACTTCATGTTGTTAAACCTCGCTTCTCTCCAGGCGTTTGTTGCGTTTTCTAAAGGGGAGAAGAAGGTGATTTGGAATCCGAGGAAGGGGTGAGGTGAGTCTAAAGGTTTTACACCTCATCGACAGCGGCGGGCTCTATGGTGCTGAGCGGATGCTACTGACGTTGGTTGAGGCGCAGCAGTCGCAAGGCCTTGATCCCATGATTCTAAGTGCGGGTGAGCCGGGTATAGAGTCCAAGGGCATCGAAAAAGAGGCAGACCGCTTGGGGCTTCCAATAACAGTTTGGCGAATGAAACCTGGGTTGAATAGGTCTGAAACTCGCAGGATTTGTGAGTGGGCTGATGAATGGGGCGCAGATATCATCCATTCCCATGGGTACAAGTTTAATATTCTTTTGGGATTGTTTGGACGCTTTAACAAAACGGTTCCGGTTGTCACCACATTACACGGATATGTACATGCGCCCCGATTCACTCGCATGTGGGCTTATGAACTTCTTGACCGGCTCGCTCTGTGGCGAATGAGCGCCGTGGTGCTGGTGGGTGAAGCAATGAAAAGAGAGCTTCCCTTAATTCTTCGACAATCGACGCGAATTGCCATTATCAGGAACGGGCTGAAGGTTGAGGACATCTTACGTAAGTCAAAGGATTCCCTACCTACAGAAATCAATGAATTTGTCCGTGATCACGAACCAGTAATTCTAGGGGTGGGGCGCCTCTCTCCGGAAAAAGGGTTTACCAATCTCGTCTTGTCGTTTCGCGAATTTAAAGACAAGTTTCCACGGGCAGGTTTGTTGATCGCAGGAGAGGGATTTCTCAGAGATACCTTAGAGCGGGATATTTCCAATAATAAGTTGGAAAAAGATGTCTTACTGCCGGGCTATTATCCAAATATCCCGGCGTTGATGGCGAGATCCAAAGTATTGGTTATTTCTTCGACGACCGAGGGGCTCCCTATCACGCTGCTTGAAGCTATGGCGCTTCAACTTCCTATTGTTTCGACCTGTGTAGGGGAGATTCCTAGAGTTCTTGAAAATGGTGCCAACGGAATTCTGGTAAACGGTAGTGAAAGAGAAATTGCGGGAGCTATGGAATCTGTACTGGAGGATGCCTTGGCAGCTCGTAAGAGGTCCGAGCGCGGAAGGCAGAAAGTGCTACATGAGCTTTCATCGCAATCGATGGCGGATCAATACGAGAAAGTTTACCGGAGAGCTTTGGCATCATGAAATTGTGGTACCTCCTGAGGTACGGGCTAGCAAGGCTGACCTTTATCCTTCTGCGACTGCCCGTTTCCAGGTTTGAGAAAGAGGTGTCGGGTATCTGGAGTTCGAACCCAGCTGACAGGCAGCGGCTATTGGATGCCATTCTCTTGAAAGTCAAGCCACGGGGAGCAGATGGACATGTCGTTAGTAGCATCGAAGAGGTATCCAAGCAAAAGCCTTTGACGAAGGGCACTTTTCGGGAGGCTGCTAATTCTGGTCAGAACAAGAGTGCTGGTTTCTCTCGTCATACCGCGGGTACGACGGGAGAACCGACGAGTATTGTCTTGTCCCGCGAGGAGTTGGCACGAATGCTGGCTGTTCGTGCATATTGTTATCGGAAGCATGGTTTGCGTCTGGGACAACGAGAAGCCCGAATTTGGGGGAGGGCTGCTAATACCTTCGGTGCGAAGGTGCGGGACTTACTATTAAACCGACAGGTCTTCTATCCAGCGGAGGGCGATGTAGAGGCTACCGTTGCAAGGCTTGTCAGTTGGAGGCCAGAGTATGTTTATGGATACACTTCGCTTATTTTGGAGGCTGCCCAAGTCATAAAAAATAAGGGACTCAAACCTACTGGTATTAAAGCAGTGGTTTGCACTGCAGAGGCCATTTTGCCAGCCCAGAAGCGATATATCAGCGAAGCGTTCAGAGCGCCGGTTATTGAGGAGTACGGATCAACAGAATTCGACATTATCGCATTCGAGTGTGCCGGCGGACACATGCATCTGGTTAATCCATGGCTTTGGGTTGAGTCAGAAAATGGCGAGGTTATGGTCACAGATGTTTTCCGCAAATCCCAAAGTCTGGTTCGTTATCAGTTGGGTGATAGCTTAACGGTGCTGGATACTGGCTGTGAGCTTCTTGGCGATACTAAGACCATTGATGAGCTGCGCGGACGGACTGCACAGCAATTCGCGTATCTGACTGTTGATCACAAGTTTCATGCGGTCGTCTTCGGTCGGGCTCTGGATGCGTACATGAATGCCTTCAACGAATGTTTCAAGTTTACTGTTTCGCAATCTGAACTAGGATCTTTTCAGCTCTTTGTGTCGATCGAGCCTTCGCGTGGAGCAGACCATTTAAAGGAATGGGTGAATTTGGAGTTGAGATCGCAGTTGAATGTTCAGCAAAACCTAATCATGACGGTTGTCGTTGGAGAAGCCTTTATGCGGAAAGGGAAACACACCTATTTTTTCTTGGATATGGACTTCAATGACTGTGGAAAATAAGACATTAAGAATCTCAGCAGTGGGGGACATTTCGCTAGGTGATCACCCGGTCTGTGTCGGGCATGGAATGCGCAGCGCGTTTTCTAAGAGTGGATTCGAGATTGTAGAGGGGATTTCTAAATGCTTCGAAAGCGCAGATCTCGTGCTTGCCAACCTGGAAACAGTTACTTCTGATTTGGGGTTACGACCACTTAGCTTGGCTTCCTTTGAAATGAGAGGGAATCCTTCACACCTTCAGTTTCTGCGACAGGCCGGTATCGATGTTCTATGTGTTGCAAACAATCACTCTATGCAGCATGGAGAGGCCGCCTTCTGGGATACCGTATCTAATGTTCGAAAGGCCGGTATGGATGTGATTGGCCTTGAATCTGGAAGCGGCCCCAATATCCATGTAATTTCTCATGGCGGAATAGAAAGTCACATTTTCAATATTTCGTTAAGGCCTGAGGAATGGGCCGACCGAAATACTGCGCTCCCATATAGTAAAAGAGAAGGCCACGCGGATCTGATTGCAGAGGTCGAGAAATTGAGAGCTGCTTGTCCGGGCTTTTTGATTTGCTCGATCCATTGGGGGCTTGAGTTCCTGGATTATCCGGCCCCAAGCCAGGTTGAGTTAGGGCATGCGTTGATCGATTCTGGGGTCGATGTGGTGTTTGGACACCATTCACACGTGGTCCAGCCAGTCGAGAGATACAAAAAGGGTGTGATTTTCTACTCTCTTGGTAACTTCTTATTTGACCTTTGGTCAGAAAGCACAAAACAAACACTTGTGGCAAACGTTGAGTTGGAGGCTGGTCAGGCCCCGTGTGTGAATTGGGTCCCCATTAAGATTGGTGAAGGATTCCGACTTGAAATTGCTGACCAAGCGACTCAAACAGAGGTAAATTCACTGCTGTCTTGGGAACGGTTTGAAACGATGGCAAACAAGCCAACTTCCGATGACGACTATTTCGCAAGATACAGGGTTGAAGAGCTGAGGTTCCGGTACTCCAGCTATCGGTATTTTCTGAGAAATATTCTCAGGTATCCTCCAAATTTTTTGGTTCAGTCCCTGGCGAGAACTGCATATAGAAGACTCACCGGAACTTGACCTGGTTTTCAAGTGAGTCGATCACTGCATGAAGGCGCCTTTCATCATTCGCCCAGTTGTATTTTGACTGAACTGCGCTTACACCGTTTGCGCCAAGGGTTGCACGGGTTTCTGGGGATCTGAGAATTTGAAGCTTTTCGGCGATGTCTCTTACATCGTTGTCTCGGCAGACCAGTCCGGATTTGGTTTCATTAATGATTCTTTCTATGGGCTTGACCTCGGTCGCAAGAACCGGAAGACCAGCGAGCATGTAGTCAAATATTTTATTCGGGATGGTGTGGTTCCAGTGAGGACAAACACGATAAGTGAGAGCTCCAACGTTAGCTTGGGCCATAAGCTGGTCAACCTGCTCATGTTCCAGCCAACCGTGAACTGTAACCGACTGTTCGAGGTTCAGTTCTTTTACAAGGTTAATGAGGTTTTCTCGCTCAGATCCTTTGCCAACGATGTCAATTTTGAGAGAGCTAGGCTCGTTACCCATTTTGACGTAAGCGGAAGCTGCTTTGATAAGAAGGTCGAGACCTCGGAGTTTAGTCAGGAATCCGACGTAGACCAAACGAAGGTTTCTTCCTTGGTGTTGATGTGCGGTTCCTGAAAACTTTGTGGCGGGTGGAGTATTGCTGACAATCGTTACCTTTCCAGGATCGATGCCTTTGTTAAGAACCCTATCCTGGGACTCTTCAATCATTACAAGTGTATGGTCAACCTTGGGTAGCACTTTAGATTCGTAACGAGCTGCCATTGAGGGGCTCTTAGCCAATGTCTCGAGATTCAAGCCCTTACTGAACATTCGCGCAGAAGCATACATATAGGGATAAACCTCTGCCATGTCCAAAACTACTTTCACGTTCCTCGATTTTGCGACACTTAGTGCAGTTTTAACCAGTGGAAGGTCTCGAACGATGATCACAGGGTTCTCAGATCCTGAGATGGCTGCATTAAGTGTGCGGATCCAGAAAGGGTTAAACCATATCGGTACATTCGCAAGTTTCCGAACTAGCGAATTAGCGGCACCTATCACGGGGAGCCTGATGATCGGCAGGCCGTCACTCTCTGCTACAGGACTGTTGCCGGAAAGGTTGCGAGCAACGATAGTAACATTATGGCCACGGTCCCTGAGGCTCTTGGCAATTTTTTCGATCCTCACGTCCCATGGGTAGTCTTCCTTGTACAGAACAAATATATCCATTTTTGATCCCTGCAGAATTTTCTTTTAAATCAGGCCTTATCGGAATTAATTATAAGGTATTGAGCTCAAAGGGTTGAACAAACTAACGAAAATGAGCGTTGTGTAGAGTACGCAGTCGCAAAATCTGAGACAATAGTTATTATAAATATAGACACCTACAGCGTTTATAGTTGCTTGAGGTCTGGTGGAGATGTTGTACGAGCGGAGCAAGTGTGGGTGACTCGTCTGCATGGATATTTGGCGATCGTTTCGAGCGTAGCCGGGGGAGATCAAAATGAATAATTCGCTAGCATCTTTAATCTCGAAAGGACGGGCAATTAGCGGGGCAAGCTTTATGATGGCAGCTAGCTTGGCAGCCATCACAACTTCGGTAATGGCAGCCCCGACACTTTCAGGGATCGATACAGGCACCGCCAGTGAGCTTCGTTCTGGAAACTCAATAACGATAACCGGTTCGGGTTTTGGACGGAAAGAGCAAGGCGCTCCAGTTCTTTTCGATCATACGGACGTAACCTGGGAAAATGGAGTCGCCAATAAGCACCAATCTACGTTCAACGACATGACGCTAGTAAAACGAGTGAATGTCGATCCAAATACAATTTGGACGAAACCTTCACTGCCGGAGGAGCACAGCACGGGCATACTGGTAACCAATTCCAGGCCGACAAGGGATGGTAATCCCGGTTCACACTATTATGGTAAGGGTAATGTAAACTTTTTGGGGTGGCCGAAAGCCAGTGGAGGGGAGAATACCAACTTTGAATCAACAAAGATGTATTCTGCTTTTTGGATAAAGTTGCCTTACGACCTTACTAACTATTATGCGATTCCCGCGGAGAGGAAACCATCCGCCTTTGCTACAGGTGGACGTGAAAGTTACGGCGAGTCCATTAAGATTGAGGGAGTGGATGGTCTAGGAAGGGTTATAGCATATGAAGACATCGGTTCGCTCGCTAATGGCTGGTTATTCATTGAACCACCTAGAGGCGTCTCAATAAGAGATCTAACTGGCAAGCGGATTGTAGGGCTTGAGTCTGGCGCTGAGGTTGTTTTTCCTGAGTCATCCTCATTGGGGAAATTCGACCAGTATGGGTTTCTGTCGCCAAGAGGGAAGTATGCCCGGTTCTGGTCGGACCCAACTGGAAGGGGTTATCGCTTTTCGCTTGCGAATTTAGGTTTGGCGGGAACAGGGTCATCGATATGGGCAAACAGCTTTGGCGGCCTCTCTCCTGAGCCAGGAAACTGGAATCTATTTGAAATTGAGATCGACTTGGGGGCGAGTCCGAGTCTGACGGCATGGCTAAATGGGCGAGTGTATTTAGCGAGTGATAGCGACTGGGCTGAAGCGTTAAAAAATTCTGATGTTGATGATGCCACTGGATTGACAATTGCGCTTTTAGGGATGGACGATTTTATGCCAGTGCCGTTCACTGTGGAATTAGATGATATTTATCTTGATAAAACCCTTCATCGAGTGCTTTTTTGCAATCGTTCGACAGTTGAAGAAATCAGAGGAAAAGGTGCTCACTGTGAGATCCAGCGTCCGGTTGCCTGGGACGATAGGAGAATTTCGGTTGAGGTAAATCTGGGAGCGCTCAGTCAAGATAAAGATAGTGTCTACCTCTACGTTTTTGATGCTAATGGAAATGTTAATTCAAGAGGGTGGGAGTTGAATAAGGTTAACGCGCCTTTGCCACCTCAGGATTTTCAAGCTCAGTGATGGTGTTTTTTCAAGGAAGGTTTGATGTTGTCATTGTCAGGAGTAGTAAAAGCTGTCGGTCCATATGGGGGGTATAAACTCGCCTCAACACTCACCCAACGTTACCCCCGAATTTTAATGTATCATCGATTTTCAGTTGAGGGAACGAACGGTGCAATAAGCAAGAGAGTTCTGGAGAGACAGTTTGCATATTTAAAAGATCATTTTGAGGTTCTTTCACTTACCGAGGCGCTTAATCGATGTTCGCCAAGCCGGTCTCGAAGTGGTCGCTCCAAACCTATCGTTACTATAACTATTGACGATGGATATAGGGACTTTTATGAGATTTGTTTTCCATTACTGAAGAAGTATCGATTTCCGGCGACATTTTACGTTGCGACGGATTTTGTCGGCGATGGGATTTGGTTGTGGCATGATAAGTTAAAATGGATAATTGAAAATAGCGTCGATATTTCAGAGCCCTTATCAATAGGGGGTGTCGAATATAGCCCTGAATATTGGCGTGAAAATAAAGAGAAACTATGGTTTGAACTTGTCAGCGCCATGCTAAAGATCCCTGGCCAAGACATTAACGATCTTCTAGAGAGAATTTCTTTCCTTACCAACGTTCAGCCACCGAAATCGCCCATTGAGCAGTATAGATCTGTTTCCTGGTCTGAGTTGCGCGAGATGCAGAACAACGGAGTATCGGTCGGTGGTCATACGAAAGATCACTTTAGCCTTGGGCATCTTTCTGAGGGAGGTGTTAGAGATCAGGTAATCGGATGTCGCGATCATTTGTCTCATGAACTTGGCGACCTAGGTCGTCATTTTTGCTTTCCGAATGGGCAGCCGAGCGACATCACAGATTTCTCTAAAATGGAAGTAAAGAACGCGGGATTCGAGTCAGCTGTAGCTGCATACTATGATAGACGGGGCATAAGTGATAGATTTTCGATGTCTAGGCATGGGGTTGGAGAAAACTGGTTTGAGTTTCTTAAAACCGTTTGGGGAATAGATCGACTAGGGGCTTTACTTTTAGATCGGGATAGTAAGTTTGACTGGGGAAATATATGACCTCAACAGTAAACCTGCTCGGGTTGATCCAAGGTTGGAAATTCCAGGAAAAAAAGGGGTCAGCGTTTTACAATCTGTTTCATCAACTTCGCTTTCAAGGAAATATGAGTGAGGTCGTTGATTTTGAACTTCCATTCTTGGTTAGAAAAGCATGTTTTCTGAAAAATATTTCAGCCAGTAAAGATATATGGAAGATCAAGGACCAGTTAGATGTATATCGATATAAAATTGCTAGCAAATATGCAATAAATGCAGTTGAAGAGGTTTGTGAAGATTACAATTCAGTTATACAGATAGGTTCGAACTATTCAATCAGTGACTCTGAAAGTGTCAGGAAGAGAGATGTTCCTCTTTTCTCATTTCATGATAACAATCTGTCGAGTTATGCCAAGTCTATTCCTTTAGCGCTCAGGCCAAAGGAAGTAGTCAGCCGGGCTTATGATTTCGAAAAAGGCGTCTATGATTCGCTAACCAGAGTTTTTACGATGAGCAAAACTCTTCGAAAATCATTTATAGAGGATTTTCAGTTGCCCGAGGAAAAGGTGGTGTATGCCGGCTTTGGCAGCATTTTTCCAGTAAGGGACGTTTCTAAAAAGAGTTACGATACAAGAAATATACTGTTCGTTGCTAGTCATTCGTTTAAAGCAAAGGGTGGTCAGGATCTAGTTAAAGCTTTTAAAATTGCTCGAAAAAGTTATCCAAGCCTCACATTAACGTTAGTCGGTAAAGATTGGGGCATTAACGAGCCAGGGGTTTCCTGTTATGGATTTTTGGATAAAAGAAACCCGATTGACCTAGAAATTTATCAAAAATGTTTCGAGGACGCGTCGATTTTCGTGCTTCCTTCATATAACGAAGCATTTGGAGAGGTTTTTATCGAGGCTATGTCATATGGAATACCCTGCATTGGAACAAGTTGTGGCGTGATGCCCGAAATCATAGAAGGCAATAATGCAGGTTATGTAGTAAATAGAGGTGATATAGAATCACTTGGTCGCTTAATTTGCGATCTTTTAAGTTCTGAAAATGAACTAAAACGTCTTGGAGCTTCCGGCGCTCGTGCGGTGCAGTCTGAATATCAGTGGTCTACGGTTATTCGGCGAATATGCTCTGAAGTGGCTGCATTTATTTGACTCTAATTAGATAAAAATTGGAACCATTTGACCAATCATTTGGGATCAGGTGTGGTATGGAAACTGATATCGTAGTGTCGATTATTACTCCTTCATATAATCGGTTAGATTTAATTCCTGAAACAGTAAACTCTGTTTTGTCTCAGAATTACAAATTTTTTGAGTATATTATTGTTGATGATGGTTCAACAGATGGAACCTTAGATTGGCTTAGAAGAGTCAAGGATCCTAGGGTCAAGGTTTTGGTTCATGAGGAATTTAAAAATTTAGGTCAAGCAGCTTCGATAAATAAAGGCATATCGAATGCTTCCGGAAAATATGTAGTTATATTGGATAGTGATGACTTGCTGGCGCCAAACATACTCGCTGAACATGCTCGGTTTATGAACGATAATCGTGATGTTGGAATGGTGTATGGGCAGGGGTATGCTATTGATGCAGAGGGAAGAGTTCTATACTCTTTATTTGCTCCCGATCATTATGAGGATGGTGACCCTAATCGGCTTCTCCTTGATTGCTATATAGTTTCGCCCGGATTGTGCATGTTTCGTAAGAATATTATTGAAAAGGTAGGCTCGCTCGAGGAGTCCTTTAGAGCTGCGCAAGATCATGACTTCGCGTTACGTATAGCAGAATGTTCCTTAATAGCGTATTCCGGCATTCCATCTTTTTATTATAGAAAACATGACGGAGCTATCAGTGTAAACGGGCTAGAAACACGTTGGAATAATGGCTTAAGAATCTTGTCCAGAGCGGTGGGACGTTATCCCTATAAGAAGACAACGGTTCGGAAACGACGAGCAGTTTTAGAGTATCGGTTGGGTAAAGTATATTGGTATAATGACCGGAAAGGCTTAGCGGCTAATCATTTTTTTAAGGCCGGATTCCTCGATCCGATTAGGGCGATGAGGGTAATTTTAGGACTCGAGAGGAATACTTGAGGAGCCTTAATGGATCACGATCAGAAGACTGTGCAAGTTCTTTATGTTATCGATAGTTTTAAAAATCCCCAAGCCGGGACTGAGGGGCAGCTGTATCAGCTCGTCCAAGGATTAGATCGAAGTCGAGTATCCCCACACCTCTTGGTGTTCCAAGAATCCACTTATTTAAAGGAAAGTGGGTTTCCTTGTAACTATACAATCTTGGGGAGTAGTGGACTAAGAAACCTGTCTACTTGGTTTAGGCTTTGGAGAGAGGCAAAGCGGTTTCGTAAGGCCGGCGTAAACGTTGTTCATGCGTTTTTTATCGACCCTTCAATTATGTGTCCGATAATATTCAGATTACAGGGGATTCGCGTTATTATATCTCGTCGTGATATGGGGTATTGGTATACGAAAAATTACCTTTATCTGTTGCGATTTAGCGGTCGCTTTGTGTCCTCTGTAATTGCCAACAGCGAAGCGGTTAAGCGCGTTGTATGCAGAAATGAAGGGATTCCTGAGAATCTGATAAGTGTTATTTATAATGGGTATAAAGCAGACCTTGAAAAAGCCTCAGTTCCTGATGAGATTCTTCTTATCCGCAAGGAATACCCCGATGGTGTTTTTGGAGTTATTGTAGCAAATATTCGGCCAATCAAAAGAATCACTGATGCTATTGTGGCTTTGGCCAAAGTCGTTGAACAAGGCGGTAATATGCATCTTGTCGTGATTGGCGACGGTGACGACAGTGAGTTGGCCTTACGCGCTAAAGATCTGGATGTGCACAAACGCATTCATTTTCTGGGTCGTCGTTCCGATGTCTCGGGTTGTCTGCCAGCTTTTGATATTGGATTGCTATGCTCTGATTCTGAGGGGTTCTCTAACTCTATTGTGGAGTACATGCGGGCGGGTCTGCCTGTCGTTTGTAGTTCGGTCGGTGGGAATCCAGAAGCAATAGAGCACGGGGTGTCCGGTTATCTCTATAATGTGGGTAATACCACAATGCTAGCTGGCTACCTTGGGCAGCTTGTTTCTGATGCGAATCTGCGAAAGCAGATGGGATCGGCGGCTTTGGTATCATCCGAAGTCCGGTTTAGCAGTGAAGTAATGGTGGAGCAGCACCAAGATTTATACGGTGTATCATGATCTCGATTAAGAGCCGTTTTGATAGATCATTGTCTGATAAGAACTCTGACTCGTTAATTAGTAGCTTCACTTTTTGCTTTTTTCTTTATTTTGTAATCGACTTTTTTGTGAGATTTTCTGCACGTATTCCCGCCTATGGCGTGATTCGCCCGACCCTAATTGCGGTGTTGATTCTCCTGCTACTACTATTTAGCCAGCGACAGAAATTCAAGCATAAAATGGTTGATCCAGTTTTTAAAAGCTTCTTTGTCTTGGCTGGATACATTGTCATCTCTCTTCCGTTGGTCGAGTGGCCCGGTAGCGTTATCAGAGCCAATCTTGATCCTTTTGTAAAGGCATCGGTATTTCTTTTCTTTGTCGCGTTACTTGTTGATACGGAAAAGCGACTTAAGATATTTTTGCTTGTATTTGTTGGATGCCAGGTTTTTAGGGTTTTAGAGCCTTTGTATTTGAATGTTACTACTGGTTATTGGGGAAGTTCAACCTATCTTAGCTCTAAAGAGTTTGCGAGCAGGCTAGCTGGTGCACCAGCTGATGTTATAAATCCTAACGAACTTGGATTCGTCATCGCCACTGCAGTTCCGTTTCTTCATTACCTCCTCTGGCCGCTTAATTGGAAGGCTAAAGCTGTTTACTTGTCAATAATGCCATTGTTACTCTATGCGCTCATATTAACGATGTCGAGGGGCGGATTTATTGCGCTCCTTGTTGTAGCAATTTTTGTTTTTAAAGAATCGAAAAAGAAGGTCAGGTTAATAGCCGTTGGTGTTCTTGCCGCCTTTCTTGCATTTTCTGTTATGACTCCAGTTCAGAAGGAGCGTTATCTCTCCTTAATTGATCGAGACGCCGAGGGCGGAGCATCTGCAGAGGGACGTATCAAAGGGATGGTCCAAGAATTTGAGTTAGGTATGACTCGGCCAATCGTTGGCCATGGGTTGGGTACGACACCTGAAGCGAAAGTACACAAACTCGGCGCAAGGCAGGCAAGTCACAACCTATATGCAGAAGTTCTTATAGAACTCGGAATTGTTGGTTTTTTTATCTTTATGACCTTTCTAAGTAGAGTTATAAAAAAACTTTTCGTTGTTCGATCGATGTTCTCACAGGTGAGGGAAGGTGCAGACGATTTCTATACACGTTTAAATAAAGCCCTAATAACTCTGTTCTGGATGTATGCTGTTTATAGTATTAATTATTGGGGTCTTTCACAATATTATTGGTATTTGTTTGCTGGTCTTGTAATAGCGTTTTCTAACCTCGCCCTGAAGAACGGCCATATGGAAAATGAATCGGAATTTTGTGTTTCCGATATTAATAACGAACCCAGGTTTCGACTTGCAGATAAGGTTAGGAAGCGAGAATTTTAATTTCTCCAATTTTTCAAGGCGTGTATATGGACGTATTGATGACTGCTTTGCAGCCCGGAGGAGGAATTAAAACCTTCTTTCGGTATATATATGGAAATGAGGTCTTTGATCATTGCACTTTTACTTTGTTTGCGCCTGACCATGGGCTTTCGGAGTATCTCGACAATTCGTTAGGCGAATCGCGCATTCGAGTTATCAATTCGCCAGAAAGGTCTCATCTTTTCGTTAAGGAATTGAGGAAGGTGCTGGGGAAGCGACGTTACGATCTTGTTCACTCACATGGTTTTGGCGCGGGGTTGCTGACTGAGCTTTCAATGACTGGCCTCAAACAACAGCACCTGATGACTGCTCACGATGTCTTTCAGGCATCACAGTTTGGAGGTGTTGCTGGGTCCGTAAAGAAGATCTTTATGGCACTGCTTTTTAAACGGATGAATGCGATCCATACCGTTACGAACGATGCGACAGATAATTTCCATTCATTTTTTCCGAGTGTCCCTGAAAGGTGTCTCCATCCGATCTTGCACGGAGTGGACACGGACTATTTTTCCAGTGGGTCCGGAGTGGACCTCAGGGCTGATTTGGAGCTGGAAGCGGATCTTCCGCTGGTAGGGTTCTTCGGTCGGTTTATGGGTCAGAAGGGCTTCAGAACTTTGGTTGACGCGATCGAACAGCTTAAATTGACCGGGTTTGGACGTCTGCCAAAAGTTCTTACATTCGGCTGGGGGGGGTATATCCGAGAGGATTATCAATACCTCGAGGCTAAGGGGCTTTCTGAGCAGTTCATTCAGATGCCCGGTACCGACAACATGCCGGCCATGATAAAAGCAGTCGATATGGTTGTGATGCCGTCCCGTTGGGAAGCTTGTGGCTTATTGGCAATGGAGGTACTTTCGGCCGGTGTTCCCTTGCTATCTACGGATTGCATCGGTCTGCGAGAGGTGGTTGCGGGCTCGCCCACCCGGATTTTTTCACCTGGTAGCGCTGAAGGGCTCGCAGCCGCGATAAAAGCGGAGATTGCGGACCCGAGCAGAGACCGCTTTCTGGATTATCAGCCAATTGCAGTAGAGCGTTTTCATATTGGTCGCCCTGCTGCTGAGTTACGGGCGCTCTACGACGAGCTGGTTGGCCAAACTCTATGATTCGTACCTTGCTTGTGAACACTGGCTCCAACGTTCTGGTCATGTTCGTAAAGCTGGTCATTACTTTCATTATGACCCCCGTATTTGTCCACAATCTGGGCAAGTACGATTACGGTCTGTGGGAGATGATTGGTGCGGTTATCGGCTATATGGGCATACTTGATCTTGGCCTTCGCCCCGCTATCAGCCGTTATGCCGCCAGGCACCTGGCGGAGAAGGATGAAACCGCGCTTCAGTCTGTCTACATGTCGGCGCTCGCCTTCATGGCACTGGTTGGGGTTCTGCTCTTCGTGTTCTTTTTCTCGTGGGGATATTGGTTTGGCGGTTCGCTGGCGCCGGAGGGTGAGGCCCATCAGAAGTACACGTTGTTTCTGATTATTATTGGCGCCTACCTGCTGATTTCCTTTCCGGGGTACGTGGCAGAAAGCTACCTTGAAGGCTTCCAGAAGTATTATCTGAAAAACAACATTACCATTGTGAACTCGGTGGTTGGCTCGGTACTTTTGTATAGCCTGATTACACCGGAAAACGGATTGGTGCTTTTGGCGGGTATTAATGCCATTGGTCTTACGGTGAAGTATCTGCTGTTTATGTGGATTCTTTCGCGCCCAGCCTACGGTGCCATTCGCGCTCAGTTGGGTATGTTTTCCTGGGTAAGGTTGCGGGAGCTTATCGTATTCGGGTTCAAGTCTTTTGTTCAGGGAATAGCAACCCGTGTTGAGAATGCGACGGACGTTCTGGTTATCGGCTTGATTCTGGGGCCGGCCATGGTGCCGTTTTACAGCATACCGGCAAACCTCACGCAACATATTCGCGGGCTCGGCTGGACGTTAACTCACGCTTTCATGCCCCTGTTCAGTGGGTTAAGTGCCAAAGCGGAGGATGCGATGATCCGGCGGGTATTCCTGGTGTCATCGCGCTATGTGGTTAGTATCTTGATGGCCATGGGTACAGGCGCATTGTTATTGGGGGTTCCCTTTATCAATGTTTGGCTGGGGCCGGAGTTTGGCGAGAAGGCCAAGTACCTTATTGTTTTTCTGGTGATTTTTACCATTCTTCCGTTTATCAATCCGTTTGCTAGCCGCTATCTCACGGCCATAAACAAGCATGGTATTTTTGCCAGACTTACACCCATCGCTGCCATTATGAATATCGGGCTCAGCCTGGTTCTGGTGCATCCATTTGGTCTGGAAGGCGTGGCTTTTGCCTCAGTGGTACCGGGGCTGATCTTTGTACCTTTGTATCTTCGCTATACCTGTAAACATTTGGAGCTCCCAGTTTGGGAATATCTCCGTGTGTCTGTGCTGCCTGCATTTGTACCTGCCGGGATTATGGCATTGATTCTGTTGGGTGTAGGGGAGTATCTGATCTACGATTCCTACGCTGACATTGTTGCCGGTGCACTTCTGAGTAGTCTTGCCTGGCTAGTGGCGTTTTGGTTACTGGTGTTAAACAGGGAAGAGCGAACCTATCTGGGTGTTAGGATTGCTCGCATGGCGGGAAGGAAATAAGGGATGTGTGGTTTTGCCGGATTTGTCAGCAAGGAAAGTGCTGTTGAGCCTGAGCAGGTACTCTCTGGTATGGGGCGGGCTATTGCGCATCGGGGGCCCGATGATGCAGGCCTCTGGCACCACCTCGACCTGGGTGCGGGTCTTGTCCACCGCCGTTTATCGATTCAGGATCTATCCCCCGCTGGCGCCCAGCCAATGGCCTCAGCCAGTGGGCGATATGTCATCGCGTTCAATGGCGAGGTATACAACTTCAGGCAGCTTCACTCGGAACTCGTCAAGCTGGGCTGCCAGTTCCGTGGTCACTCAGACACTGAAGTCATGCTGCATGCTATTGAGCAGTGGGGGTTGGTGCCCAGTTTGGCCAGGTTCTCAGGCATGTTTGCGTTTGCTCTGATTGATCTGCAAGAGAGAACGTTAGTACTTGCACGGGATCGCATGGGCGAAAAGCCCCTTTATTACGGTTATCAGGGCACCGTTCTGTTGTTCGGCTCGGAGTTGAAGGCGCTGCGCGCTCATCCGGCCTGGCAAGGTGGTGTGGACCAACAGGCGTTGGCGTTGTTGTTGCGCCATAACGTCATTCCAGCCCCCTGGAGCATTCACAAAGGTATTTTCAAGTTACCTCCTGCCTCAATGGTGACTTTCCAGCTGAACGCGGGGCACAGCAACCCTTTGCCGGAGCCCGAACGGTACTGGAGACTGGAAGAGTGTTTTGTTGAGAGCCCCCCGGGCAGCTTTGACGACGCCAGTCATCAGTTGGAGTCTCTCCTTGGCGATGTAGTTGAAGATCAGATGGTGTCGGATGTGCCGTTGGGCGCCTTCTTGTCTGGCGGCATTGATTCTTCAACGGTTGTGGCGCTGATGCAGGCAAGGGCAACGCAGCGGGTTAAAACGTTCAGTATCGGGTTTGATGAGGCCGGTTTTAATGAGGCGGAACACGCCGCCGAAGTGGCTCGCCATCTGGGTACCGAGCATACTGAGTTGTACGTTACTCCGAACGATGCACTGGGCCTGGTGCCCAGGCTGCCTGAACTTTACGATGAGCCGTTTGCAGACTCCTCCCAGCTGCCAACTTACCTGGTCAGCGAGATGACACGGAAGCACGTTACGGTGGCTTTGTCCGGAGACGGCGGAGATGAGCTTTTCTGTGGTTATACCCGCTACCCTTCGGTGCTGTCCCGGTGGCAAGGTCGCAACAGTCTCTCCGGCCTTGGAAGGCGAGCTGCGGCCGCCTTGCCGGAATCTCTGTCAGCAGCGGCTATTCGGGCACTTGTTCCCGCTCAACGTGGTCGCTCCGGGCTTGCGATACGCCATCGCCTGAAGGCGGAGCGGGCGTTGGCCCGGTCATCAAGTGTATCCGAGTTCTATCGCCAGTCCGTCTCATTCTGGGCGGAGCCGGAATGTTTCCGACAGGCAGTTCGCGAGCCTACCTATGGATTAACCCGGCCTTTACCTCCCGGGGTTCCGGAAGAGAGTCTGAAAACCCTCATGTGGCGGGATCTTAACTGGTACCTGCCGGATGACATTCTGGTGAAGGTCGACCGGGCCGCGATGGCCTGCAGCCTGGAAACGCGGATTCCCATGCTGGACCCGAAAGTGGTGGCCTTCGCGCTCTCGCTACCGTTGGACTATAACCTGAAAGGCGGGGTAGGAAAGCAGGTGCTTCGCAGTGTGCTGTTCCGGCACGTGCCCCGGGAGCTGGTGGATCGTCCAAAGCAGGGTTTTGCAGTGCCGGTCGGGCACTGGTTGCGTGGCCCACTGAGGCCCTGGGCGGAGTCGCTGCTTGCACCGTCCGTGTTTGGCAAGCAAGAGCTGCTTGATGAGTCTGTTGTAAACGCTTATTGGCAAGAGCACTTGCGGGGAAGGGAAGATTATTCTGCAGAGCTCTGGGGCATCCTGATGTTCCTGGCCTGGTTGGAGCACACTGGTGGCTGAAATCACACCCTACAACGATGAACTGCACCGGACACAGATTCTGGACCTGTTCTCGGATGTCGCTTTCAAGGGCGACATCTGGAGGTACCAGTTTGTTGAGAACCCCGGCGTCGTTAACCGGGGTTTTGATCCAGTCGTCGCTGTTGATCAGGGGCGGGTGATCGGGTTCAACGGGGTCGTGCCCGTGTCCATTACCTGGAGGGGCCAACCTATAGACGCCATGTGGAGTTGTGACTTCAAGGTTCGTTCAGATTATCGGGGCAAAGGCGTAGGTCGGCTGATTAAGGAAGATTTGGCGAAGAAGTCCTCGGTGCTGATGTCCTTCGGCATTAGCCCCGTGGCAGCGATTGTGTTGGAACGCATGGGGTGGCGTGCGAGCCACGACGTGCATTTCCTCAAACGGATATGCAGGCCCCGATCATTCAGGGACGTTGCTTTGATGGTCTATCAGTTTCTTGGCCGGCTTGGCGCGTCTACCGTGCCCAAATCCGGGCATGAATCCCGTGTTCGTGATGAACTCCCCGCACCAGCGGAAGTGGATGGCCTCTGGCAACGGAGTATGGGCGGTTACGATAAAACCGTGGTCCGGGATTGGCGCTACCTGGATTGGCGATACCAGAAACACCCGCTTGCGGAATACAAGTTTATTGAAATTCTCACCCCGGAGGGGCAGCTTGCGGCTATCGGTGTTGTTCGGGTTGACCAGCAACAGGCTCGCCTGGTGGATTACCTTGGGCCAGCCAAGGCGCTGCCGCTCAAGTATTTTCTGGTGAAAACCATGTTATCGACATGGCCCGAGCTGGCTGCCTATTCGGCTATGACCTCCGATGCGGAATTCAAGCAGGCGATGAGGTCTCTGGGCTTCTATCAAGGGCGCGAACAGCCGCGTTTCTTTGTATGGGCCTCGCCGCAAATGGCTGATGGCTCGAATCCTCGGCCGTGCAACCAGGGCTGGTTCATTATGGGCGGCGACTCTGATGGAGAATTGCTGCAGTCGGCCCGGGAATCCTGGAATCATCAAGTTACAAACAGGGACGACGTTTGATGTCGGTAAATAAACCGTTGATCAGCATTATTACACCAACGTACAACCGTGCGGATTTTATCGCTGAGGCTGTTGAAAGCGTGCTCGCCCAGACCTATCCCCATTTCGAGTTTCTGATTGTGGATGATGGTTCTACCGATCATACCGACAAAGTGCTTGAACCTTATCTCAACGATGAGCGCATAAGACTGTTCCGGCAGGAAAACCAGGGCCAGAGCGTGGCGCGGAACGTCGCTTTGGATGATGCAAAAGGGGAGTTCATCTGCTTTTTGGATTCAGACAACTATTGGCCGGCGGCTAAGCTGGAGCAGCAAGTCCGGATTTTTGAACAATACCCGGCTACCGATGTTCTGTACGGCGATAATGTGATTATCAATGAAGCCGGTGAGGAGCTGAGCCGGAACAATATGGCCCGCTACTCTGGCCATATTGCGCCCTACATGGTCAGGGATAATTGTGTGGCCATGAATACAACCATGGCGCGCCGCCGGTGCTTTGACGAGATGGGTGGAATGAGTGGCAAACGCCGGGTGGCCGATGATTACGATCTTTGGCTCCGGTTTTCCGCAAAGTATGAGTTTCGTTATGAGCCGGAGTACTGGGCCTGGTACCGGGTGATGGAGGACCAGATTTCTTCCGATAAAACGCGAAGGTTTCAGGTAAATGAGCAGATCATTCATGACTTCAGGAGGGATTTTCCTGATGCCATGAGTACCCGGGAGTTCAATCAGGGCTTCGCTCATTTCTATATCAGGAAGGGCCGTTATCTGGGAAGTAATGGGCAGAAGCGGGATGGGGTGAGGGAGTTGCTGAAGGCGGTGAAATACTCGCCGGCAGAGTTGAATGTGTGGCGCGCGTTTGCCGCTGTGCTACTGAAATAACAACGTAGATAAACCAGACACGGAAGTAAGGCGATTATGTCATCAAGGCCATTGGTGTCCGTTATTACTCCCACGTTTAACCGGGCAGATTACCTGCCGGTCGCGGTGGAGAGCGTTTTGGCCCAGACCATGCCGGATTTAGAACTGATCGTGATAGACGATGGTTCGACGGATAACACGGCAGCGGTAATGCAACCGTTCCTTGAAGACCCCCGCGTGCGGTACCTTGTACAAGATAATCAGGGCCAGAGTGCTGCACGCAACCGCGGGATTGAGGCTGCAAACGGTGAGTTTATCTGTTTTCTGGACTCGGACAATGCCTGGCTGGCAAGCAAGCTGGACAAAGCGCTTGAGGCATTCAGGGATAACCCCCAGGCCGACATTGTCTACGGCGACTACATCGTTATAGATGCGCAAGGAAAGGAGCAGGGCGTTAACCGGATGAAACGCTATACCGGGCGTATTACCCCCCAGCTAATCCAGGACAACTTCGTGAGCATGAACACCACCATGACTCGCCGGCGCTGTTTTGAGGAAATGGGTGGATTTGATAATGCCGATCGGCTGGCGGAAGACTATGGTCTCTGGTTGCGTTTTTCAACGTGCTATCAATTTTTGTATCTGCCTGAGGTCCTGGGATATTACCGTGTGATGGAGAACCAGATCTCCAGTGACAAAGACAGCCGTTTCATGGCTAACGAGCTTATAATCCGGCATTTCCTCGGCGCTTTTCCTCAGGCACTGAGCCGGCGTGAGGCTCGCCATGGGATGAGCCGGTTCCTGGTGCGTAAAGGGCGATACGAGCTTTCTCAAGGCCGGTATCGAACGGCGCTTAAAGAGCTGGCAAGGGCTGCCACGAACGATCCGTTTTGGTCTGGCCCTTGGCGGCTGGCCATCAAGATGCTGGTGAGCTCCGCGTCTCGGGGGCGAAAATGACGTTTACCGTTCGCAGGCTCTCAGAGGATGAGCTCTTTGGCCTCAAAACGAGCTGGGGAGAGCTGCTTGGCCGCAGCGATGCGGACCCGTTGTTTATGAGCTGGGCATGGCAGGTCTCCTGGTGGGAGACCTGGAGCCAGGCGCTGGAACTGGAACTGCTGTTATTGGGTGTCTACAGCGAGTCTGACGAACTGGTTGGTCTTGCTCCGTTGTATTTGAAGTCGGTCAGAACGCCTGTAGGCTGGCGGGTTCGTCGGCTCCATGTGATTGGTAACGCCTGGAAGCTCGGCCCTACTGTGCGGACCGAGTACGTTGGGCTGATTGTGGATCGCACACATCAAAAGCCTGTGATGAAGCGACTCGCCGATTGTCTGGCCGGGTTCGCCTGGGACGAGATGATTGTGGCGGATGCGTCGCCCAGATCCATGAATTTATTGGAGCCGGCCCTGTCAGAAAGTATGGATATAGCCCGATTGGTCAGGAGTGAAGCGGAAGGTGTCCTGGTTCCAGTTGAATCTGGCTACAGGCGCTGGTTGGAACGACTGGGAAAGAACACCCGCCTGAAGGCGTTCAACCGCCGAGCAGTGTTCGAAAGCGAAGTTGCAGGTGAATATGTTCCCTGGGACGACCCTGAGAGCTTTTTACAGGAGTTGAATCAGTTCCATCGTGAGCGTTGGGGCAAGCCTTGTTTTGACCGGCACGCGGTGCGCTTTCATCTGGCTTTCCTCAGCCGGTTGGGTAATGGCCAATTAGCCAGGCTTTCGGCGCTGACGGCCAAGGGGCAGGTAGTCTCAGTCCTCTACGATGTACAGGCAGGCAATCGTGTATACAATCTGCAGGCGGGCTTTATGGAGAGTTTCCACCCGAAACTATCGCTAGGCACACTGCATTTGGGCTACGCCATCGAAGCCGCATTCAATGATGACACCGTGATTGGATACGATTTACTGGCCGGTTCTGGCAAGAATACGTTCTACAAGAGCCGTTTTCAGGGCGAGCAGGTGGTTTTTACCACGGTGGAGTATGTTCGTTCCCCGGTGTTAAAACTGGCGTATGGTGCCCGGGCCTGTTTGCCCCAACAACTTGTGTCTTCCGTCAATCGATTTTTTCGTCTTTAGGCAGGTGTAGCGATGAGCAGGGAATGGATTCCGAGTCCGCAGGTAGTCAGGCAACTCTGGCCCTTTCTGGCGACCTTCTGCCTTATTGGTCTGGTTACCTTCCCGACGATTGAAGGGATTGTGTCACGCTGGCTTAAACTGGATGAGTCCTACTCTCACGGATTCTTGTTGGCCGCGGTTTCGCTGTTCCTGACTGCCCGGGCAGCAATGATCCATCCGGTTAAAGCCGGCTTTTATCCTTTTTGGCTGGTGCCGTTCATAGCGTGCTTTACGGTGTACTGGCTGGGTGGATTGATTCGCCTTCAGGCATTGCAGCAACTGGTGATGGTGCCCATGTTACTCAGCGCCTTCGCGGTATTGATGGGGTGGCGCCAGGTACGGTGGTTTCTGGTGCCCCTTGGGCTCCTGTTCCTGACCGTTCCGGTCTGGGACTTCCTTTCCTGGACGCTCCAGTTAATCACGGTCGCTGTTAATCAGTTCCTTCTCGGTTTTGCGAACATTGAGTTTGAGGTTGAAGGGGTCTTTGTTTACCTGATTGGTGTTGGCACCTTTGAGGTGGCGCACGGGTGTTCCGGCCTGCGTTATCTGCTGGTTGGGCAGGCGCTCGTACTGATTTACGGAGAGACGTATCTTTCCCGCCTGAGGTCGCGCGTCACCTTGTTCTGCCTCGGGGTCGCGTTTGCGTTGGTTGCGAATTGGATTCGCGTATTCGTTATTATCTATCTGGGTTATGAGACGAACATGCAGTCCAGCCTGATCGATGATCACGACAACTTCGGTTGGTGGGTGTTTGCCGGTACCCTGGTGCCACTCTACTTCATAGCACGACGTCTCGAAATCAAAGACGATTTGGCGATTGCGCAACAGAAGGCTGTGCAGCCGGAAATCATGACTCCGAGCGGAAATCCGGCCGTTGCCGTTGTGGTCATCATGATCGCGGGGTTTGCCACCTGGATTGCGCTGCCAGAGCGGACGTCGGCCGTCAGCGCTCAACCGGCGGCATTGGCCCTGGACCTGAGTGAACATTATGGGCCCGTATTCGGAGCGCAACTGGCGGGCTGGAGACCCCAGATACGCAACCCGGACCGTATGTATGTGCAAACGCTGTTTGACCGGGAAGAGGTCCGGGCGGGGCAGGGTGCTGAGGTGACGTATTATTTTGGGGTATTCACCTATGAATTCCAGAGGCACCGGGCAGAGCTGATTCAGTACAGTAATCGTTTGTACGATCGCGAGGTATGGACGCCTGAGCACTTTTTTCATGTTCCAACCTCGCTGGACATCCCGGTGCAGGGCATTACCTTGCGCAACCGCATGACAGGCCAGAGGATACATCTGGGCTATACCTACCTCGTACAGGGGCGGTGGGAAACCGATCAGTGGCGGGCCAAGCTGGCGCAGGTGTCAGGTTTTTTCAACCACCGTGATGATGCCAGTCTGCTGATTACCGCGGTTAATTGTGAGAACTGCAACGTTGAAGAGGCATTGACGGGTTTTATCGAACGGGCTTTTCCTGAGGCGCTCGCCCGGATTGATCTTGAGGTTGTTCGGCCAGTTCGTTGACGGCCTTTGTGAGACGGCTCAGGAACGCTTGGTGATTCAAAGCGTACCACAGGGTGGCACTGTGGGCTATGCGGTCCAAGTGCTCTGGCGATTCGCTGAGCGCTTTGTCTATGACCTTCTCCAGGCTGCGTTTTGAAACCTTGAACAGGGTGCCCAGCCGGAAAGGCTGGTTTTCCTCTGGCTCTGCAAGATAGCCGCGACACTCTTCAACCAGTTCATTCATCGGTGGGGCATCCGTAGTGACCGTTATGCATCCGTTTGCCAGCGCTTCAGCCAACACCTGCCCGTAACCTTCTACCTCTGATGGCAAAACCGCAAAGCGCGCCTTTTGCCACAGCATTTCTATTTCCTGATCGGTCAGATTGCTTGCGATTTCAATGTTATCGCTGCTGTAGTCCGAAGCTTTCAAGTGTTGGCTGATAACGATCAGTTTCGGCCACTCCGGATGTTGTAGCCAGCAATCCAGTACTGCACGCGTGCCTTTGAATTGGCTGTTGCCGGCTATGTGTATTGCCAGATTAGGGGCTTTATCTGCCAGCCTTGGGGAGGATGCTTTTTCGGTACCGGTAAACCCTAGATACGCCGCATTCGAGTGCAGGCGGGAAAATACTTCAACAGCGTGTCGGGTTTTACATTGAATACGGTCAACAAACCGAAGGTAAGGCAGGCGTGACTCAATAAACCATTCCTGATTGGGGATCAACCAGTGGGATTTGCCACGGTTGAGATAAGATAGCCTGATGTTTTCCAGGTGGATGACCAGATCCGCTCTGGCCTGACGTGGCGGTGTTCTCGCGATGGCTGCGCGAGTGGTGTAGTAAAGATTGCCGACACTACTTGGCAGATATCGGCTTAGCAGTCGATACCGGTAGTGGGATAGCCGGCTTTGCCATTCCGGTGTTGGTGGCAAATGTTCTACCTGACAAGCATGGCCCATGGATGTTATCGCCGACTGGAGAATGTCAGCATCCTTTGCTAACCCGCGCCCACTGCTAGCGTATACGATGAGTATGTCCATGGGTCACCACCAGAAAGAGAAAAGCCCTGCAAAGGCAGGGCTTTAAAGCGTAGCACAGAGTTGCATGTCAGGCTTTTTTACGGCCCTTCATACGCACTGCGATACCGGCCAGGCCGAGGCCCAACAGAGCCAGGGTGCCGGGCTCAGGGACTTTGGAGGCGCGAACCGCAATAACCATGTCATCGTGGTTGTCGTCGCCGATGTAGCCGTCATCCAGACTGATGATAAAGTAATCTTCTTCAACAAAGAACAGGTTGAAGTTGGTGCTGGAACTCGGGCTAGCAGTTCTGAACTGGCCACCGTTGTTGGCGTCGTTCACAATGTCCAGACCGGTTTGGATGGTGAATTTGAAGTCCAGAAGGGCTCCGAGGCCACCAGTGAAAACAGTGCTGAAAGTATCGTCAGGGGTGCTGTTGGTATCGAATACCAAGGTGTTACCCCAGTAGAACTGGTTGTTGTCAGAGGCTTCTTTACCGAGGTAGGTAAAGGTCAGCTTGAACGGATCTGCTGAGGTTGAGGTGAGGTTGTGCCCGAACAACACTGAGTCACCAACGCTATATAGCGGGGCGTCAGCAGTCCAGGTGCCGGCAACGCGGGTTGCGTAATCGTTATCGCCGGGTACGGTTTGCTCGGCGGCTGCGCCGGGGGCATTTCCGTTGGCAACGGCGTCAATGTAGGCTGCCTGTGCGAAACCGGAAAAACCAACTGCGGCTGCCAGTGCGATGCCTTGTGTAAGTTTGTTCATTTGAGTCACTCCTCCAGTGAGTGGTCGAATTTTTACAACACCCTTTAACCAAAGCAGATAGCGTGCCAGATTTTAACTCATTGATTTTAATGCATTAATTATTTCTTTAATCTGGGCGATGTAAATTAATTCGACGATCTGTCTTTTACTGCACACTGTACTGAACCGGATCTGACGGTTCGCTACTCAGTCCGTTGGTGTCAATCACCCTTATAGTGAAGTACCAATCTCCCGAGGAGAGCCCTTCTATCCTTGCTTCAGTTGTGCCCGCTGGAACCTCCAGGATCTGGGGCATGTTTGTTGGCGCTTGGCCGTAGTTGATCAAATACCCGGAGATTTCGCTGAGTGAGATACTGCTGCCGTCTACGCGTGTAAGGGGCGGGGTCCAGGATAGCGTGACACTGCCCGCGCTGGCGCCATTATCAGATGGTTCGCTGGTTACCGGCGCATCCGGTTCAGATACGGTCTCAAGTGTGTACGGGTGAAGTCCTGACTGGTAAGCCTGCAACACGGTAATACCGCTGTCATTAAAGACTTGATCGGCGACAGGTTGTAGCAGCGGTAAGCCGTATCGGAGCTTGTACAGGTCGTCTATGCCGTCGTTGAGTGAGCTGTCGCTGGAGGTGCTATCAAGAGAGAGGGCTTGCACCACGTTTTCCGGGTTAAGACTTTGCCCGGTGGCTGTATCGGATATCACCAGGCTCGCAGAGGCGTCCCATCCTGATTCGAAATATTCCATAGTAACCGCTACGGGTATCTCGGCCGGAAGGCTGGCTGTACTGGTATAGGTGGTGGCGGATTGGTTTTTCCACTGATTGATAACCAGATTGCCATCAAGGAAAAGGCGAACACCGTCATCCGTTCTTGTGGCAAACGTGTATTCGCGCGTGCCTTCCGTGTGCGGTGGAGTAAACCAGCCCTGCCACCGAATACTGAAATTATTATTGGGCATATTGGCAGACGGGCTGCCACTTCCCCAGTTGAAATTAATGGCGGTGTCTCGCTGGGTGTAAACAAAGCTGTCAAAGTTTACGCCTGTGAAATACTGGCCAACGTATCCTGGCTGGTAGGTTGCTTCAGGTGCAGGGAAATCCTCAGGATCCAGTGGGTTTGTGCCCGCCAGGTATTCCTCGAGTACGGAGTATCCGTCTCCATCCAGGTCTCGCGAGGCATCGGTTGGGTCTGTGGGATCAAGGCCGTAAGCGTATTCGTAACCATCGGGAATGCCATCGCCGTCGGTATCTGCAAGGTTGGGATCTGTGCGCGCCCAGAATTCATCCAGTGCTGTAAGCAGGTCTCCGTCGGTATCTGACATCGCATCCGTCGGGTCTGTCGGATCCAGGCCGTAATAGATTTCCCAGTTGTCGTAGAGGCCATCACCATCTTCATCCAGCGGTGGATATTGGGCGTTATACGACAAGCCCTTTTCACCATCGAAAAATCCGAGACGGTAGCCGAGTTCATAGGCTTCTTCGGTGGTCAGTTCCGGTTGGGTGCCCGGGGTTGTCTGCGCAAAACTGTGCAGGAAAGGGCCATCGATCACCTGTTGATTCAGCCCGGGTCCGGACCAGGCCACGGTAAAGTGGTCATCCCAGCCGCCTTCTTTGTGCCTCAGCTCGAAATAGTATTTTTGTCCGGCTTCGAGGTAATGAATGCCTGAGGTTTGCGAGCTGTAGCGAGTGAAATTATCGAGCGGGGTCGCCATGGTTGAGGCGATTCGAACGATATCTTCCGGAGACTGCGAAGGGGAGAGCCAGAGTTGAGTTTCGTCGTCACCTGCAATGTAGAAGGTGTATTCACCCGTTGCGGGGGGTTCTAAATAGCCACGAATCAAGGTGCCGTAATTGTTGGCCCGGTTGGCTGCGCGCCTTAATTGGTTGAGTTCTGTAATTTCGTCAGGTGAGTCCGGGAATTTCTCGGCGTCTATCATGCTTTGAACGTTGTTGCCTGATATGCCATCAAAGTACCAGACGTCGACTTTTCCCGGTTCGCTGACTTCGGGAATGGCAGCAGTGGGTGGTAACTTTTCAATGTCCCGAAACTGCCAACTCTGGCAACCACCGAGAAAAACCACCACTACACCGAGGCCGAGAATCTTCTTGGCAGCCATAACTCACCTTCCTTGCGCAACGATACATTGTGTAAAGTATTGTTGCAGTGTGTTAGGGCTGCCACCGAGTCTTAGGAACGTTTCGCTATCTGCCTACCGCGCTTATAGCGTTAAGCTCTGTCAGGCCTCGTTATCCAGCTTGGTCAGAATTCGCCTGGCGTCGTCATCCCTGCCGGCTGCCCTGTAGGCCTCCACCAGATGCATGGCAATTTCGCGGGAGCCTGGGTCCAGCTCGTGCGCTTTCTCAAGCACGACAAGGCTTTGTTGTTGCTCACCGGATTCAAACAGTATCCAGCCATAGGTATCCACCACCGCTGCGCTGTCGGGGACCAGTTCGTAGGCTTTCCTGGCAGTGTCCAGGGCCCGATTATCACCCGTTTCGTAATACAACCATGCCAGGTTGTTAAGGGCTACCGCATTGGTCGGGCTGAGTGATACCAGCTGTTCGTAACTCGCCTTGGCTTTGTCTTGTTGGCCCGTCTGCTGATGTGCCATGGCCAGGCTGAGCATGATTCTGGTGTTGTTCGGGAACTGCTCCATGGCCTGTTCAAGAGACTCCAGGGCCGCGGTGGGCTGGCCTGCACTACTGAGTGCTCTGGCTCGGACAACTTGCAGCTCTGGGGTGTTTCGTTTGGTGAGTGCGAGCTGATAGAGCTCAGCGGCTTGTTGGTGTTCTCCCTGGCTCTCGTAATAGCTGGCTTCCAGCTGATACGGGCCTGGGGATTCGGGGTTGTGCTGTTTTGCGTCCCTCAGAGCGTCCCTGGCGGCAGCGGTATTGCCATTACGGAATTCGATAGAGGCCACTTTCAGGGCCATGTCTTCGTTATCCGGGAACAAGGTGCGGCCCCGATTGAGTATCTGTAGCGCCCGTTCGGTTTGTCCACGCTGTACCATTTGCGTTGCAATACCGTCGTACACTGTGGCGACCAGTGGCTCGGTGGGAGATGGCGCATCCGCTTGCTGCCGCTCCACCAGCTGGGCAGTGAGTTCGTCGGCTTCGGAGGTGTTGTTCTCAATGAGTGCTGTCTCAAGAAGAATCAGGCGCGGCCCTGCCGCTTCCGGGTTGTCCTCGCGTATGCTTCGCATCAACTCGGTTAGGTCGTCTCTGGGCAGGAGGTTGGCAATTGCTTGCAGTGCTCCGCGGTTGTCGGGCGCCAGCCTTACGGCCTGAGTATAGAGTTCTCGGGCGGTGTCATTATCATCGCGCAACCGGGCCAGGTTACCGAGCCCTACCAGAGGCGTCGGGTTGTCGGGTGCCGCTTTGTGTGCCTGCTCGAAGAACTTCCGGGCGTTGTCCATGTTCCCGGTATTGCCGGCCAGGTTGCCTTTTGCAATCAAAGCGGCCACGTTGGCCGGCTCTTTGCTTAACAGGTCGTCCAAGGCCTTATGTGCGGCGTCGGGATTGCCCGAGGCCATCTGCGCCTGGCTCACTAGTATCGTGGCCTGGGTCGATTCAGGAGCCTCTGCTGGAATCTGGCGCGCCTGGCGGATGGCGGCCTCGTAGTCCTCGCGCTGGGCAAGGTAGGTGGCGTAGCGCAGCCGAAGATTGTGGTTATCCGGTTGCAGTTCGAGGGCCCTGTTGATGAGCTGGCGGCCACTCTGGTCGTCACCGCTGGCGAGAGAAGCGATGCCAACCAGAGCCAGAGTTTGTGGGTCGCTGTCGCGATCCTTGAGGTCGTCAAGCAGTGTTTTGGCGCCCTGGGGGTCTCGCATGGAGATTCTGGTTGCGGCCAGAAGCTTGCGAACACCGTCGGTGTCGTTCATCTCCGCGAGGGGTTCCAGCAGGCTGGCGGCTTCTTCAGTGCGGCCCTGCCGGAAACGGATAACGCCCAGCATCAGGGCACTTTGCTGGTGCCCGGGCGCCTGGTTCAGCACTTCCTGTAAAAAGCGAGCAGCGGTATCGAGATCTCCATCGTTATAGGCGGCGGCTGCAGCTTCAAGGTTGCTCTTGATGGTTCCGGGCCCGGACTTGGCAAGGATTTCTTCATAAACAAAGGCTTCTGCTGATTTGCCTTGCTGGCGAAGAACCGTTACCAGAGCTGAGATGGTCTGGTACTTTCGGTAGGTCATCACGTCGTACTGGCCAATCGTTTCCAGTGCGCGGATATAGTTTTGCTCTGCCTCGGCCCATTGTTCCTGTGAGTGGGCGAGTTGTGCTTTCCATAGCCAGATGTCTTCATGGTCAGAATCGATGGTTTCTGCCTGGCTGAGCAGTTCGCGGGCTTTGGCAATGTCGCCCCGGGCGGCGGCGATTCTGGATAATCCGACCGCGGCGGTGACATTCTGATCATTGCGTTGAAGGGCGTCAGTATAGGCTGTCTCGGCCCGACCAAAATCCCCGGCCGATAACCAGGCCTGGCCCCTCAGGTTATCCGCCTTGAGTTCCTGGTCCCGAGAGGGTGAGCTAATCTGATCCAGCGCCTGGACAGCTTCTGCGGTTTTTCCCTGCAATATCCTTGATTCCGCGCGGATTAACGCGGCCTGGTTCATCTGGGGCTGGGTAAGGGCGTCTTCGGACCGGTTCTCCAGGAATTGGTCAAGCTGGCGCTCGGCGTTAACAGCATCTCCTGCGGTCAGCAGGTTGTTGATGATGACGAAGTAGGGATCAACGCGCTCAGGTTGCATCTGGATGGCGCTGCGAGCCTCAATAGTGCTCGCTCTTAACTCCCCCTGGCGTTGGAAGAACCGCGCCTGGTCAAGGTGGCTGATATACTGGATGTCATCCTGTGACATGTCCGGCTCGCTGTTGCAGCCAGTCAGGCTTAACGCGATGGCAGCCGAAAGCAGCGACACTCTTACAACGTTACTGATTTTCATGCCCTGTTCCTTCCTTTTATCGGGGTCTTGTTCTGAATCCGTTGGGGTTGGTCACACACCGCTTGTCGCGGTGGAGGTCTCAATCCGGTATTTGTCTGTGAGGTTATAGAGCGTTGGGCGGGTGACCCCCAGCAGTCTCGAAGCCTGCGCCATATTAAAGTTGCTGGTGGTCAACGCCTGTATGATCGCTTTACGTTCCGCCGCTTCACGAACCTGGCGAAGGTTTAGCTGGTAGTCAGCTTCACAGCCGTCGGCGGGGAGCACCAGGTCGTCTGCGGTAATCCGTTTGCCGTCAGCCATAATGATGGCCCGTTTCACTTTGTTGATCATCTCCCGCACGTTCCCTGGCCATCCATAGGCATTAATGGCCTGTGCAGCGTCTTCGGAGAAACACAGGTTGGGCCGGTCGAGCTGCTTGCCCAGGGTTTTCAGCAACGACTGGGCTATTACCAGAGCATCGCCTTCACGTTCCCGCAGGGCTGGCACATCCAGGGTGATTTCACTGATCCGGTAGTAAAGGTCTTCCCTGAACTCTCCCTGGCTGATCAGGTCCTGAACATTTCTATGGGTCGCGCAGACCACCCGGACGTCTACCGGTATGGGTTTGACTGAACCCACTCTGTCTACCACTCGTTCCTGCAGGAACCGCAACAGTTTTGCTTGCAGGGCCATGGGCATGTCGCCGATCTCATCGAGGAACAGGGTTCCCCCATTGGCGCTTTCAATTTTGCCTTTCTTCGATTGCGTCGCGCCGGTAAACGATCCCTTTTCAAAGCCGAACAGCTCACTTTCCAGAAGGTTCTCCGGGATGGCGGCACAGTTGATGGCGGCAAAGGGTTTGTCAGCCCGGTGGCTGAGATCGTGTAGTGCCCTGGCCAGCAGTTCCTTGCCAGTGCCGGTTTCTCCGGTAATCAGAGTAGTAACGTCTGCAGGGGCGACTTTTTCAACCGTACGGCAGATAGCGAGCATTTCACGGCTGGCGGCAACAATGCCTTTGATGGTGGTGCCGTTGCCCTGGCTGGCCAGTTCACGGTTCTCTCTTTCAAGCTCTGCAAGCCGGAACGCGCGGTTGACCACGAAGGTGAGGATGTCGGCATCCAGCGGTTTCTGGTAGAAATCCGATGCGCCCATGCCAATAGCTTTAACTGCGTTTTCTTTATCTTCCCGGCCGGTCACCACAATGACTTTGGTCATGGGGGCCAGGCGTAAAATGTCTTCCAGAAGCGCAAAGCCCTCGGATGCTCCGCCTGGGTCGGGCGGCAAGCCTAGGTCCAGAGTAATAACTTGGGGTTCAAGGCGCCGAAGGGCCGTGAGAGCGGCCTCACGGTCTGATGCAACAGATACATCAATGTCGTCGCTGAAACACCAGCGCATCTGGCTCTGCAGGCCGGGGTCGTCTTCTACAATCAGTAGCTGCTTCACAACAACACTCAATCCTTTGGTCTGTGTACGGCGCGGCTGCCACCATTGGCTGAACCGGCATTTCCATGGTTATGATTCTTAACTGAACATTGACACTTTGCAATGCTGATTCATAAAAATACCTTCGGGCGACGATTAGTTGACGGTTTTCTGTGGTTGTACGGTTTCCTGAATTGGCACACTCGGGGCCGCAGCCCGTATTTCGGCTTCGGACGTGAGCAGAGGAATCCTGACGGAAAAGCAAGACCCAACGCCTGGCTCACTGGTGACATCAATATTGCCGCCTAATTCCTGAATGTATTCTCTGGCCTGGTAGGCGCCAATTCCCATGCCGGTAAGGCCCTTGGTGCTCTCGAATGGTTTGAACAGCTGGCTGCGGATGAAGTCGTCGGTCATGCCGGTGCCCGTGTCCTGAATGAAGATCACAACATTGCCTTTGGCGGTTTTAAGATTGATGGATATGTCGCCGTTTGCCGGGGTTGCGTCCTGGGCATTCTGCAACAGGTGGCCGAGCACGCTCCGCAGCTGTTCTTTATCCGCAGACACAAAGATGTTGTCTGGGCTGCCTTGCAGGGATGGTGCAGGCGCCCGATGGCTGTGATGGGCGATCAGCTCCTGGACCAGTTCGGTCAGGTTTATCGGGCTCCGGTTTTCTTCTGCCGGGTTGGAAGGTTTACGAATGTGGTCCACGAGGTTGGCCATTTTGCGTACTGCGTGGTCTGTGGTGGCGATCATGTCGTCGATAAACGCCGGGTTGTTCCGATGCTTGGGGGCGTTTTTAACCAGCAGCGACAGCTGTGCAATCAGGGTTTTCAAGTCGTGCACCATAAATGCTGAGGCTTTACTCACAGCCTCGAACTGCATGGCCCGCGAGAGGCGGTTCTGGGCATCCATCTGGGCGAGCAGGTTACAGGTCTGTCGGGCTACCACTTTGATAAGGTCGAAGTTTTCCCAGTTCAACTCAACTTTCGAATAGGGGCGCCCCACCATGGCAACGCCGTAAAGCTCGTTGCCAAGGTACAGGGGAATAATCAGCCAGGCGTCTGGGGTGTTGGTGATGGGGTCAGGAATCTCGAGCAGGTTGTAGCTTATCGGGTCGGACCGGTATTCGTTCAGATCAATAATCCACTCCCGATCCGTGAAAAAACGGACCAGTTCCGAATCACTATCGATAATGGTGTATTTGGGCGTGGCGAGGTTCACGCTCGCATTCAGCAGGTAGTCGCCCTGGTCGCTGCGAAGCCAGATGGCGCCAGCGTTGCTCTCCACCAGGCCTGCGAGAATTCGGATTACTCGCTCGGGCAGGGGAGGGTCATTGCTCAGGTCGGCCAGTTCACGGGTCATTCTCAGCCATTCGTTCCGGTAATCGTACTTGTAGTCGAAAAAGTTCTGGCTGATGAACACCATCAGCTTGGCCCGGATTCGCCTCGACAATAACAGGGTGACCAGAAATGCCAGGGAAACGCTGATGAACAGCACCTGCATGGCTTCGCCCCACGCTCCGCCCAGGGCGCGAACGTAGTATCCACCTACGGCAAGGAACAACAGGTACCCGCCGGCGAACAGGAAGGTGCCCACATGGAATACCGCGGAGCGCGAAAGCTGGAAATCCACCGGTTGTTTGCGGGTATTGATAATGTTGACGGCAAACAGCGGCATTAATGCAGCGTTGACGAAGCCCCTGGCATTCCAGAACGAATCGGCGACTTTGCCGAACAGCAGGGCATCGGCGTACATGAAGAAGTCAAAGGTGAAGATGGTGGCAACACCAATGCAGAGGTACTTCATGGAGGACCGGCCAAAGCCGGGGGCGTTGCGCCAGATCTGTTCCACCAGTGACAGCCCGAGCAGGGCCAGAGCGATTTGCCCGATGACTTTGGTTTTGCCATCCAGCAGGGCGAGGCCAAGGATAAATTCAAGGCTGCCCAGGGTCAGCAGGGTTGCGATCAGTATGAAGAGGGAGGCGCCAAGCACTTTTTTGAGCTGGCTGGCGAGCTTGCCCTGGCGAAAAGCGTCCCGAAGCATGGCGAACAGCAGCAGGATCCAGGCGGTATCTCTGAGCAATTCAAGCAGGTAACGTACGAAAAAGCCGGGGTGCCCCCAAAGGCTCTGGGAGACCAGGGTGCTTGCCCACAAGGTGGTGACCAACGCCGCAAGGAAGAGGGCGCGGTCAAGATCCCTTCGCAGATAACGTGTCGCGATCAGCACAGACAGCACCGCGAACAAGGCTGCCGCCGCACCGTAGCTGATCACGCTGATGTCCCTGAGCATTCGGTCTTTCCTTGAACCTGGGTTCTGTACTTATTCTGTACAGGGTAGCTCTGAACTCCCGGTTCCGTCTACGGGTATCGGCGTTTTCCCGGCCTGGTTCACACTGGCCGTTTGTTGTCCTGATAGTAACGGAAAATATCTGTCAACTGACGTTTGGGGGTAAATCCGAACTCCCGGGCAAAGGCCCGGCCATCAATCACCACTGGGTACTTGAAGAACGCCATCAGGTAAGTCGGGAAGCTCCTGAGGTTCAGAATTCTTGAAATCGCCTTGGGAACGACGGGTGGAATGGATGGCAGTGGAATGCGCTGGCATCCGCAAAGTTTCAAGGCCTGTTGATAGGCTACCCAATCCTGGGGGGCGACGTTGAACACGCCTTTTACGGGTTTGTTCCAGGCCAGTACGATGGCATCTGCCATGTCGTCTATGTGGATGAATTGCATCATCGGCGAGAAGCCGGCCAGCACCGGAGCCCGGGAGCTGCCGAGCAGTGAGCTCATGGAATTTCGCACACCGGGGCCCACGATGTTGCATGGCCGAAGAATGGTGATGTTCAGCTCCGGATAGCGCCAGAGGTAAATGTTGGCCAGGTTCTCCAGTTCCACGGAATCCACAAGATCCGCGCTCAGGCCCGCGCTTTTGAGGGGGGCGGATTCATCAATCAGGGCCGGGTTGTAGGCGACGGCGCCGTATACGTGGTAAGTGGAGAGAACAATCACCCGGCGAATGCCGTACTTCTGGGAAAGATCCAGCAACTTCTGCGTGCCCAGCACGTTGGCGTTATAGCGGCGCATGCGGGTGAGCTGGCTGGACAGTATCCGGCCCAGGTGGATCACGCCGTCAAACTGATATCGCCTGAACAGGTCCTCGAAAACCCGCTTGTTGAAGTCGATGCAATAGCTGGGGATGTCGTCTCCCAGATACACCTGCTCACGGAAATCGACGGCGACCAGGTCGCAGGTTTCCCTGAGGCGGCTGATGACTTGTTGAGCCAGGGCGCCGGCGGCACCAGTCACGAGGATGTGGGGTCTTCGTTTGGTGGTCATCAGAACAGCCTTTTCCTTTCACTAAGCCCTTTGTCGATCAATCGGCTGATTTCAGCCTTGACGGCTTCCACCCGCTCGGTCACCTGTTCTTCCGGGATTTCGGTATTGTCGAAATGCATGGGTGGGCCGAAGTTCAGGTGTACCTTGGCCGGAAGAATCACGGGCAGTGCCACCGGAACGTAGGGCACGCCCAGTGCATTGGCCAGTGGCTTTATATTGGCAATGGCAGGGATGGTTTCCTCGCAACCCACCACACCTACCGGAACAATCGTCGCGTTGTATTTCATGGCCAAATGCATGAAGCCGTTGCCGAACCGCTTGAGCTGGTACCGATCACGGTACAGTTTGCCGGAGCCGCGAACCCCTTCGGGAAAGACGATCACCGCTTCATTGTTTTCCAGCATCTTGGCGCAATTGACCGGGTCCCCAAGAACGGCGCCCATCTCATTGAGCAGGTTGCCCAGCCAGGGCACGGTGGGAAAGAACCGCTCGATCATGGCCCGGGGAATGCGGGGGTTGTCTTTTCGTGATGCCAAAGCATAGCCGATAAGGAGGCCATCCAGGGGGAGCTGGCCGGAATGGTTGGCAATGATCAGAACCGGGCCTTCGGCGGGCACATTGTCAACGCCAGAGGCCTGAACACGAAAGTACTTCTCGTAGATCTGCCGGGTAAGGGAGAAGCCGTACTTGATGGCCTCGTTGTTATAACCCCAGGGGTCGTAGCCCAGGGAACCGATTGGCTTGCGTATTCGCTCTATCTGCTGGTCCAGTTCGGCTGGTACCAGTCTGGATTTGAGAAACGATGCCAGGCCCATGCCTGCTCCCTGTCTGATGGATTTGGATTTTCGGCGCAGTCAGATGCGGCCGATCAATACGCCCAGAATGTGGCTCTGGCCTTCATTCAACACCCGATAATCGCCGTCGGCATTGGCTGTTTCGACACACAGCATTTTTTGCCAGCCATTGCCGGGGAAGTCCGAAAGCCGGGCAGCCTTGTCCGGCCCGGGATTCCATACCACCGTTGAGTCACTGCCCACCGAGGTCAGCTTGCGTTTTCCAATCGGTGTCACCACTGTAAGGGGCTCGCCGGATTCATAGATTCTGTCGGTTTCACCCTCGAAATAGACCGGGCCTTCCTGAGTGCAATACTCCCAGTCTTTCAGGGTGTCTATGTACTGACTGTTGCCAAGGCCAAGCACGCGGGTGCGGCTGATGTCAGCGGTTGGTAAATAGGTGTGCAGCGCCTGGCTGAACGCCAGTGGCTGGCGTGAGAGGTTGGTGGTGGTCAGTGCAACCTGGCAACCCCTGACCGAGAAACTGAACGTGGCCAGCACCAGTGCGTGGCCATCCCATTGCTCGGCGAAATCCTCGTTGGCATTCAGAGACAGGCTGATCTCCACTTCATGGGCGCTCTCGCGTACATCTTCCAGGCGCCAAAGGGCGGTGCGGGCGAAACCGTGAGCAGTCGGTTCATGAACCCGCTTGCGGATTTCCGGCGGGTTTTTGGCTGGGTCGCCAAACCAGGGCCAGCAAATTGGAATGCCGCCCCGGATTGCCCGGCCCGGTTGGAATCTGGCCAGCTCACTCAGCCACAGCCAATTGTTCTGGTCCCGTGGGGAAAAGTGAGTCAGGTGTGCGCCTTGGAGGAAAATAGTGGCCTGAAACAGAGGATGGTGCACCTCCAGGGCCTCAAGCTGGCCGATGGTTTGCCAGCGGGTGAACGACCATTGTCCCGGTGTCACCGAGACCGGTGGTTTGTTACTGCTTTCAGACATGGTTTGCGACGACTTCCTTTGCGATGATTTCCTTAAGGGTATCTGCTTACCAAGAGAGTAAATTAAATCCGCCGCGCCGGCGAGTTTGATCATACAATAGCCTAAAATTCAGGGGGTGTATTGATGGATTCTGATAGCCAGAGCGCGGTTATTGTTCCACTGCCGGAGCCTCGGCTCGAACATGGCCAGGGACATTTCGATCAGGTAGTGGGTGAGGGCTCGCTGGCGGGCACTGCGGGCGCGCACGATGTTGATCGTGTTGACGCAAGGTGGCTGGATCAGTTGGCGGATGGCTTGAGCGAGCACGCCTGGCTTGAGCTGGATCTTGCTGATCGCCTGCCGGAGGGGTTGGTGCCGGCCCTGCTCAATGAGGTGAAGATTCTCGAACGCACCGAAGCGATGAGCCGGGCTGGTATCGGGCGTGGAGCGGATCTGGTGAAGGATCGCAGCGTTCGGCGAGACAGTATTGCCTGGCTGGAAGGGTTCACCGAACCGCAGGCAAGTCTTTTCAGGTTTCTGGACCAGTTGATGGCTGGCCTCAATCAAAAGCTGTTTCTCGGGCTTAAACGGTATGAAGCGCATTATGCGACCTATCAGGCCGGCGACTTTTACAAGTGCCACCTCGACAGCTTTCGCGGGCGGGCGTCCCGGATGATCAGCCTGGTGCTTTACCTGAATGACGACTGGGGCCTGGAAGACGGCGGCGAATTGCAGGTGTTCAGCCCACGGGAAGAGGATAGGGCGATTGGCCTTGTGCGCCCGGAAGCTGGCCGTGCCGTACTCTTCCTGAGCGAGGAAGTGCCCCATGAGGTGCTGCCGGCAAGGCGAACCCGTTATAGCATTGCCTGCTGGTTTCGGCAGGATGAAGTGCCCTTGCCGCTCTAGTGTCCCTTAAGAGACACTAGCCGTTGTAGTCCTTATATCCTTCTGATATTATGCGCGCCGCTTTCGGGGTAAAAGTCCCGGAACGCCGTTATGGTGGCCCCATTGGTGCCCCCGCAACATGAAACCGTGAACCCGGTCAGGCCCGGAAGGGAGCAGCCGAAGCGGTGGATGTGTGTGCCGGGGGATTGCTGATGGGGTCACCCCCAGATTTTCTCCCTCTGTTATTTTCTCCTTTTTATCGATTTTCCTCTGTGATTTTGTGGGCTGGTTCACGCTGAGCCACCTTATGGCCCGGTTGGCACTTGTCCCTGTCTATCGTGTTTTTGGCATGCTACCCAAGCGGTATTTTGCTGTTGCCCGATCAAAACAAAGACAAAAAGGGAAAGCTATGAAAAGTGCCAAAACAACATCGCTCGTAACAGCGGGCGTGCTGGCGGCTGCATTGACAGCCCAGCCAGCCTCCGCGTGGTGGTTCAGTAAAAAGGACACCTACACCGAAACCAGATACCCGATCGTGCTGGTGCACGGGCTTTCTGGTTTTAACAAGCTGCTGGGCTTTGTGGAGTACCACAACGGAATTCCCGATGCCCTGGCGGAAGGCGGCGCGGAAGTCTTTGTGCCCCAGGTGTCTGCCGCCAATTCCACGGAAGTTCGTGGCGAGCAACTTCTTGCCCAGATTGAAGAATACCTGGCGGTATCCGGCGCTGAGAAAGTTCACCTTATTGGTCACAGTCATGGTGGGCCCACGGTGCGCTACGTGGCCGGGGTGCGGCCTGACCTGGTGGCGTCCGCCGCCAGTGTCGGTGGTGTTAACTGGGGTACACCGGTGGCCGATGCTGCCAGTGGCGTAGATCTGGATGGCCTCGGAAACTGGTTCTTCGGGTTGATTGATACTCTTTCTGGCGGAGGCGGTTTGCCTCAGGATACCAGTGCAGCCATCCATTCGCTCAGCACCGAAGGCTCCCTGGCATTCAATGCCCAGTTTCCCGCAGGTATGCCGTCCAGTTACTGCGGTGATGATGGCGCTGAAGTGGCCAATGGGGTGCGGTATTACTCTTGGGGTGGCAACAGGGTAGTGACCAATCTGCTCGACCCCAGCGATCTCTTGCTGGCGACCATGAGCCCGCTTTTCAATGAGCCCCACGACGGCCTGGTGCCCGCCTGCAGCATGAAGCTGGGTAAGGTGCTGGGTGTGGATTATCGGCACAACCACCTGGATGAGGTGAACCAGATTTTTGGTCTGGTAGGCCCCTTCGCGGCAAGCCCGGTGCAGCTGTATCGCCAGCAGGCGAACCGGCTGAAAAATCTCGGGCTTTAATCCCAACCTGTTGGCGGGCCTCCGGGCCCGCCCTGGAGCGAAACCGTGGTACACAGAGTTGGGATTTTCGCACTCGGGGCTTTGCTCGCCGTTGTGGCCGGTTTTTGGCTGTTTGCTGATGGTGGGCAGGGCTTGCCGGGTGCAGGCATCGAGAACGTTGGCCAGCAGACTGCAGGGCGTTCCGTCGCACTGCCTGAAGAAGTAGCTGGAAGTTCCTCCGCTGAGGATAGCGTGCCGCCGTTACCCCGTGATGAGAGGATATCCGATATCGACGTGGATGGCAGTGTTCGGGTGGATATGAACGGAAACCTGGTGCTGGATCCGTCACTGCGGCGGTTTCTGGATTTCTACATAGGTCTCACCGGTGACCAGGTCCACGGCGAAGCACTAAGGCAGAGACTGGCGGCAGAGATGCGCCAGCGCGGCATATCGGCCCAGGTGCAACTGGAAGTGCTCGAGATTCTGGATGATTACCTTGCCTACCGGGGTGCTTCGGAAGCACTGGCCGTGAGGCGTAGTGGCAACGTGGAGGATTTGCAGGCGGTTCTGGACGAACTGAAGGACCTACGACGGAAGCATCTGGGCCCGGATGTAGCTGAAGGATTCTTTGGAGCAGAGGAAGCACGCCTCAGATTGATGCTCGACCGGCAACGCATTCTGGCGGACGAAAGCCTGAGCGGCCACGAGCGTGACCAGGCATTGGCGCAGGTTGACCAGCTGTTGCCTGAGTTTTCGGTTCAAACTCGCCGCCGTTCAGAAGCGGTGGTGTCGACCAGCCTGAAGGTCAGCGAAATGCGAGAGCAGGGCGCCTCAGAGGAGGAGGTGCGGGCGGTGCGGCTGGAAGCCTACGGCCCGGAAGCGACGCAAAGGCTGAGCCGATTGGACGAACAGCGGGCCCAGTGGCAAAGCCGGGTGGCTGAGTATCGGCGCCAGAAGGCGCTGATCGACCAGGCCGGTGGGCTGACCGCCGAAGACCGGCAGGCAGAGGTTGAGGCGCTGCGGGTGCGGATGTTTGAAACGGAACATGAGCGCAGGCGGATCAGTGCCCTTGACCGGGCCGGGGATGACGGTGCGTGAACAGATCATCCTTCTTCTGGCCCCGGCTACATGCTATTGTTAGCGCCGGTTTATAGCAGTAGTTGAAGGATCATGAGCTATCAGGTTTTAGCCCGAAAATGGCGCCCCCGCACCTTTGAGGACATGGTGGGGCAGGAGCATGTGCTTCAGGCACTGGTGCATGCGCTTGAGCACCAGAGGCTGCATCACGCCTACCTGTTTACCGGCACCCGGGGCGTGGGTAAAACCACCATCGGTCGATTGCTGGCCCGTTGCCTTAATTGCGAAACAGGCATTACCGCCAATCCGTGTGGCAAGTGTGGCAGTTGCCAGGAAATCCTGGAAGGGCGGTTTGTTGACCTGATCGAGATCGATGCGGCCTCCCGCACCGGTGTTGACGACATGCGTGAACTGACAGACAACGTTCAGTACGCTCCCAGTCGCGGCCGCTACAAGGTATACCTCATCGATGAGGTACACATGCTCACCAACCAGTCCTTCAATGCCTTCCTGAAGACCCTGGAAGAGCCGCCCGAGCACGTCAAATTCCTTCTGGCTACGACCGATCCCCAGAAACTGCCGGTGACGGTGCTATCCCGTTGTTTGCAGTTCAACCTGAAGCGGATGACACCGGAGCACATCGTAGGCCACCTCAAGCACGTACTGACCGAAGAGCAGATTCCCTTTGAGGAGCCTGCGCTCTGGCTGCTTGCCCGGGCAGCGGACGGCAGCATGCGTGATGCCCTGAGTCTGACCGACCAGGCGATCGCCTTCGGCAACCAGAATCTGGCTGCCAGTGATGTCAGCAATATGCTGGGCACCATTGATCAGCGTGACATTGAGCGCATTGTTGCAACGCTGGTTGAGCGGGATGGCCCCGGTTTGCTGGCGGAGATCAGCCGCATTTCAGATTTTGCGCCGGATTACGCCGTCATTCTTGCGGATCTGCTATCCCTCTTTCACCGGGTCACCATGGAACAGGTAGTACCGGGCAGTGCCGACAATGCCCTGGGCGATGCCGCCCAGGTTCAGTCACTGGCGAAACAGTTGAGCGCGGAAGACGCCCAGCTGTTCTATCAGGCGGCGTTGATGGGGCGTAAAGATCTGGCGGTTACACCCGATGCCCGCATGGGGTTTGAAATGACTCTGCTCCGGATGTTGGCTTTCCGGCCGGGGGCTGATCGCCGTGAGCCGCCAACCATTGCTTCTGGTGGCAATGAGGGCCAGGCGCGCGCCGAACCGGAACCCGACCCTGCCCCTGCCCAGAGCCATCAGCCTGCACCGGTAGCTGAGCAGGCATCAGCGCCCGCGCAGAATCCTGAGCCGGTGGAAGAGCCGCGGCCGATTCCAGAATCAGCACAGGCACACCGTCCAGCCGAGGCTGACTCGGCAGAACCGGAACCCGAGCCGCCCATGATGGATGCTCCGCCCTGGGATCCAGACCCCGGCGACCCGGCTCTGAGCGCGGAGGTTGAAGAGCCAGAGACTTTGGTCAGTAATATTGCACTTGAGCCCACCGAACCGCCGGTGTTTGAGGAAGCCCAACCTCAAGGCCCGGTGGAACCGGAGGTTGAGTCGGTTGTCGAAAATCAGGAGCCGGTAACCGCGGACGGATTTGTATGGGAACGGGATTTTCGCCAGTTGGAGATTACTGGCATGCCCGGCAACCTCGCCAGCTACAGTGCCATGGCGATGGACGGTCAAACCGTGGTGTTAACCCTGGATGAAGGCCACGCCCGGCTGCTGAATGCGCGCCATGAAGAAAAAATACTGGCAGCCTTGAGATCCCGCTTCGGTGATGCCACTTCACTGAGAATAGAGCAGGGTGAGCCAGGGCTTCATACCCCGGCCGCCTGGGAAGAACGCCAGCGGGCAGCCAGGCAGAAAGCGGCAGAGCAAGCGATCCGTCAGGACCCGGTGGTAAAGAGCATTGTTGAACGATTTGAAGGGCGGGTGGTTGAAGAAAGCATCCGTCCCATAGAGACAGGCAGGAGATAAACACATGATGAATAACATGGGCGACCTGATGAAAAAGGCGCAGCAGATGCAGGAGCAGATGCAGAAGGCCCAGGAAGAGATTGCCAAGGCGGAAGTCACAGGCGAGTCCGGTGCCGGCCTGGTCAAAGTGACCATGAACGGTCGCCACGACGTTCGCAAGGTAGACATTGATCCGTCGCTGCTGTCTGAAGACAAAGAGATTCTTGAAGATCTGTTGGCAGCGGCCGTTAACGATGCCGTTCGCCGTGTTGAGGCAAATCAGAAAGAAAAGATGTCTGGCATGATGTCCGGAATGGGTATGCCCCCCGGATTCAAGATGCCGTTCTGAACCTGGGCCCGGCCCGCCATAGTCTTTGAGGAGCGTTCATGGCATTCAGCCCCCTGGTTGATGAATTGGTTGAATCCCTCCGGTGTTTGCCCGGAGTTGGTCAGAAAACGGCACAGCGCATGGCATTTCATCTGCTGGAGCGGGGCCGCTCTGGAGGCTCCCGGCTGGCCAGCGCCCTGAGCCAGGCGATGGATGGCGTGCGTCGATGCGACAGCTGCCAGAACTTTTCTGACACCGAAATCTGCAACATCTGCGAGAAGCCGGAGAGGCGTACCGGCACCCTGTGCGTTGTGGAAAGTCCTTCTGACTTGCTTGCCATCGAACAGGCCGGCGATTATCGGGGCAGTTATTTCGTGCTGATGGGGCACTTGTCGCCGATTGATGGCGTGGGCCCGGAAGAAATCGGTATTGAACGGTTGCTACAGCGGGTCCGCGAAGAGGGTGTGACTGAACTGATCCTGGCGACCAATCCCACCGTCGAAGGCGAGGCAACTGCCCACTACATCGCTGACCGCCTGGATGGCCAGAATATCCTGATCACCCGTCTGGCCCATGGCATTCCGGTGGGTGGCGAGCTGGGCTATGTAGATGGCTTCACACTTACCCATGCATTCCGGGGCCGAAAGCCCCTGTCTGAATAACGTCTCAGGTTCCTCCATGACTCTTTCCGCACCGGCCGTTACCATTCCCCCGGCCCCTGACACTGTTCGCTGGATTCGCGAGCCAGATACCCTGGACAACTGGCTGGACGCCCTCGAGCCCGGGGTACCGGTGGTGCTGGACACAGAATTTGAGCGAGTCTCTACCTTCTATCCCATTCCCGGTCTGGTGCAGCTGGGTGGCGGCGGTGAGTTCTGGCTGATTGATCCGGACGTAGCCGAGGCCTCCGAACGGTTTCGGGAGATGCTGGCGGATAGCCAGCGACCAAAGCTGTTATACGCCATGAGCGAAGACCTTGAGCTGTTCCGGCATTGGCTGGATGTGATGCCTAAAGGTGTGTTGGACCTCCAGATTGGCGCGGCACTGGCCGGTGCCGGGTTTTCGGTGGGTTATGCCCGCCTGGTGGAAACCCTGTTCGGTGAAACCCTGGATAAATCCGTTACCCGGTCCGACTGGGTGGCCAGGCCATTGAGCCCGGAACAGGAGCGCTATGCCCTGGATGATATCCGTTTTTTGCAACCGGTGTATGAGTGGGTTTGCCACGGCTTGCGCGAGCGCGGGCTGGAACAGGCTATGGCCGACGAGTCACAGCGCTTTGCGGATGAAGCAGCCAGCCTGGAGGACGCCGGGCAACACTACCTGAAACTTCGTGGTGGCTGGACACTGAATCGGGAACAGCAGGCGGTTCTGCAGGCCTTGGTGGTTTGGCGGGAACAGGAGTGCCGGCGGTTGGATCGCCCCCGAAACCGAGTGTTGAATGATGGCTTGCTGATAGCCATTGCCGAGCGCTGCCCTGGCTCGCTCAGAGCCCTCAATGATGTCCAGGGCGTTCCGGGCGGCATTGTAAAGCGTTATGGCGAACACCTGCTGGAATTGGTTCGGGGTGCCAGAGAAGCTGACCACACCGATCTGAAGCCCATACCCAGGCCGCTGACCCGAGATCAGCAAGCGCTGTTCAAAAAGGTCAAGCGTTGCTTCAGAAAAGTGGCAGAAGATACTGATATACCCATTGAATTGCTGGCGCCAAGAAAACGCCTTGAAGGCGTTATTGAAGAGGGCATCATGGCAGGTAATCCGTTTTTTGAAGGCTGGCGCAGGGATATACTGGCGCCGGTCGTCCCGGAAATTGAGGAGCTTCTCGTACAATGAAAGACCGTGAATTTGTATCGGTGTTTCGCAGCAGTAAAAAAAGCGATACCTACATCTATGTTCGCCGTGGCCAGGTTTGGGATGATCTCCCGGAGGCTTTGCGTTCGATCTTCGGGCAGCCGGTTCACGCTATGGATCTGCTGTTGAGCCCAGACAAAAAGCTCGCCAGGACCACCGGTAAAGAAGTGCTGGAGGCGTTGGCCGAGAAGGATTTCTTTCTGCAGATGCCGGAAGAGCAGGAAACTTATATTGTTGATTTTCGGCGAAAAATCGAGCAGCGTGGACAATGATTGCAGAGATTCCCTTCTGGCAGCGTAAGCACCTGAACGAAATGACCCGGTCAGAGTGGGAATCTCTGTGTGATGGCTGCGGGCTTTGTTGCCTGCAGAAGCTTGAAGACGAAGACACCGGCGAGGTGTACCACACCGACCTGGTCTGCGGTTACATGGATACGCAAACCTGCCGTTGTACCGTGTATTCTGACCGGCTGAAGAAAGTTCCGGGTTGTACGGTTCTGACACCGGAAACGGTATCAGACTACCACTGGTTACCGTACACCTGTGCTTACCGAACGTTGGCGGAAGGCCGGCCCCTTGCGGACTGGCACCCCTTGCGATCCGGTGATCCTGAATCCGTGCATCGCGCCGGGGTTTCGGTAAAAGGCAAAGTCGTCTCTGAGGACGGCGTGCCGGAAGAGGATTGGGAAGACCACATTATTCACTGGGTTCTGTAATGATCGATACTGATGCTTCACTAGCTTACGGAATTTTCTGGGCGGCCTACGCAGTCGCTTTCGTTGTGTTGTTCTACATGATGAAAGCGCTGTTTCGGATACTGCCATTCTATGGTGTGCGGACGTTGCTGCTGTCGGCCCTGGTTGTTTTATTTCTGACGCCCGTAGAGTCTGCAGAGCTTGCAGGCTGGTGGATTCCCGCTTGGTTGTTCGCCGGTTACGAACTTATTCTGGGAGACGCCGACGCGGCCGGCAGGGCACTGCTGAATTTCAGCATTGCCGCTCTGGTGATGTTGTTGGTCTGGATTCTGGATCTTGTCCGGTATCGGCTGGTGCGCAAATAACTCCAAGAACGTGCGAAATATCAGACAGGTAAGGGTAGCTATGAAGCGAGTTCAGGTAATCCTCATGCTGGTGTTGGCCAGTTTTGTGCCAGCGCATTCCAGTGCCCAGGATTCAGGTCTGACATTACCCGAGCAGGCCGACGTGCGCATCATTGTTGATATCTCCGGCTCTATGAAGGAAACCGACCCGGAGAACCTTCGCCGGCCGGCGGTACGCTTGTTGGCTCGGATGCTGCCAGCGGGTGCCGAAGCCGGTGTCTGGACCTTTGGCCAGTATGTCAACATGCTGGTACCCCACGCCACTGTTGATGACGCCTGGCGTAACAGGGTGATAGAGCGTTCCGAGCAGATCAATTCCGTGGCCCTCTATACCAATCTCGGGCTGGCTATGGAAAAGGCCAGCGACGACTGGTTGTCTGGCGGAACACTGGAAAACACCCACCTGATTCTTCTGAGTGACGGCAAGGTTGATATTCCGGGCGGTGAGGCTGCCAGCCGTGAAGAGGAGCGGCGTATCCTTGAAACCCTGCTGCCTTCCCTGAAAGCCAAAGGCGCCACTATCCATACTGTCGGCCTGTCGGAGTTGGCAGACATCACCTTCCTGCAGCGCCTGGCCCGGGAAACCGGCGGCAGCTTTCAACTGGCCAAAACCGCTGAAGCGCTCAACCTGGCGTTTGCGGATGCCCTGAACACGGCCGTACCGCAAGAACAGATTCCCATTGAGGGCGATGGCTTTGCGGTGGATGCTGGCGTTCGGGAATTTACCGCTTTGATCTTCACGGGCGGCTCTGACGCCGAAGCACGAAGCCTGGCCCTTTCTGAGCCGGATGGCGAGCCGTTCACGGCCAATAATCTGCCAGACAACGTGCGGTGGGCTGTTGAGCCGGGTTACGACCTGATTACCGTAACTGAACCGGCCGCCGGGCGATGGCGTATTGTTGGAGACCTCGGCCAAGGTAGCCGGGTGACGGTTGTCAGTGACTTGCGCATGGCCGTGAGTGAGGTGCCATCAGAATTCTCGGAAGAAACGCCGTTCAATCTGGAGGTCGTGTTTTTCGAGGAATCCGAGAAGATCAGGAATCGGGATTTTCTGGGTGTGATGCAGGTAAGCCTGTCGATCACCGCCAATGATGGCCGGCGGGGCACCAAGGTGCTGTCTGGCGACCAGCCTCCGGAAGATGGCGTGTATCGGGATACCGTGACGCGGCTGCCTGCTCCCGGGCGGTATCAGATTGATGTGGTGGCAGACGGCGGTACATTCTCCCGGAAATTCAGTGCAATGACCGCTTTTACATTGCCGGGTGAGGAACCTGAGCTGGCGGTGGTGTCTGAGCCCCTGGTACCCGACCTCAGTGAACGGGTTGAGCCCGAGGCGCCGGCTGAGCCAGAACCGGTCGAGGTGCCGGCGCCTGTCGCAGACCCCGAACCAATGCCTGAGCCTGAACAAGCAGAAGCTCCCTCGGAGCCACAACCGGAACCGGTTCACGTACCGGAAAAAGGCACTTTGTGGGGAATACCGGTCTGGGCATTTGGAGCGGGTGCAGCCTTACTGGTGGTCATTATCGGGCTGGGGCTTTTCGCCTGGCGCCAGAAAAAGTCCATTGCCGAGGCTGAGCAGGCCGCCGCAGCGGAGAGAGAGACCCTGGAGGATCTGCCGGAGGAGGAGCCGGAGATCCCTGTGGTGGCAGCAGCTGTGTCAGACAGCGAACCGGATGAAACGCCGGAGCCCGAGGATATCCCGGAAATGACCGAATCGCTTGAACGCGATGAGGTTCCGGAAACGGAAGATGACCAGATTCCCGTTGCCGATGATGCGGTTAACGAAGAGCCGGAAGACGATGAGACTTTGGCCGAGACTGATCCAGAGCCAGAGCCAGAGCCAGAGCCAGAGCCAGAGCCAGAGCCAGAGGAAGACGACGATGATGAGTTTGGTCTTGAAGACTTTGACTTGTCTGAGTTCGATGATCTGCCAGACCTGGACGAATCAGAGGCGGATGACGAGGCCACGGACAAGTCCGAGGCCGACGACACCGATAAAGACGACGAAGATCAGAAAAAGTAACCAACAGGAAACAGACACATGAAGTTTACCGGTACCGATAAATACGTAGCCACCGATGACCTGCAGATGGCTGTAAACGCAGCAATCGCGCTCCAGCGCCCGTTGCTGATCAAAGGCGAGCCCGGCACCGGAAAAACCCTGCTGGCAGAAGAAATGGCCGCGGCGCTGGGTATGCGCCTGATTCCCTGGCACATCAAATCCACCACCAAGGCCCAGCAGGGCCTGTACGAGTATGATGCGGTATCCCGCCTTCGTGATTCCCAGCTGGGCGATGAAAAGGTCAAGGACATCCGCAACTACATCGTCAAGGGCAAGCTCTGGGAGGCCTTCGAGGCCGATGAGCAGGTGGTGCTCCTGATCGATGAAATCGACAAGGCCGACATCGAGTTCCCGAACGATCTGCTGCTGGAACTCGACCGCATGGAGTTCTTCGTATACGAGACCCAGGAGTTCGTGAAAGCGAAGAAACGCCCGATTGTGGTCATTACCAGTAACAACGAAAAGGAGCTGCCGGACGCCTTCCTGCGCCGGTGCTTCTTCCACTACATCAGCTTCCCGGACCACGACACCATGAAAGACATCGTGGATGTGCATTTCCCGGGCCTTCAGCAACAGGTTGTGCGTGATGCCCTCGAAGTGTTCTTTGACGTGCGCAAGGTGCCCGGGCTGAAGAAAAAGCCGTCCACCTCGGAGCTGATTGACTGGTTGAAACTGCTGATGGCCGATGAGCTGTCTGCCAAGGCGCTTCAGGAGAAGGACAGCAGTTCTGCACTGCCGCCTCTGTATGGCGCCCTGGTGAAGAACGAGCAAGACGTGCACCTGCTGCAGAAGCTGGCGTTTATGGCACGTCGCCGCAACTGATCTCTGGCAAGAGTTTCGCTTTATGTTGATCGATTTTTTCCTCGAAGTGCGCCGGGCCAAGGTTCCGGCCAGTCTGCGAGAGTTCCTTGACCTGCTGGAAGCTATCCAGCAGCGTCTGGCGTTCGCAGACATGGAGGAGTTCTATTACCTGGCACGGGTGTGCCTGGTGAAAGACGAAAGGCACTTCGACAAGTTTGACCGGGCCTTCAAGGCGTATTTTGAAGGCATCGAGAACCTTGATGATCTGCTCGAAGCCCTGATTCCCGATGACTGGCTAAGGGCCGAGTTCGAGAAGCACCTCACCGAAGAGGAAAAAGCCAAGATTGAGTCCCTGGGTGGCCTTGAGGAGTTGATTGAAACTTTCAAGAAGCGCATGGAAGAGCAGAACGAGCGCCACGCCGGTGGCAATAAATGGATCGGTACCGGCGGAACTTCACCCTTTGGCGCCAATGGCTACAATCCTGAGGGCTTCCGCATTGGCCAGAAGAACGGTCGCCATGGCCGGGCCGTCAAGGTCTGGGAGAAACGGGAATACCGTGATCTGGACGACAGCATCACCCTGGGGCTACGGAATATAAAGGTGGCGCTGCGTCGGTTGCGTAAATTCGCTCGACAGGGTGCGGCAGATCAACTGGATATGGACGACACCATCCGTTCCACCGCCCGCAACGCCGGCTACCTGGATCTGAAAATGGTGCCAGAGCGGCACAACGCGGTGAAGGTTCTGATCTTCTTCGACGTCGGCGGCTCCATGGACCCGCACGTCAAAGTATGTGAAGAGCTGTTCTCCGCCGCCAGGCTCGAGTTCAAGCACATGGAGTATTTCTACTTCCACAATTTTATCTATGAGAGTGTGTGGAAGAACAATATTCGCCGCATGAATGAGACCCTGAGCACCTGGGACATCCTGCACAAGTACACTCCGGACTATAAGGTTATTTTTGTTGGGGACGCCACCATGGCACCTTATGAGATAACGCATCCGGGTGGATCCATTGAGCACTGGAACGAAGAAGCTGGCGCTACCTGGTTCCAGCGGGTGTCGGAGCATTTCCGCAAGGTGGTTTGGCTGAACCCGCTACCGGAAAGTTACTGGGGTAGCGGTGGTTCGCTGGGCATAACCAAACAATTGGTCAATAATCATATGTACCCTCTGACCATTGAGGGACTTGAATCCGCCATGAAACACCTGAGCAAGTAGTTCGGATCGAGGTGGGCGGATAAAAAAAGCCGATGCGGTTGAGGGCATCGGCAAAGCTCGGCATATTCAAGCGGGGGTTGCCAGAAGGCGCTCCCGCCGATTTCCCCGTAGCAAGCCTTGGGCCACCCGAAATTAGTTTATAATTATCAATTAGTTACTCTTTTTGCTCGGTCATGTCGACCGGTCTTTCCCGCTCCCGCCTTTTGTTCTGTCAAATAACTCGACACTTATTATTACGCCACTGCCGGTGAAAGTTTCATTTGGTGAATTGGATACCGTTCTTGGTTGTTAGCGGGTGTTACTCTTTATTTCGAATTGTAACGGTGCCCGGTTATGCCGGGGCCCGAGATCGCACGGCAGGAAAATTATGTTCGGCAAACAAAAATCACAACACTGCCGGATTGTCCCAGGGACCAAGGGGCTTTGGATATCCGGAATGATTGCCGCACTGGCATTCGGCTCTGTTTCAGCTTCATCGCTGGACGATGAAATCAACCGCCTGACAGCGGACGTTACCCGTCATTCGGCATCGGTGCATGCCCTTGAGCAACGCTTGCTGCACCCGGTGGATACCCGAGTCTCGGTGTTCCTGACCCTGGGAAACCGGCAGGCACTCAATCTTGATTCTGTTGAACTCTTTATCAACGATCAGCCCGTAGCGTCCCATCTATACAGCGCCACAGAGCGAACGTCGTTGGAGCAGGGTGGGGTGCAGCAGCTATTCGTTGGCAATATGGCTGACGGCAACCACCAGCTGAAGACGGTGATCAACGCCCGGGCTGCCAATAAGCGCTTTGTCCGCCGTGAGGTGGTTCACCGGTTTGATAAACGCCCGGGTACCTTGCGCCTGCAGATGAATCTCGATGCCCGGGCTCCGGACTACGAGCCGGAAGTCACGTTCCAGGAATGGAAGTAGCCGATCATGACGGGACCTGTTCGCAACGTTCATTGCGCTGCCCGGGCTTTGCTGGTGCTTTTTACCCTGGCGGTGCCTCAGGCAGGAGCCTCGGAATCTGAGCCGACAGAGCTGGCCGCTGGTGTTGCCCGGTTTGCGCTGGACACCGGGAATATCGCACAGGCTATTCCTCTGGCTGGCCAGGTCAAAGGCGATTCCGCCGACTACCTTAGCGCGCGAGTATTGCTGGCCAGTGGCCAGACCAGCGAGGCGAAACCGTTGCTGGAGCGTGTGTTCAACAGCAACGTTCATCGCGCCGATGCCGCTCTGGAGCTTGCCCGATTGGCAGAGGCAGAGAGTAATCAGGTCGAAGCAGTGCAGTGGTATCAGGAGGCTGCCCGAACCGGGTTTGGCGAGGTGCGCCAGAGAGCACTGCTGAACCTTGCGGAAACACAGCGGCAGCAGGGGAAAACGGATCGTGCCGGCCAATACCTTGCCAGTATGGACAACGGATACTGGGCCGCAGTGGGCTATATGAACCTGGCGGGCGATTTCGCCCGGGATGACCTTGATCCATCAAGGGCCCTGGTGTCTTTGAGGGTTGCCATGGCCATGGCTGCGAAAGACCCCGACAGTGCCCGTAGCGCGGATCTGCGCAATCAGCTTTATCTCCGGGCAGGCTATTTGTCTGTGCGCAATCAGGATTACGACAAGGCCACTGACTTCCTTGAGAAAGTCTCTCTGGAGAGCTATTACACCCCCCAGGCCTTGTACCTGCATGGTTTTGCCTTGTCCGAAAAGGGCAATCACCGGGCGGCGATGCAGAGCTGGCACCGTGCCAAGAAATTCCCGCTGGCGTTTCCCGGGGTGGCCGATGCCTGGATCGGAATGGGCCGTGGATACGATCTGGCGGGTTATCCGGGGCAGGCCGGTGAAGCCTGGCTTGCTGCCAACGCAGCCTACGAAGGGGAGCGGGTAACGCTTGGTTCGCTCGCAGAGCGAATCCGTGCTGAAGGTGCCTACAAGGCGTTGGTGGCAGACGCACGGGGCGCTGATACCCAATGGTTCCTTGCCGACAGCCGAACGTTGACCCAGCCCCGGCTGGCTTACCTCCTTCGCTTCCTTGAGAGCGCCGAGGGGCAGGCGGCGGTTGGCCGGGTAGCCCGGCTTGATGATCTGGCGTTCTCGCTGGAGAGCAGCAAGCATGATCTCGATGTATTTATCGGCGCCCTGGAAAACAACCATCATGGTGGTGGGGGCAGCCAACTTGCCGCGTTGCAGGAGCAGCAAGACACGTTAACCCGGCAACTTGAACAGCTTACGGATCGCCCATTGAGTGCAGATCACATCGCCCGGCTCCGGCAGTTGCAGCGTTTGCTTCAGTCTGGTGGGCAGCGTCTGTCGTCCTTGCCCCGTCGTGAAGCCGGCAGGCAAGAGCAGTTGCGGGACAACCTTGCCGAGGCCCGGCAATTGCGGGGCGAGATCTCCAGCCTGCAGACCCGTGTGAGCAAAGCCCGCGCCCGGGCTGCTGACTACCTTGATAAAAAGGCACTGGCCCTGGTTGCCGCTGAACAGCAGCGGATGGCCCACTCCCTGGATAAAACCGAACAACAGATTGCGCACCTATACGAGTATCTTGCGCTGGAAAACATCGGGGAGGCTGCCCGATGAATCGTCAGTTTGTGCGTCGGTTGTCGCTCGCTGTCATCCTGATATCTGCAGTTCCAGGTGGGAGCGTAGCGGCCCAGGAATCGTTCCGTGTGGAACTCGGCCGGGATGGCGAAACCCTGGGCGATATGCGCCCGGTGTTTCTCAAGTTTGAAAGCCGCCCCCTGCCTGCAATCTCGCCGAAAGAGGTGGCTCGTCGCTATCAGAAACTGTTCGAGAAGTCCGACGAACCTGAAGTCCGTATTGATGCGCTGAATCGCCTCAATAATATCCGAGACCGTTCCGGCCAGGATATTGGCTTCTCCGATGAGCAGCAGTCGGCGGTCTATGAAGAGGCTCTGGCCAGCTATGAAAGCATCCTGGCCCGCGGATCCTTCTCCGGCAAACTCGACGAGTTGCTCTATCAGATGGCCAAAGCCCATGCACTGACTGGGCAGCATGAAGAGTCCATCCAGCGACTCAGACAGCTGGTGGGCCTGTACCCTCGCTCATCACTGGTGCCGGAAGCCCGGTTCCGGATTGCCGAAGCCGCCTATAACACCGGCGAGTATCAGGAAGCGGAAACCGGGTATCGGCAGTTGATTGAAGGTGACGGTCACCAGGACCTGGCCATGAAAGCCCGTTACATGCTGGGTTGGAGCCAATTCAAACAGGGGCCCGCGGCCTGGAACCGGTCGGCGGAGACGTTTATGGCATTGCTGGATCAACACCTGCCCAGCGAAGCCACGTTGCTGGATCCGCCGCAGACTGGTTTGGACATGATTGAAGACAGTTTTCGGGTGCTGGCTTTGATGGCCGCCCGGACTGACAACTCTGCGACATTGGCCGCGTGGCTTGGCAACCGAGCGCCAGTGGCCTGGCCGCACCTGCTTTACGACCGGCTGGCAGATTTGCATGCCCTTGAAGGGCGTTTTGATCTGGCCGTTGGCATCAACCAGGCGTTTGCCGGGAACTACCCCGAGCATTCAGCCGCTCCGGATTTCCTGGCTCAGAGTGTGGATTACTGGCGGATGGCGGGCGACACCAGTAAGGCTCGTGAAGCGAGGGCAGATTATGTGGCCCGATACCAATCACAGCCAGAGTATCAAGAGTTGAAGGGCCAACAGCAGGCCCTCTGGCAGGACTATGCGCGCTTCCTCGGGGATTACCATTACGCCGCACAGGATTGGACCAGTGCGGCCGGCTACTATGAAGCACTTGCAGGCCATTCCGGCGACACGGGCAAACTGTTGCATCTGGCCGGCGACGCCCGGTTACAGGCCGGCAATCGTGACAAGGCTCTGGAGAACTATCGCAGCGCCGCTTACGGCGCTCGGGGTTACGGCCAGCCATACGCCGATGCGGCCGAGGCCGGTTGGGCTGCTATCAAGGTGTTGAGATCGACCCTAGAGGAGAGCGCTGCCGGGGCATACCGAGGCGTCTTGACGGAATTGTCCAGTGAAGAGCAACAATTCGGCAATACCTTTGCGCAGGACGCCAGGCTTTCAGGTTTGAGGGCTGACCTGGCAAACCGCTGGTACGAGATTGGTGCTCAGGATGAGGCGCTGGCTTATGCGCGCTCGACACTGGTTCTTGAGTCGGCGAATAACGAAGAACGTTATGCCGCCTGGCTGGTGACCGCCCGGGTGCGTCAGAGGACGGGGGAGTACGGGCTGGAAGAGCGGGCCTGGCGACAGGCGCTGATGCTGGTGGACAGCGCGCCTGATGTGGCCACGACTCAGGATGAACCGGAGCAGATTCGTGAGCAGCTGGCGACCGCCATCTACCGGCAGGGAGAGAAAGCGGCCGCCAGTGGCGACACTGCCGTGGCGGTCGCCCATTTTCAGCGCGTGAATTCCGTTTTACCCGATTCCGAGATTGCCATCCGGGCGCGCTTTGATGCCAGTAATGCATTGCTCAAGGCTTCTGAATGGCAAACGGCCATTAACGAGCTGAACCGTTTCCGGCTCGACTACCCCGCCCATGAGCTCACGGATGAGGTCAGTGAAAAACTGGTCTACGCCTACCACGAATCCCGTCAACCTCTGAAAGCAGCCGGCGAATTGATGGCGGCCTCTGAACGTGCGCAAAACCCCTGGCCGCTGAAGCTACGCGCTGCGGCGCTCTACCACCAGGCCGGTGAATTGCCCGAGCGCAATGCCCTGTATGTGGATTGGCTGGCGGTTGCTCCGGATCCGGATGCGGCGGCTGATCATGTGCAGCAGCAAACCATGCGCCAGAGGTTGATTGAATCCGGTGTTGATTCAGTGCGCCAGCAGAAAGCGATGGTCACCCGTGAAGCAGCTAGCCAGTGGCACTCGGAAGAAACCCTGCTGTGGGCCGGCAAGGCGGCGCTGGCCCTGGGTGCTTCGGTGGCTCAGGAATTTGCTGGCATCCGCCTGGAACATCCCCTGGAGCGGGCACTTGAACGCAAGCAAAAGGCAATGGAGCAGGCCCAGGCCTATTTCCTCGAAGCGGAATCCTTTGCCGGAGAAACTGTGGCATCAGAGGTGCTATACCGAAGGGCCGAGCTCTATCGCACCCTGGCGGCAGACTTAATGGCTTCTGAGGTACCGTCAGAACTCAATGAGCTGGAAGCCATGCAATACCAGATGCTTCTGGAAGAAGAAGCCTGGCCGCTGGAAGAGCGGGCAATGGAATTGCATTCCAGGAATCACGGGCGCATTGCCAGCCAGGGTTTTGATGAATGGATTGGTCAGAGCCTGAAGGCGCTGGCCGTCATGCACCCGGGGCGTTACGACCGTGAACTTCGCTGGATGAGCTGGAACATGGAGGAGAACGAAGGTGCTTAAAGGTTTTCACTACGCGCAACGTGCCCTGATCATCTCGGTTCTGGTGGGTTTGACCGCTTGCGCTACTGGCCCCGGCAAAACCCCCGAGCGGGCCGCGGTGCAGCCTGTGCATTCACCGGAACAGGCGAGAGAGTGGGCCATAAAGGGGGTGAACGCCCATGAGAACGGCGACATCCCTGGGGCCATCAAGGCCTGGCAGACCTCGGTGGCCCTGGACCCCAGCGACGCGACAACGGTCAATAACCTGGCGCTTTTGCTGAAACAGCAAAACCGTTTCCGGGACGCGGCCAACCTGCTGGAGCAGGGCGTGGAGGCGGCTCCAGAGGTTGCCCAACTGCATTACAACCTGGCGGTGATCAGTGAGCTTTATCTGCTGGATCTTGATAAGGCACTGGTCCATTACCAGCGATACCGGGCGTTGACCGGTGAGGAAGACAAGCTGGTCGCCGGCTGGATTGCCGACCTTGAGCGGAGGCTGCAATGAGCATCGGCCGGAATCTTCTCCGCCTCTGCATTGTTGTGCTGGCCAGTGGTTTTTTCCAGGCGGCCACCGCGGAAGACCCGGAACAATCGGCCCTGACAGTGAGCGGTTTGTCTGCCAGCGTGGGGGACGATGACCCCAGGGTGCTTTACATTCTGCCCTGGCAGAACCCGACGCTGCCCAGAAGGCCCAGGGCAGAGCTCAATAGCCAGGCGCCGGAGCTTAACCAACCCCTTTCCCCTCAGGTGCTGGAGAATCATCGCCAGTTCCGGGAATCCCTGAACCCATTGGTCCTGAAGCCAGCCGTGAATGCGGCCGGTCCGGGCCAACCGTGACCCTGCAGTAAACGGAGACAAAGGCATGCTCGATACCATCATTCGATTTTTTCAGGACGGCGGTCCATTCATGTACCCCATTGCCATTGTGTTGGCGCTGGGGCTGGCGATCACGCTTGAACGGTTTCTTTATCTGGGGTCGGTGCGGCGGCGCAACCGCCTGGCGTTTGAGCGCGGTATTCTGCCCGCCCTGCAAAAACGGGACTACCAGCGCGCCATGAAGGCGGCAACCAGTTCCGACAGTGCCATTGCCTCGGTGCTCGGGGCGGGTATTTCCCGGTTGTTGAATAACAGCCGCCGTGAAGATATCGAATACGCTATGGAGGAAGGTTTGATGGAAGTACTGCCGCGCCTGGAAAAGCGCACTCAGTACCTGGCAACCCTGGCCAATGTGGCCACTCTTTTGGGCCTGCTTGGTACCATCATTGGCCTGATCGCGGCGTTCACCGCCGTTGCCGCAGCCGATCCTGCCCAGAAGGCCACCTTGTTGTCGGAAAGCATCTCGGTAGCCATGAACACCACCGCCTTTGGCCTGATATCCGCCATTCCCTTGCTGTTGTTCCACGCCTTGCTGCAAACCCGAACCAATGAAATCGTGGACAGTTTCGAGATGGCCGGGGTCAAGCTGTTGAATATGGTGTCAGATCCCGACGCCGGCAGGGTAGCCGCCTGATGCACTTCGTGTTTCAGCCAGTGTAAACAGGAGTATGGCGATATGAGACGCAGACATCGCAGGCTGACGGCTCAGGCGGATCTGGACATTACCGCGTTTCTGAACCTGATGATTGTGCTGGTACCGGTGTTGTTGCTGGGCATGGTATTCACGCAGATCCGCATGATAGAGCTGAATTTTCCGGGGATGGAAGCCGGGCAGGCGCCAGCCTCTGAAAATTTCCGGCTGGTGGTCACTGTTATTCCCGGTGGCCTGGAAGTGGCCGACAGTGAGCGCGGGCTGATTGAAGTGCTTCCGGTCAAGGATGGCGGCCAGGACTACCAGGGGCTCAGCGCCCTTCTTCAGCAGATCAAGGCCCGTATGCCCGAAAAGACCGACGTAACCCTGGAAGTAGGCCCGGATGTGGATTATCAGACACTGGTAACCGTTATGGACACAGTCCGCTCTTACCCGGCAGTGGTTGCCGCCAGCGTGGTGGAGGCTGAGTTGTTCCCGGATGTGTCCCTGATGGATGCAGGCGAAGATCGTACCCTTGCGCAGAGTGCGTCAGCAGCAGACGGGGGTGGAGTATGAAGGCATCGCGTCGCGCCCGTCTGCGCCAACGCCATTACGGCAGGATGCATACGGCCGGTGGCCTGAACCTGGTGTCGCTGATGGATATATTCACCATTCTCGTGTTCTTTCTGATGGTGAATTCCTCCGATGTGAAGGTAATGCAGAATACAGCAGACGTGCCTTTGCCCACCTCGACGGCGGAGAAAGAAGCCGTGGAGAACCTGACCGTGCAGGTCAGTGGCCGATCCATTCTGGTTCAGGGCCGGGAAGTGGCGAGGCTGGACGGCATTGAGGCCTCGGACACTCACATTGCGGGCCTGTCTGAGGAGCTGGCGTATCGACGGGGCCGATGGGCGGAAGTGCCAGATCAGGGACTGGAAGTCACCATCATGGCGGGGAAAGAGACCGACTACCGGTTACTGCGCAAGATCATGCAAACCTGCGTGGACGAGGATTTCCGGCAGGTCCGGCTGGCGGTAGAGGGGGAGGTGCGCAATGGCTGAACGCAAGCCAGGCACACAAATTTCCCGCCTTCCCTGGAGCAGAGATGGATGGGAGAGCGCGCGTTTCGGTGTGATACTCGCAGTCATGCTTGCGTTGTTTCTGGTGCCGGCGCTCATCATTCCAAACCTGCAGGTGCCCGAACGGGAACGGTCGGAAGCAGAGCGCATTCCGCCGCGGCTGGCGCAGTTGGTGGAGGCGCCAAAACCCGCTGTAGTTGAAGTGCCAGAGCCAGAGCCAGAGCCAGAGCCCTCGCCGGAGCCTGAACCCGAGCGGGCGGAAGCTGAACCGGTCGTGGCCGACCCGGAACCCCGTCCGGAACCCAGGGTCTCGGCACCCCAAGAGCAGACCACTGAACAGGCGAGGGAAAATGCCGCACGTTCTGGTTTGTTTGCCATGAAAGACCGGCTTGCGGCACTGAAGGCGCCAGAGCCCTCAGCCCGGCCCGAGAATCGAACCGCCAATATTGGTGATGCACAGGCAGAGGTGCAGCAACCGGAAGGCGACCGCTCCAGGGTGTTAGCCGGCAGTGGCGGCGTCCAGAGCCGTGAGGGGCCGGCCCGGGAAGTGGCGCTGGCAGAGCATAGCATGCAAACTGTTTCTGCGCCCCGGGAAGTGGCGGTTGACCCGGCAACCCCGGCCAGGCCCTCGGTAGGTGAGCGGGCCATGAGCAATATCCGGCAGGTGTTTGATACCCAGAAAAGTGTGCTCTACGGCCTGTACCAGCGGGAACTGCGACAGGACCCGACGCTGGAAGGCAAAGTCACCCTGGAGCTGGTGATAGAGCCGGACGGCTCGGTGTCCGCATGCCAGGTGGTCAGCTCAGAGCTGGGCAACCCGGCCCTGGAGCAACGCATTGCCATGCGGGTACAGATGTTCAATTTTGGCGCAGACAATGTCGAAACCCGGAAGGTTCGATTCCCGATCGATTTCCTCCCGGGCTGACAGGGCCCGACCTCAGCTTTCGATAGTAATTTTCGGCAGGCGTGGCTTTTGCAGTGAGATTTTCTCGGTGGGGGCGATGACTTTCGCCTCGCCGGTCACCACTTGGCTGTCATTCTGATTGCGCACATCGCACTGGAGTACCACGCGATTCTTCGGTTCTTTGCGCACTACGGTGAGGGTGACGGTCAGGGTGTCGTCCAGTTTGACCGGGCGCTTGAACGACAGGCTCTGCTCAAGGTAAATGGTGCCGGGGCCGGGCATGACCGTGGCCAGTGCGGCAGAAATCAGAGAGCCACTCCACATTCCATGGGCAATGCGCTCTTTGAACATGGACTCCGCGGCAAACTGGGAGTCCAGGTGTACCGGGTTCACATCCCCCGACACCGCTGCAAACAATACCAGCTCATCTTCGGTCAGTGTCCGGGTGAAGGTGGCAGAGTCGCCCTCGTTCAATTCGTCATAGGTAATATTTTCAAGGGTATCCAGGGTGTCGCTCATCACAGACTCCGGTGATGGAAGAAGTGTTTGAAAGGGGTATACAGTTGTACCGTTTAACGCTTCGGAAACTACCTCATCGTTAACAAAACTGCTATTCTCTCCCGACTTTTTAAGGCTGAGACTTTTGTCGGGTTGATTTTTTGATCAGTTCGGCCTTGGCAAAACATTACAATCAGGGAGCTTCTGAACCCATCCGGTGGCTCCCCAATAGCGCCAATCAGACAGGAGATGGTGATGGATTTTGAGCAGTTCTATCAAGACAAGTACCCCGCCGGCATTCCCCGTGAGGTAGATCTCAAGAAATACAAAAACATGGTGGATGTATTTGAACAGGCTGTTAAGAAGTTTGCAGACAAGCCTGCGTTCACTGCGGTTGGCGTCACCCTGACATACCGGGATCTTGATACTCAGAGCCGTAATTTTGCGGCCTGGCTGCAGAACAAAACCGATCTCAAACCGGGTGATCGCATTGCGGTGCAAATGCCCAACATTACCCAGTACCCGGTGATTGTCTTCGGTGCCATGCGTGCTGGCCTGATCGTGGTTAACACCAACCCCCTGTACACCACCCGTGAAATGGAACACCAGTTCAACGATTCCGGTGCCAAGGCGCTGGTGGTGCTGGCCAACATGGCAGACAATGCGGAAAAAGTGCTGCCCCATACCGGCATTGAGCACGTGATCGTGACTGAAATTGCCGATATGCATTCACCCATCAAGCGTACCCTGATGAACGCTGTGGTGAAGCACGTCAAGAAGATGGTTCCGTCCTACAACCTGCCGACTGCCCACAAACTGCCGGCGGTGCTCAGTGCCGGTGCCCGTGAGAAGTTCACTCCGGTTGACATCAATCTGGACGACCTGGCTGTACTGCAGTACACCGGTGGCACCACGGGTGTCGCCAAGGGCGCGATGCTGACCCACGCTAACCTGGTGGCCAACCTGACCCAGGTGCGCCCGATGATGGAAGACCAGGTAGAAGAGGGCAAGGAAGTGGTGATTGCACCGCTGCCGCTGTACCACATCTACTCGTTTACCCTGAACTGCGGCATCATGCTGGAAGCCGGCGCCCACAACGTTCTGATCCCGAACCCGCGCGATATTCCGGGCTTCGTGAAGGAAATGCAGAAGCAGAAGTTCTCTGCTTTCATTGGCCTGAACACCCTGTTCGTGGCCCTATGTAACAACGAGGACTTCCAGGATCTGGATTTCTCCGGCCTGAAGCTGACGGCTTCTGGTGGTATGGCGCTGACCAGCGATACCGCAAAAATGTGGGAACGGGTGACCGGTTGTGAGATCAGTGAAGGTTACGGCATGACTGAAACCTCTCCGGTGGTTACCTTCAACCCCCGCAGCGCTATCCAGATCGGCACCATCGGCCTGCCGATCCCGTCCACCGTGGTTAAAACCATCGACGACGACGGCAACGAAACACCCATCGGTGAGCCCGGGGAACTGTGTGTGAAAGGCCCGCAGGTGATGCGTGGTTACTGGCAGCGCCCGGAAGACACCCAGAAGTCCTTCACTGACGATGGCTTCCTGAAAACCGGTGACGTTGCACTGATCCAGGAAGATGGCTATATCCGCATTGTTGATCGCAAGAAAGACATGATCATTGTCTCTGGCTTCAACGTGTTCCCGAACGAGATTGAAGACGTGGTAACCAGCCATCCGAAAGTGGTTGAGTGCGCCGCTGTGGGCATTCCGGACGCCAAGAGCGGCGAGGCCGTCAAGGTCTACGTGGTGCCCACGAAAGACGGTGTCACCGCAAACGAACTCAAAGAGTTCTGCCGCGAGCGCCTGACCGCCTACAAAGTGCCCAAGCACTTTGAGTTCCGGGACGAGCTGCCCAAGAGTAACGTGGGCAAGATTCTGCGCCGTGAACTGCGGGATGAAGCCAACGCCAAGTAAACGGCGATTGGTGCAACCGCGAGGTTGCACTGCTTCCCACAAAGACCCTGCTCAGGCAGGGTCTTTGTGTTTCTACCGTTTGGATTTCCCGCTAGACTGTGGCGCCTTGTGATGCATCCATCAATCCATGAGTCTGTTGCCGTTCAATGACTGACAAAACAACGCCCGATAACGCCCAACCCACGGCTGCTGATCCTCAGGCGGCAGTGAAGGCCTTTATGAGCCAGCTGGATGTCTGTAACCAGCAGGAAGCGGCGCGCATTATCCGCAGAGTGGGCCGAACCAAGGGCAAGCCGGGCCAGAAAGACCTGGAACAGATGGCGAACTGGTTGGAACAGGGGCTTGAGAAGGTGCGCCAGCGTCAGGCGCTGCACCGCCCAGCGAGTTTTCCGCCGGGACTACCGGTCAGTGATCGGGTGGACGACATCAGCGAGGCCATTCGTCATCATCAGGTGGTGATCATCGCCGGTGAAACCGGCTCCGGTAAAACCACCCAGATTCCGAAAATCTGCCTGAACCATGGCCGTGGCGTTCGTGGGCTGATTGGCCACACCCAACCGCGCCGGATTGCCGCGCGCAGTGTCGCCGCCCGTATCGCCGAAGAGCTTGGTGAACAGGTTGGCCAGCAGATCGGTTACCAGGTGCGCTTTACCGACAACACCTCGGAGGCGTCCCGGGTCAAGGTCATGACCGATGGCATCCTGCTGGCGGAGATCCAGCACGACCGCTTTCTGGATCGTTATGACACGCTGATTATCGATGAGGCCCATGAACGAAGCCTGAATATCGATTTCCTGCTCGGGTACCTCAAGCAACTGTTACCGAAACGGCCGGATCTGAAAGTCATCATTACCTCCGCCACCATTGAGGTTGATCGCTTCAGCGAGTTCTTCGATAAAGCACCGGTTATTGAGGTCAGCGGCCGAACGTTTCCGGTGGACGTCCGCTATCGGCCCCTGACCGGCGATGAAGACGACCGTGACCAGGGCTGGACCGACGGCGTACTGTCAGCCCTTGAGGAGATCGAACAGCACGAACGCAAGGAGAAGCAGCCCCCAGGAGATGTGTTGGTGTTCCTGCCGGGTGAGCGGGAAATACGGGCGCTCAGTAAAGTGCTGCGGCATGCGGAGCTGCGACACACCGAAGTATTGCCGTTATATTCCCGGCTCAGTAACCAGGAACAGAACCGGGTTTTCCAGGCCCATAAAGGCCGGCGGCTTGTATTGTCCACCAACGTGGCGGAAACCTCGCTGACGGTACCCGGTATTCGTTACGTGATCGATACCGGGGTTGCGCGAATCAGCCGTTACAGCGTTCGCTCCAAGATTCAGCGCTTGCCGATCGAGCCAATCTCCCAGGCCAGCGCCAACCAGCGGGCGGGGCGTTGCGGGCGAGTGGCGCCAGGTATCTGTTTCCGTCTCTATGATGAAGCCGATTTTCTTAACCGGCCCGAGTATACCGACCCGGAAATCCTGAGAACCAATCTGGCCTCGGTCATCCTGCAAATGGCCACCTCGGGCCTGGGCGATATCCAGAATTTCCCCTTCCTGGAAGCGCCGGATCGCCGCCAGGTGAACGATGGCTACAAGCTGCTGGAAGAGCTGAGCGCTGTTGACGATAAACGCCGAGTGAGCCGTCTCGGCCGGACCATGGCACGCCTGCCACTGGACCCACGCCTGGCACGGATGCTGGTGACGGCCGCTGAGCAGGGCAGCCTGAGCGAAGTGCTGATTGTGATTGCCGGCCTCAGTGTCCAGGACCCAAGAGAGCGGCCCCAGGACAAACAGCAGGCAGCCGACCAGGCCCACGCACCGTTCAACGACAAGGAATCGGACTTTGCCACCTTGTTGAATATCTGGAACTGGTTTGAGGAGCAACGCCAGGAGCAATCCCAGAACCAGCTAAAGAGGCTTTGCCAGAAAACCTTCCTGAGCTGGATGCGAATGCGCGAGTGGCGGGATATTCACCGGCAACTGACGTTGATCTGTCGGGAGCAGAAACTGGCACTGAACAAGCAGCCGGCAAGCTATGAGTCCATGCACAAGGCGATTCTTGCCGGTTTGCTGGGCCACGTTGCGGTCAAGGTAGAGAAGCGGGAATACCTGGCCACTCGAAATCGGAAAGTGATGATCTTTCCTGGTTCGAAGGTGGCCAAGTCCGGGCCCAAGTGGATTGTGGCGGCGGAAATTGTGGAAACCAGCAAGGTATTCGCCCGCATGGTTGCTGCTATCCAGCCGGAATGGGTTGAGCCCCTTGCAGGCCATGTCGTAAAGCACCACTTTTTCGAACCCCACTGGGAGCAGAAACGAGCCCAGGTGATGGGTTACGAGAAGGTGACTCTGTATGGACTCGATATCGTCGCCAAGCGGCGGATTCCCTACGCCAAGGTAGACCCGGAGGAATGCCGGAATCTGTTCATCCGGCGCGCCCTGGTGGAGGGGGATTACCGCTCAAAGGCTCCGTTTATTGCCCGCAATCGGGAGATGCTCGATACCGTCGAGAACCTGGAGAAGAAAACCCGCCGTCGTGACCTGTTGGTGGATGACGAGGTGTTGGTGGCCTTTTACGACCAGAGGCTGCCGAAAGACATTGTTAGCGGTCGCCACTTTGAAAGCTGGTGGAAGGGCCTGTCTGCCGACGAACTTCGCAAACTGGAGCTGACCGAGGCCGATGTCTTGCAGCGCCCGCTGGACCAAGGCGCAGCGGAGCAATATCCGGATTATCTGGAGTGGGAAGGCGTCAAGTACCCGCTCAGTTACGAATTCGAGCCCACCAGCGAGCGGGACGGGGTAACCCTGCAGGTGCCGTTGATGGCGCTCAAGCAGATTCCGTCACGCCGGCTGGAATGGCTGGTGCCGGGGCTGTTGCGAGAAAAATGCATCGCCCTGGTGAAAGGGTTGCCCAAATCCCTGCGCCGTAACTTTGTGCCGGTTCCGGATTTCGTCGATGCCGCCCTCGCCAACATGCAGCCTGGCAACGAGCCCCTTGCCCTGAAACTGGGGGATCAACTGCGCCGGATGACCGGTGTGCAGATTGATCCGGAAGCCTGGCCGGAGGACGAATTGCCCCGGCACCTGCGGATGAACCTTCGGGTAACCGGAGACAAAGGCAAAGTGGTGGCAGAGAGCCGGGATACCGACGATTTGCAGGCCAAGCTGGAGGGTCGGGCGGAAGCGTCGCTGGCCTCGGCTACCAGCGACGATGATCGTTCGAGAGCACCGAAAGAATTCAGTGACTGGCAGTTTGGCAATATGCCCGAGCAGGTGCAGACCGAAAAAGGCGGTATGCAGGTAACCGTCTATCCCGCCCTTGAGGACCTGGGCAAGCAAGTACGGTCCATTCGCTGCCTGGACCGGTTAACGGCTGAGGACACCATGCGCCGGGGTATTGCCCGGCTGATCATCAACCGGTTTGGCAACACCCTCGCGGACCTTGAGCGCAAGCTGCCCCGGTTCAAACAGTCCGCGCTGATGTTTGCCCCGGTAGGACAGGCGAAGGTGCTGCTGGACGATCTGTTGTTGTCTGCGGTGATGCAACACTTCCTGCCCGGAACCCTGCCCAGAGACGAAGAAAGCTTTATCCGAGTGTTCGATGCCCACCGCGGGGATTTTATTCCGGCGTTAGAGCAGGCCGACGAACGCCTTTACCAGGCTATGGCCGGTTACCAGAAAGTGGCCAAACAGCTCAAGGGCAAAATTAACCTGGCGCTGGCGCAGAGCATGGCAGATCTGAAATTCCAGCTTCAGCACCTGGTCTATCCGGGCTTCCTGGTGGCCACGCCATCCCAGTGGCTGGAACGCTTCGGGGTGTATTTCGAGGCTGCCTTGATTCGCCTGGAAAAAATGCCCAGGGAGATGGGCCGCGAGCGCGAATTCCTGCACACCATTGAGCCACTATGGGCCCGCTACGCCACCAAGCTGGAACAGCAGAAACGCCAAGGTGTGCGGGACCCTGAACTGGAGCTGTACCGCTGGATGCTGGAAGAATATCGGATCTCATTCTTTGCCCAACAACTGGGCACGGCGATGACCGTATCGGCCAAGCGACTCGATAAACAGTGGCAGAACACACGGGTGTAGGGCCTGAATATGGTGCTTCTCGGGCCAGTGTGAGGGAGGGCTGCACTGTTCTGGTGCTACTGGACTTTGGTCAGGCGGGCAATTCCGGCCGTGTGTGTTAGTATTTCTGACAGCATAGTGTCTTATTACAACCATGACGTGGGGTTATTGTGATTAAAGCCGTCATCAGCGGAACCGGCCTGTATACGCCACCCGCCATTATTGAAAACGATCAACTGGTTGAAGCCTTCAATCAATACGTAGAGCTGTATAACGATGAACATGCGGAAGAGATAGCCCGCGGTGAACTGACGGCTCTGCAACCTTCGTCATCTGCCTTTATTGAAAAGGCATCGGGTATCAAGCGCCGTCATGTGATTGACCGTGAAGGTATCCTGGACCCGAAGCGCATGACACCGAATATTCCGGACCGGGATAACGACGAACCGTCAGTCCAGTGCGAGATGGCCATTGTGGCCTGTAAGGAAGCACTGGAGCAGGCGGGCAAAACTCCGGCAGATGTGGATGCGGTGATTGTTGCCTGTTCCAACCTGCAGCGCGCCTATCCGGCCATTTCCATTGAAGTCCAGCAAGCCATGGGCATCGACGGTTTTGCTTATGACATGAATGTGGCCTGCAGCTCCGCCACCTTTGGAATCCAGGCCGCGGTGAACGCGGTGGAAAACGGTAGCGCCAGAGGGGTTCTGGTGGTCAGTCCGGAAATCTGCTCCGGGCATCTGAATTTCCGGGACCGGGACAGCCACTTCATATTCGGCGATGCCTGCACGGCGATTCTGGTGGAAAGGGAAGAGGACACCCAGGCAGGCCAGGGTTTTGAAATTCTCGGCACCCGCCTGAAGACTCAGTTTTCCAACAATATCCGGAACAACTTTGGCTTCCTGAACCGGGCAGACGAATCGGGTATTGGCAAGCCGGACAAGCTATTCATTCAGCAGGGTCGCAAAGTGTTCAAAGAGGTGTCACCGCTGGTGGCAGACACCATTCAGGGCCATCTGGCATCCCTGCAGCTGACGCCTGAAGACCTCAAACGCATGTGGCTGCACCAGGCCAACCTGAACATGAACCAACTGATTGCCAGAAAGGTTCTCGGCCGGGATGCAACGGTCGAGGAAGCGCCGGTGATTCTGGACGAATACGCCAACACCAGCTCGGCCGGTTCGATCATTGCCTTCCATAAACACAAAGATGACCTGAAAACCGGCGACCTGGGCGTGATCTGCTCCTTCGGCGCCGGCTATTCCATCGGTAGCGTGGTTGTTCGCCACCGGTGAGGCCTGTTACCTCGCTGCCAGCGCCCTCAGGGTGTCTGGCAGGGGGGTGGACTTTCGGGAAGCCCGATCCATCCAGACAATCTTGGCGTAGCCTTCCGCGTAAACTACCCCGGTATCTGAATCTTTCAGCAGGTGGTAGGTATCCAGACTGGTATTTCCCGCTTTGTCCGCGTATGTTTCAACAACGACGTTGGCGGGGTGAGTCAATTCCTTCAGAAATGTGGCACTGGTCTTTATAATGACCGGTCCGGTTGGCTCTTCCGCGCCACCCAGTTCCAGTGACGACAGCCAGACAATCCGGGCTTCTTCAAAGAAGCGGAAGTAAACCGTGTTATTGGCGTGGCCGTATGCATCCATATCGCCCCATCGCAGCGACATGGTCAGGGAACTGACGGGATTTCCCGGTACTGACATCTGATTTCCTCCGGATGACGTTCATAATAATAATCAAGCGCCGGTATTGTCGACGAACTGAAACAGGTTAAACAACCCAAGAGAGCAAAATGAGAAACCTTTTATCCCGGCGCCTGACCACGCTGGCCGCTCTGATACTGCTGACGTTTTCAGGTGGCCAGTTACACGCCCAGAACATGCAGGAGCCGGTTCCCGAGGGTTCAACCCCGGTCAATACCGATGATCCTTACGAGAGCTGGAACCGGAAGGTGTTTTCGTTCAACGATGCCATTGATCGTTGGTTTCTCCGCCCCGTCGCCCAGGCCTACCGCACCGTCACGCCCACGATTGTTGACCGGGGTATTACCAACTTTTTCAATAATCTCACCGAAATCCGCAATTTCAGCAACAGCTTGCTGCAGTTGAAAGGGGAGTCGGCCGTGGTGGCCGCCGGGCGCTTCACCTACAACACGGTGTTTGGCCTCGGGGGTATTTTTGATGTGGCCACCGCCTTTGATTTGCCCGAGCGCCCGGAAGATTTTGGTCAAACCCTGGGATACTGGGGTGTTGGCTCTGGCCCATACCTGGTGATGCCGCTTCTCGGCCCGGCGACTCCGCGCTATTTTACCGGCATGGCAACTGACGGGTTCCTTTTGCCATCTGCCTGGGATGAGGTCAGCAGTCCCGAGCGATATTACCTGCGGGCATTACAGATTGTTGATAAGCGGGCCGACCTTATCCCGGCAGAAAGCTTTATTTCTGGTGACCGGTACACGTTTGTGCGTAATGCTTTCCTGCAGCGTCGTGAATTCCTGATTAACGATGGTAAGATCACGCAAGACCCCTTCGCAGATGATGACGACTTCATGCTCGACGATTTCTGAGCGTTCACGCCGGGAGGCCGCAGGTGATCAAGGACCCCAGGATAGCCCGATTCCGCAAGTTGTTGGCGGAAGCTCCCAATTATGAACAGTGGAAGGCTGCCGCGCTGGAACTGGATTTTCTCGAAGGCAACGCGGAGTGGAAGGAGGACTTTGCATCTGACCTTTATCACTATGAGCTGATCTATGACCGGCTCAGTAACATCAAGCAGTATCGTCAGCAGAACGACTTCGAGCGTTTGAAGCGAGCGCTCCGGGAAGGCCTCCACCATGATCTTGGCAACATGGGCAATCCCGCGCTTTACACCCGTTCCCGGGTTGGTACCAAGCACCTGATCGAGGAGTACATCACCCAGGTGTGCGAGGCCCTGGATTATCTGTGTGATCATCCGGTGCCAGGCTTCCCCGTCTACGACAAGCTCCAGTTCTTCAGAGACACCCTGACCAGTTATGGCAGGCCAACGTTGCTGCTCAGCGGCGGCGCCAGTCTGGGCATGTTCCATTTCGGTGTGATCAAGGCGCTCTGGGAAAAAGGCCTGCTACCGCAGGTTATTGCGGGTTCCAGTATTGGTGCCATCATTGCCGGTATCCTCGGCGTGCATACTGACGCGGAAATCCCCGAGATGCTGGTGCCCGAGAACCACAACCTCAACGCCTGGAAGTGGCGGGGGATCATGAGCGCCATGCGGGGTGATGGCCTGATGGATCAGGAAACCCTGAAAAACTGCCTGCGGGCAAACATCGGCGACTACACCTTTGAGGAGGCCTATCAGCGCACCGGGCGTAGCATCAATATCAGTGTGTCTCCGGTACAGACTCACCAGAAAGCCCGGTTGATGTGCGGTTACACCTCGCCTTATATCCAGGTGTGGAGTGCGGCTCTTGCCAGTGCCGCGGTGCCAGGCATTTTCCCTCCCGTTACTCTGATGAAGAAAGACCTTTACGGTAATTCGCTGCCGTACATGCCCCGGTTGAAGTTTGTGGATGGCTCGGTAGTCAGTGACCTTCCGATTGAGCGATTGGTCCATCTGTACGATGTGAACTTCACCATTGTCAGTCAGACCAATCCCCATGTTGTGCCGTTCCTCAGCCAGCAGAGCCGGGACGAAAAGCTGTCCCTGGGAAGCCTGCCGATGCATCTGGTGAAGTCCGAGATCCAGTTCCACGGCCAGGGTGTGTTCGATTATCTGAGAAAAAGGGTACGCCCGGAACTGATGCGGCAGATGGCTGGTCAGATGTACACCATTATGGCTCAGCGCTACTCCGGCGATGTGACGATTGCACCCACCTATGCATTCCGGGACTTCCGTCGTATGCTGTCGAATCCCAGCCCGGAGTATGTCCGTGAGATGATTCTGGCCGGAGAGCGCGCAACCTGGCCGAAAATTTCGATGATTCGCTCCCACGCACGCATTTCAAAAACGCTTGAACGGTGCGTTCGTCGCCTGAAACAACAGAACCGCAAGGCCGCTGAATTACGACTGGTCAGCGGAGCCGACAAGGCTAAACCCTGATCCTGAGGAACCATGTACTACGATTTTTTCGGCTTTAGGGAACCTCCGTTTTCAATCGCACCGGACCCTCGCTACCTGTACCTGAGTGATCGCCACAAGGAAGCCCTGGCGCACCTGATGTACGGCGTGCAGGGGCAGGGCGGGTTTATTGTCATTACCGGTGAGGTGGGAACCGGCAAAACCACCGTATGCCGCTGCTTTATCGAGAATGCTCCCGAGCATGTCGACATTGCGCTGATTCTCAATCCGCGGCTGTCTGCCCGGGAACTGTTGTCTTCGATCTGTGACGAGCTGGAAATCGACCATGCGCCGGAAGCCACCATCAAGCAACTGGTGGATGGCATCAATCAGGACTTGCTCAAGGCTCACGCTGCGGGCCGTCATAAAGTTCTGATCATTGACGAAGCCCAGAATCTGTCCGCCGATGTGCTGGAACAATTGCGCCTGCTCACCAACCTGGAAACTGCCGAGAAAAAGCTGCTTCAGATTGTGCTGTTGGGCCAGCCGGAATTGCAGGATATGCTGGCACTGCCCGAATTGCGCCAGCTCAACCAGCGTGTGACCGCCCGGTATCATCTGGATGCCATTGAGCAGGAAGATCTGCCGGCTTACCTTCGCTACCGTTTGAGTGTCGCCGGGCTGCGCGGGGATATCTTCAGCCCGGCCGCCGTCCGGAAACTCTATCGCCAGAGCCTGGGAATTCCCCGCCTGATCAACCTGATCAGTGATCGTGCGCTGCTGGGCGCTTATGCTGAGGGTGAACACCAGATCACCGCCGACCACATCCGCCAGGCAGCTCGGGAAGTTCATGGTAACAGCCGCCTGATGAACACCGGGGGTGGCAGGGAGGTTTCCCGCGCGGGTCATCTGTTGTTGTTATCGGCGTCGATTCTGGTGGCGATCATTGGCACCATCTGGTTGTTCCAGCTGCCGGTAACCGAGCAGACCCTCGCTGACGACCTCGACGCGCCCGCCATCTCTGGCATTATCGAGCGAGTCGGTGAGCCGGTGGTGGCTGAGCCCGAACCCGACACGGCAGCGCCGACTACACCTCCAGCACCCGTGGAACCCGATGTAACACCCTTCGAATTCGAACGACACACCCAAGCGCTGACCGAGGCATTTGGCCAGCTGTTCGGCGTTTGGGGCGAAGAGTATGACGCCCGGCAGTTTCCGGTTGCCTGCGATTACGCCCGGAGCGTCCGCCTTGGCTGCCTGGAACGGCAGGGCAGCCGACGAAGCCTGGAGTTTCTGGATCGCCCGGCGATTCTGCACCTTCGCAATGGTCGAGGCGACACCGGCTATGTGGTGCTGCGATCTCTGGAGGGTGATACTGCCAGTATCGAGTTGGCGGGGGAAACCCGGGAGATTCCGTTTCGCCAGTTAGAGCAGTATTGGTACGGTGATTTCCGGGTGCTGTGGCGAATGCCCGAATATATGTCGGGTGATGGTTTTTTTGCCGGAACTTCCGGGGCACAGCTATGGATGGGCGCACGGATGATGGAGCTGGCAGATCGGATATCGCCGAACCAGGCAGAGAGCGCCCGGGTAAAGCGGCTGACCACCGAAGAACAGGTGCGCTGGTATCAGGAGGTCAAAGGACTGACGGTGGATGGGATTGCCGGGCCGATGACCATTATCCAGATCAATAATGACCTGGGCACGAATGTACCCCGGCTGGTAGCGGCCCGTGTGGGCAATAGCGGGTAGGCTATGTCATATATTCTTGATGCGTTGAGAAAATCCGAAGCCGAGCGGCGACAGGGCAAGGCACCAGACCTGGGGCAGCAGGTACAAATGGTCTATCGGCCCAAAAAGAAGCCGTTATCGCCCGTTGTCTGGGTGGTTCTGGCGTTGCTGCTCAATGCAGCTGTGATGGCATACCTGTTCTGGCCAGAACAGCCGGCAGATCAGCGTCCGGTCGACGAAACGCCAACAGTGGCCCGAAAGACGCCATTGGTTGCCGATCCTGATTTGGTTGCTGATCCGGATGTATCGGTGTCTGAACAGGGGCAGCCGGGCCGGGAGCCTGTGCCGGTTGAGGCTACGCCCCAGGCAGAGCCAAACCAGGAAGTGGTTGCAGCATTTGAGGTGGCGGGCGAACCCCTGGTTGAATCCGGCAATGAAGCTCCCCTGGTGATTGTGCCGGACCAGTCTGTTCGGGAAAGGGTGTTGACGCCGGCAGACTCTCAGGGCAGAGTGCCGCACCTGGTAGAACTACCGCTGTCGTTTCAAAAGAGCGTTCCTGATTTGACCTTCAATAGCCATATCTATTCATCCGACCCCATGGCCAGCCGGGTAATGATCAACAACCAGTATCTTCGCCCTGGCGACACCTTTGCCAGCCTGGTGGTTGAACGTATCACCGAGGATGGCGTGATTCTCAGCAAATCTGGCCAACGTTTCCGGGTGGGCACGGTACGAGACTGGGTGAGCCCGCGATAATGGCGCTGACTGACGACGTCAAACAACAAATCCAGCAGGCCTATCGCGATGTGTTGGCCGGTAAGGACGTTCGCGCCCGGTACGGCCAGCGGCTGATGATCGCGGAGATTGCCCGTTACATGGGCGAAATCACTGACAACGACGGCCAGCGCACCTCACCGCCGGCGGCTTGCGTAGTGGAAGCAGGAACCGGTACCGGCAAAACCCTGGCGTACCTGATTTCGGCGATACCCGTGGCCAAGGCCCTGGGTAAGACGCTGGTGATCTCCACGGCAACCGTGGCCCTGCAGGATCAGATTGTCCTGAAAGACCTGCCGGATCTTCGTAAACACAGCAAGCTGGATTTCAGCTGGACCCTTGCCAAGGGGCGGGGCCGCTATCTGTGCATGTCCCGCCTGGAAGCCCGGTTACACGACGAAGGGCACGGCGACAGCGATACCATGCCCCTGTTCCTTCTTGATCAGCCTATGGACGACGAGGCAGCAAGCCGAATCACCTTTGAGAAGATGCTTGCCACCTACGGTTCCCGTGAATGGGACGGCGACCGTGACCACTGGCCCGAGCAAATTCCTGATGACATCTGGCGCCAGGTGACCACCGACCACCGCCAGTGCACCAATCGCCATTGTGCCTACTTCGACAGTTGCGCGTTTTTCGATGCCCGCAAAGACCTGGATGACGCCGATGTGGTGGTGGCCAACCACGACCTGGTGCTGGCCGATCTTGCCCTCGGCGGCGGAGCCATTTTGCCGGAGCCTGAGAACGCGCTGTTCATCTTTGACGAGGCGCATCACCTGCCGGACAAAGCGCTGAACCATTTTGCCGCGTCGGTGCCGTTAAACTCCACACGGCAATGGCTGAAACAGTTGTCCCAGGCTCTGGTAAAGGTGCAGCCCTGGTTGCCAGGCGGCTCCCAGGCGGCCAAGGCGGTTGAGAAAATCAGTACCTCTGGTCGTGACCTGGATCTTACGCTTGGTAAGGTTTACGAAGAGGTTGAACAGAACACCGGTTGGGAATTCAACGATGAACGGCGCAGCGCCCAGTGGCGTTACCCGGATGGTGAACTGCCGGAGGCGGTTGCAGAGTTGGCGGCGGAGACCCGGATTGTTACCGCCGGCCTGGTTCGGCACCTGGGTAACCTGGTGGATGAACTGCAAAGTGCCTTCGATGAGCGAAAAGACCCGGAGCTGGACCGGGACACCGCCGATTCCTGGTATCCGGTGATTGGCGCTTTCCATAGCCGGGCTGAGGAACAGTTGCGCCTGTGGGCGGCCTGGTGTGAATCCGGGCCAGCTGTTCCGCAAAACGAAGAGCAGGCGGAAGCCGCGCCGGTGGTGCGCAAAGGTCCACCGCCTGCCCGCTGGGCCGTGCGCCAACGTTGGGACCACGCGGAAGATATTACCCTGTTCAGCTCACCGGTGCTGGCGGACAACCTGTTGTATTCCCGCCTGTGGTCGCGGGTCTATGGCGCCGTTCTGACCAGTGCCACACTGACGGCCCTGGGCCGTTTCGACCGTTTGCGTTCCCGGGCGGGATTGCCAGAGGCCAGCCGTTATCTGGTGGTGCCCAGTTCCTTCCGTTATGGCGAGATGGCCACGGTGGAAGTGCCGGCTATGGCTGCCATGCCAACCGATGATGGCTTTGCCGAGGCGCTGATCAAGCGGCTACCAGATCTCTGGGCCGGTGAGAAGGCCACCCTGGTTCTGTTTACATCCCGCCGGCAAATGCAGCAGGTGAGGGATGCCCTGGCACCGGATTATCCCGAGTTGATTCTTACTCAGGATGACATGGCCAAGAACGAGGTGTTGAAAACGCACTGCTCTCGTGTTGATGAAGGGCGGCCCAGTGTGCTGTTCGGAGTGGCCAGCTTTGCCGAGGGTATCGACCTGCCCGGAAAGTACCTGCACCACGTGGTGATCACCCGCCTGCCGTTCTCAGTGCCGGACGACCCGATCGAGGCGAGTCTGGCGGAGTGGGTAACCCAGCGCGGTGGCAACCCGTTTATGGAAATCACCGTGCCGGATGCCTCCGTCAAGCTGGTTCAGGCGGTGGGGCGGCTGTTGCGCACCGAGCAGGATACCGGGAGGGTAACCATTCTGGACCGGCGTATAGTGGCACGCCGATACGGACAGTTGCTGCTGGACGCGCTGCCGCCGTTCCGGCGAATCATCGAGCATTAATTCGGGTCTTGCCCATAAAAAAAGAGCCAGCCCGAAAGGGGATGGCTCTTATCGAAAGGGGTTCAAACGAACCCGGGCGTCGAAACAACGCGGAACAAGAAGTCTGAAGGCCTGAAGTTCAGAATTCTCGGTAAGGCGTTAACCTCACCATGGTTGAATAATAGGGCTTAACGGGGCGTAAATGGATCGTCCAAAGGGCGTAGTGAAGAGGCTTAATTCTCGAAAAGTGTGACGCACATCACACGTTTATTCGCGGAGCACTTTCAGTTCCCGTGCCCGGGCCAGGGCTTCGGTGCGCCGGCTAACGCCGAGTTTGCCGTACAGGTTCCGGATATGGGCTTTGACGGTGGCGGGCGCCACCGCCATCCTTGTGGCGATGTCCTTGTTGGCCAGCCCCTGATTAATCAGGAGCAGTACTTCCTGTTCTCTCTGGCTCAGGGGTTCGGCCAGCCCGTCAGTTGTTTCAGAGGGCTGGTCCGATTGGGGCTTGGATAGGGCAATGTCGGCGTTTCCGGATAGCTGGTCTTTCAGCATGGTCAGCAGTTCACGGTTCCAGCGCCCGGGCGTTCGTAGTCGGGGGCAGTCCAGCAGCATGGCCCGGATGCTGGGGCTTTCTTCCGCAAACAGCTTCAAAAAACCCGCGTTTTCGGCCCGATCCAGCGCCCGCTCCAGCATGACGGCGGCTTCCTCAGTGCGATCTTCCTGCGCAAGGGCATCGGCATACACTAACAGGATCTCCACCAGATGTCGGTTATGGGCGTTGCGTTCTGCCACCGGAACCAGTGCCGACAGGGTTTCCTGCGCTTTCTGGTAATCCTTGAGGGCTACCTGCACCCGGGCCAGCGCGATCTGGTTCTGTTCCCGGTTCAGGGGGTTGGTGGCTGGTGTTTCCAGGGCCGCCTTCAGGGTGGTCATGGCTTTATCAGCGAGGCCCAGCGCAAGGTAACAACGGGCCAGAAGGGCCGAAGCGGCAGGTGGATCAAACAGGATGTGGTCACGGCGCTTGCTGCCAACGGCGACAGCGTCTCCCAGCAATTCGATGGCTTCTTCGAGTTCACCTTGGCTGAACGCAAGGTGGCCGCGTACGTACTGGATGACCACGTGCTGTCCGGGCTCCGTACCTTTCTCCACATGCTCTAGCAGCGGAGACAGGTAACTGGCGGCCAACTCCGGCTCATTGCGTTCACGGTAGATTTCGGTCAGCGCACTGTTCTGCCAGCAGGAAATAAGCCGTGGCTGGCTTGGGTCTGCAAAATGCTCATCCACCCAGTTACGTACGCGGGTGGTGGTTTTCAGGGCCAGCTCGGTGTCACCACGGTTGTACTGAATCCACGCCAGCAGGCCGCCAGAGGACAGCGCGGTGCTGGCCTTGCGCTCTATCTGTCCATAGTGAACGGCTGATTCCAGCGCTTCCTCGGCATCGTTGAGTTCACCCTTGCCAAAGTAGTCGAGGCCGAGGCCATAATAGGTGACGGATTTCAACGGTATCTGGATCTGATCGATGTCCTTGAGTACCTGACGGGTGAGGTCCGACGCATTCTTTTCGTCATTCCTGCTTCGGGCCAGGTAAGAACGCACCAGGGATATTTCACTGTGGATAGCCAGCGCGCCCTCGGCATCAGGATGGGAATCGGCTACCCGCTGGTCGAGCAAATCTTCGACTTCTGTCAGCAGCGGCGCCAGGCCCTCAACGCGGTTGGCAAAGAACAGCCCCCAGATTCTAAGCATCTGTAGCTGAGGGCTTTCAGCCAGTTGCCTTGGCGGTATGGTATCCAGCCAGGCCAGTACCGGTAGGTGGTAGCCACCGTGAATCAGGTTGTTACCATGCTCGGCAAGCACCCGGGCCAGGCGGTCGGTGTCATTCTGGCTGACGATCTGGGCAATCCCTTCCTGCACTTGGCCGTGGCTAAGCAACCAGTCAATGGTGCGGGACTGGAGCACCGCCGCCCGTTCTGGATCAATGGATTCTATCCGTTGGAGCAGAGCTTCCCGGAACAGGTCATGGTAGCGGAACCACTGGTTGTGTTTGTCCAGGGGAATCAGGAACAGGTTCAGGGAGAGCAGGCGAGTGAGGATGTCCTGGCTGTCATCCCGCTGGCGAACGGCATTGCACAGTGAGCTGGACAGACGAGGGCAGTAAGCGGTGTCCAGCAGGAATCCGGTGAGTTCGTCCGGGAGTTGGTGCAGAACTTCGGTCAGAACATAATCACTGATCAGTGCACCATCTGGTGTGCCGATACGCTCATGGCCGGAGTGGCCGGACTCCAGGGCTTCGGTCTTACCTGCCAGTGCGGAGAGCTGCATGGCGGCAACCCAGCCCTCGGTGCGCCGGCAAATGGTGCGGATCTCCTGTTCAGACAGGTTCATCGCCATGGTGTTCTGGAAGAAGGCTCTGCATTCGTCCTCCGAAAACGCCATCAGTCCCGGATGAATATCCTGAACCTGGCGCCTGACCCGCCACCGTGCCAATGGCAGTGGGGGTTCAGTGCGGGAGGCAATGGTTACCAGGATGCCCGGGGGAAGGTAGTCCATACACCAGGCCAACTGACGATGGATGCCGTCGTTACTGATCACATGGTAATCGTCGAGAACCAGATGCCAGGGATTGCGGTCTTCGGCCAGGGCATTGACCAGCCCGGTAATGGCGGCGTTCAGGTCATCACCCTGCTGCCGGGCCAGCTGTTTTTCGCTATCTTCAAGCCCCATTAGCCCGGCGTGCTTGAACGCGCCAATCACATACTGCCAGAACTGCACTGGCTGGTCGTCATGTTCATCCAGTGACAGCCAGGCGGTACTGGTACTGTTGCGGGCGCACCACTGGCTGACCAGAGTAGTTTTGCCAAAGCCGGCCGGCGCCACGATCAGGTTCAGCTTTTTACCTTGCTCCGGTTCCAACAGAGCGTCCAGCCGGTGCCTGCGCACAGCTCTGGAATCGGGTGTTGGCCTGAGAAATTTGGTGGTCAGTAGCATGGTTTCCCGGGGTCAGGGCATGGTCGTTACCGGATTGTGTGCTTTGTCGCACACAAGTCAAGTGCTGTGGTGACGCAAAGCGTTGGTGGGGCAGCGAATCCTGGTAATTGGTCTACACTGAATACAGATTAAATTGTATATCCAAAAAGAATGAAAAAATAAATTCTTATGCGTATTATCGAGTAAAAGACTCATCCAGGGAGCGACAGACTCAATGAAATTACAGCAGCTGCGTTATATCTGGGAAGTGGCGCACCACGATCTGAACGTCTCCGCCACCGCCCAGAGCCTTTTCACTTCCCAGCCGGGTATCTCAAAGCAGATTCGGTTGTTGGAAGATGAGTTGGGCCTGGAGGTGTTTGCCCGCAGTGGCAAGCACCTGACCCGCATCACCCCTGGTGGCGAGATTATCATCCGGGAAGCCGGTGAAATATTGCGCCGGGTAGAGGGCATCAAAAAGATTGCCCAGGAGTTCAGCAATCAGCGTAAGGGCGACCTGAGTATTGCCACCACCCATACCCAGGCCCGTTACGCCTTGCCACCGGTGATCAGAGGTTTCATTGCAGAATATCCGGATGTTTCTCTGCACATGCATCAGGGCACGCCGATGCAGATTTCCGAGATGGCGGCCAATGGCGCCGTGGATTTTGCCATCGCCACTGAGGGCATGGATCTGTTCAATGATCTGATTATGATGCCTTGTTACAAATGGAACCGCTGCGTAATCGTGCCCAAGGATCATCCATTGGCAAAAGGGCAGGAGCTGACCCTGGAAGAGCTGGCGGAGTATTCCCTGGTGACCTACGTCTTTGGTTTTACCGGCCGGTCGAAGCTGGATGAGGCCTTCCAGTCCCGTGGCCTGACACCAAAAGTGGTGTTTACCGCTGCGGACGCCGACGTGATCAAAACCTACGTAAGATTGGGCCTTGGGGTGGGGATTATTGCCAGCATGGCGTTTGATCCAAAAGTGGATACCGATCTGGTATCGCTGGATGCCAGCAAATTGTTCCGGCCTTCCGTCACCCGCATCGGGTTCCGGAAAGGGACTTTCCTGCGTGGTTACATGTACGATTTCATGCATAGGTTTGCGCCACACCTGACTAAAGACATGATCGATAACGTGGTCGCGCGTCAGGGCAGTCGCACAGAAATCCAGGAATTGTTCAAGGATATTGAACTGCCGGTTTATTGAAGTTCTGAATAACAGATAAGCCCGCCGTCAGTGATGACGAGCGGGCTTTTTTACAGGTGCAGAATGGGTTTAGCCTGATTTGCCGATCAGGTTGCCCGCATGCAGGCCACATTCCTTATGGGTGGCCTCTTCCCACCACCAGCGGCCTTCCCGCTCGTGCTGGCCCGGCAGCACCGGCCTGGTGCAGGGCTGGCAGCCGATGCTGACGAAGCCTTTTTCGTGCAGTGTGTTGTAGGGAGCCTCAGACATCCGGATGTAATCCCAGACCTCTTTCGAGCTCCAGTTCGCGAGCGGGTTGAATTTCACCAGAGTCTTGTTGTCGCTGGAGAAAGCTGAATCAACCTGAACTACCGGTACGTCGTTGCGGGTACCGGGGCTCTGATCCCTGCGTTGCCCGGTAATCCAGGCATCAACGGTTGCCAGTTTCTTGCGCAGAGGGTTGACCTTGCGAATGCCGCAACATTCGGAATGGCCATCTTCGTAGAAGCTGAATAATCCTTTGCGGTTCACCATGTCCTGAACTTCACCGGCATCCGGGAACAGCACTTCAATCTCAATTCCGTAATGCTTTCGCACGCGCTCGATGAACTCGTAGGTTTCCGGGTGCAGCCGGCCTGTGTCCAGGGTAAACACTTGCAGGTTGTCGGTTAACTTGTGGGCCATTTCGATCAGCACTACATCTTCGGCGCCGCTGAATGAAATGGCGATGTTGTCATAGCGTGCCAGCGCCGCCTTGAGGATAGCCCGGGGGCTTTGGCCGTCGAGTTCAGCGCGGAGATTTTCAATATCAGTCATGTTGCTCCAGGGGGCTTTTCCACTGTGCGATCAACGGAGTGAATAAAGGCGTGATCTAACCTGAAATAAAGGCTACCACCAAATGCCTCATAGCTTGAAGGAATGAGCACCTATATCTTTATGCCTCGCTGATAAGGTGATCCATGGGATTCACGATGCATTCCGGCCAGGATTTTCATATCATACGCCCCAGACAACCCGGGCCTTGTTGGCCCGGCCAATTATGACTTTTTCAGGAGACCGTTGTGGAACTCGCATGTCTTGACCTTGAGGGCGTACTGATCCCGGAAATCTGGATCGCATTTGCAGAAAAAACCGGCATTGAGGAGCTCAAGGCAACCACTCGGGATATTCCTGATTACGATGTGCTGATGAAGCAGCGCCTGCGCATCCTGGACGAGCACGGTTACGGGCTGCCGGAGATCCAGGAAGTGATCAGCACCCTGGACCCACTGCCTGGCGCCCGTGAATTTCTGGATTGGCTGCGTGAGCGGTTCCAGGTGGTGATCCTGTCGGATACCTTCTATGAGTTCGCCATGCCCCTGATGAAAAAACTGGGCTATCCGGCTCTGCTGTGCCATAAACTCGAAGTGGCGGAGAATGGGCAGATCACCAACTATCTGCTGCGTCAGCGTGATCCCAAGCGCCAGTCAGTTCGTGCTTTTCAGTTGCTGAATTACCGGGTGATTGCGGCCGGTGATTCCTACAATGACACCACCATGCTGGGCCAGGCAGAGGCCGGCATTCTGTTCCATGCTCCGCAGAATGTTATTGACGAGTTCCCGCACTTCCCCGCTGTGCACAATTTCGATGATCTGCGGCAGGAATTCCTGAAGGCCAGCGCTGTTCACCCGGCCTGATCCTTTGGGGCTCTGACTTGCGCTGCCGCAAGCCTGGCAGTGTAGGTCAGAGTTTCAGTTGCTCCAGAAACCGCATCAGCGGCCGAACTTTTGCCAGGGTTTCCTGATATTCAGCCTCTGGTTCAGAGTCGGCCACGATTCCACCCCCTCCCCAGCAACTAACTGTCCCGTCCGGCTCGCACAGCAGGGTGCGAATCGCAATACTGCTGTCCAGATTGCCATCAAGTGCGTAATAGAACACCGAGCCACAGTAGGGACCCCGCCAGTGGGGCTCCAATTCGGCAATGATTTCCATGGCCCGGATTTTCGGGGCGCCGGTAATGGAGCCACCGGGGAACGCATCAAACAATGCCTGTAACGGGCTGATGCCAGGTTTCAATTTGGCTCGAATGTGGCTAACCAGGTGATGCACGTTGCGGTATGACTGAAGCGCAAACAACTCATCCACACTGACCGAGCCGGGCAGGGCGTGAACGCTGAGGTCGTTACGAAGCAGATCCACAATCATCAGGTTCTCGGCCCGGTCTTTCTCCGAGGCCAGTAGCTCCTGCGCCAAAGCTTCATCCTGTTCAGGGTTCTGGCCCCGGGCACGAGTGCCCTTGATGGGGCTGGTTTCAATCACACCGTCGCGAATGGCCAGGAATCGTTCCGGTGATACTGACACTACGGCGTTACCCCGGAAGCGCAGAAAAGCCGCGTAAGGCGTCGGGTTGGCATGGCTGAGCGCGTTGAAGGCCGCCCAGGGGCTGCCCTGGTAACGCCCCTCAAAGGACTGGGACAGATTCGCCTGATAGCAGTCGCCAGACTGAATGTAATGTCTTACCTGATCTACCCGCTGCCGAAAACGCTCGGGGGATTGCGTTGGGGTGAAATGGCTGGCCATCAGCCAGGGGGCATGATCAGCGTTGGGGGAGCTCTCAAGCCAGCTGATTATTTGTTTGGCCGCGGCGGTAGGCAGTGCGGGATGGACCCACAGATAACATTCGCCACTCTCCAGGTCTTCACTGGCCATCCACAGGTACAGCCCGGAGAAAAACAGCGGGTAACGGTGTTCTTTCGCCAATCTGTTCAGCCTTGGCTCCCGGGCGTAGCCGAACTCGTAGGCAATACTGCCAACCCAACCGCCCGCTAGCGGGCAGGGCACCTCGGCATTGGTAATCCCGGGCTGCCGATAGGAGTCTGCCAGTGCCTCCAGCTTGGCGGCCAACGCTGGCGTATCGATTCGGCTACCCGGATTGCTCTCGATGACGACCTGCTCCACGGCAAGACAACTGAAGCCCCTGGCCCCACCACGACCTCCCGATGACGCCTGGCTGCCCAGAAAAACGAAGTCCGGTTGCTGCGAGGCATGGGTGCACAGTTGGTTGTACTGTTGCCGGGTAACAGGCTGGCAGAGAGGAAAGGCCAAGATACCTCCGTTAAAAATTGGAAGAATGATACACGATGCACAAAACGGCCGTTGTCCGATCAGGACAGGCGCTGATCTAATGGTTATACGGAGCCGATCAGCCCGGAGCGTATTTTACCGGGTTTTGACGCCCATGAACTGAAAATCCATAAAACAAGAACGGAAGTTGTCCTATGTCCCGCTTCAGAAAACAGGCAATTGCTGCAGCCCTCGGTGTTTCGATATTCATTTCAGGCGGCTCTTGGGGGCAGGGACTGCCGCAAAGCGGCCCTCTGTCTGATGGAAAAGTCACTGAGGAGGAAATCGGGATGTTTATAGTTGGCGCCCAGCAGCAATTGATTCACTTATCGGATACTGCAACCAAAGAGTACAACGAATCTATTCTCGGATCTGGTGCGACGATGCCTGCTGCGTGGATGCTTATGAAAGACGGGGAGACTGTTAAGCGAATCAACATTGATGGTCAGGCTGACGGCATGCCGGCGGCCGCACAACTAAAAATGTATCGCGCAGCCATAAAATCGATTGCGAGAAGGGGGCAGATTAATGCCGCCGCTATTCTCTACACCGGGCGAATTAGTGAGAACAGTGATACCGAAGTATTGGTTATCGAGCACGAGCATCGTTTGGGCGTTTCCTCCAACAAGGTGATTGGCTATAAGATCCGGAATGGATCGATTTCCTGGGCAGAACCTGTCTCCCAGGAGAAGCCTTTTGAATGGTTCTACGATGGAAAAGACGGCCAGTCCTGAGCAATATGTGAACTCATCGATACTTGTTTCCAAATGTAATCGCAACGTAAAAGACTGTGAATGGGGTCACGGACTAGGACTGTAAAACAATCTTAAATGGGCTCGTGGAGTAAAGGACTTCACTTTAAAAACTCACACAAGAATAAAATGAGTTTCACAAGGAGATAATAATGAAAGGCCTGAAGAAAATTGCTCTGGCAACTGCTGTTGCTGCTATGCCGTTCGCGGCTCATGCTGACCTGAAAGCTCTTGACGATACCGCAATGGGTAACGTTACTGGTCAGGCTGGTGTGACCATCGAGCTGGAAACGCAGGTTAGCATTGGCACCTTCACCTACACTGACGAAGGTTCGTTCAACGTTAACGACATCGTTCTGGGTGGTTCTGGTGTCGCTGGCGGTCCGGGCACCAACCTGCTGGACGACCTCTATATTGATATCGATGTTGAGGCCGATGGTGACGCCGTGATTCACGTTGGCTCAATCTCTGGTGCGCCGATTGACTGGGGTATGACCGCTGGCTCCATGGAGTTGGTTGCCGCTGACGGTAGCGAGAGCACGACTCTGGTGTCGAACCTGAGCGGTTGGGGTAATCTGGGACAGCTGGATATCCGCGTTGATACCGCAACTGACGAGCTGCAACTGGATGTTCTGTTCAACGTTGTTGATATGGACTTCGACGTTGAGTTCTTGGGTGTAGGCATTCGCGACATGGCTATCTATGGCGCTGGCTATATCGCTGCTCCGAGTGCCGCGACAGCCTTTGCCTATGCAGACGTTCATGTCTACAAAGGTGATGGCCTTGGTGCTTCCACCATGACAGATGTTCTGCGAATCGACATCGCCGACATCAGTATGGATGTTTCCATTGGTGCAATCGAGATTGGTGGTACTTCTATCGGCTCCATCGCCATGCAGAACCTGACCATCTCTGACACCACGCTGGCTGTTTATGGTCACGATTAATCTGACCTGAACACCTGAGTAGGTGATGAGCGCCCCGCATTGCGGGGCGTTTTTATTTAGTCAGAAAAAATCTGGCCCAAACAAAACGGCGACCCGAAGAAGGTCGCCGTTTTACTTTTTTTTAAGATGAGAGCTCTGAATCAGCGGTCGGGCACCTGAATGGACAGGTCGAATCCGCCACCGGGTCTTGGGGTTAGTTGGATTGGCCCCTCATTGATCCCGTGGGGAATATCAATGCGATCAATGCCCGGCGGATTACCGATAGTGAAGTTCAGGTTCTGCCCGTCGAATCCGATTCCCAGTTGGTCGTTAAGAAACGTCTGGGTAAAAGGTTCGTCGGGTATCTGTGGTTGCTGGCCGAAAATGAGTTGTGGAAGGGTATCGGCAAAATTGGCCGGGGGTTGTGCCCGGGCCAGTTCCTCGGTTGGCAGCAGGAGAGCCCTGCGCAGGAATTCCTCCTCGGCGCTGCTCAGAGCGTCGGACTTGCCATCTCCCATATAGCGCTGGAGCGCTTCGCGGTAGGCTTCCTCTTCGGCTTCACTCAGTACCGGTTCCCCGGGCGAGATGGTCAGCGCCCTGATGATGCGCTGGCGGTCCGCCTCGGTCTTTTGCTGGTCCCTTGGAACGACAATGACGGCGGAATCCTGAACATAGGTTTCCACCATCTCATCCGATGTCATCGTCTGAACGCCGGCCATGGCCGGAGCGGAGAGAGTGACGGTGATGGCCGTTGCAAGCAGTGTTGGGCGTGTCATGGCATAGCCTCTTGCGTTACCGGATCAGTTGAGGGGCGCGGCTGAGACTACTCTATTCAGTCAATACGCTTCCTTATCGGAGTATTCGGTTTGTCAGACAGTTTTTCAACCGGAAAGTGCCTGGTCTGTGATCAGAATCCGCAGTTTGGCAGTAAAGCTTTATGGGCGGCCGGATAATATGGTTTGATGCGTGCCGGTAACGGGTGAACTTTTGAGGAAGAATGCGGCCTGATGGGCATGATAACGCGAAAACTCCGGCAACGATGGCAGCACTGGATTAACCGCAGGGTTCCCCGCGGAGACAGCCAGACGTTCAGCCAGAAAAACATCTTCATCCTGCCAACCGGTGCTGGGGTGGTTTTTGGTGTTCTGCTGCTGATCATGCTGATCACCGGTATCAATTACCAGAACAGCCTTATTTACCTCCTGACCTTCATTCTCGGGGCCCTGTTCGTCGGTGCCATGCATCAGACCCATCGCAATCTCTCGGGGCTGACGCTCGCCCTTATTCAGCCCGGCGAGGGCGAGGCCGGGGATGATGTACCGTTTCGATTCCGGGTCACCGCTGGCAAGGATAGCGGGCTTGCCATTGCGCTGTCGGTTGAGGATTCAAAGCTGGAAGGTGTCCATGTGCCGGCTGGCCAGGCCCGGGACGTTATTTTGCCCATTCCCTCAGCCCATCGTGGGTACCTTCGGCCAGACAAGGTTCGGATTGAAACCCGTTTTCCATTCGGGTTGCTCAAGGCCTGGTCCTGGTTGCGCCCGAGTTCGGCCGGCATTGCCTATCCCAGGCCACTGGTTGCTCCGGAGGTAATCAGCCAGGTGAATGACGGCAGTGAGGCCCGCTCTTCCGCGCCTGTGGCCGGTCAGGATAATGCCGACCTTCGGCCCTGGCGTGAAGGGGATCTTAGCCAGAGGGTCATGTGGAAACGGTTTGCCCGCTCCGGGCAGATGGTGGTTGCCGATTGGGAAGGGGAGCAAGGAAGCCCCCACTGGCTGGATTTCAACGCTTTCCCGGGCGCGGATACTGAGCTCAGGCTCAGTTACCTGGCCTGGCTGGTGGCTGACCGGCTACAGAAAGGCGCGAAGTTTGGTTTGAACCTGCCGGGGGAAGTCATCGAACCCGACACCGGCCCAATCCATGCAGACCGATGCCTGCGGGCGCTGGCGGTCTGGGGCGAAAAGCCACCGAGAGAGCAGGATGCATTACCGTTTGGTACCCGTAAAGCCGTAGACGGGGCTGCGGCGGGAGGCAGTATATGAGCCGCCTGGTCGATGTGCTCCTTGGTAGAAACCGTCGTTCCGAAGTACCGATAGATGCCATTCCTGGCACAGCGCTTCTCTGGCTGATTGGCAGTTTTGCACTGTTACTGTTGCCACAGTGGAACCGGTTACCCTGGTGGCTGATTGCCGCCTGCGTGGTGCTGGCAGGTTGGCGCTGGCTGGCCCAGAGTGGTCGGGTGCGATTGCCGGGGCGCTGGTTGCGGACGGGCATTATGCTGGTGTTGATCGGAGTCTACGTAGGCACTGTTCAGGGCCGCTTTACCGTCGATACTGCTGCGTCGTTCTTCGTGTTGGCGGTTGGGCTCAAATGGCTGGAAACCCGCTCCGCCCGGGACTTCTATGTACTGTTTTTTATTCTGGTGTACCTGGCGGCTGTAAACTTCCTGTTTCAGCAGGACATCCTGTGGGCCCTGCTGACGTTCGCGGCCATTGCCTGCCTGCTGGTGGGGCTGCAGATTCTCAATGCCCCGGATTTGCCCGGTTCATTGAAGGCGGGCTGGAAGCGGCTGGGACTTTTGATGGTGAAAACCCTGCCGGTAGTCGTCCTGTTATTCGTGTTCTTTCCGCGTATGGCGCCGCTGTGGAGTGTCCCGCTGGTTTCCGGCGAGGCTCGCAGCGGTATCTCCGATACCATGCGCCCCGGCGACATCTCCAATCTGGCCCAGAGCAGTGAGCGAGCGTTCCGTGTGAGTTTTGGTGGTCCGATTCCCGAGTATCGCGATCGCTATTGGCGAGGGCTGATTCTCGATTATCTTGACGGTGAGACCTGGCGGCAACGCGACCGGGAGCCATTTCAACGCCCGGGCAGGGTGGCGGTGGATGGTGGTATTGGTGCGCTGGCGAGCAACCAGTACGATGTACTGATGGAGCCGACGGACCAACGATGGGCCTTCTCACTGGAAAATTCCATTGCGGTGTCGGACAACGTGTTTGACGCAGGGGAAGACCTGTTCCGTTTCCGTCGCCCAGCAGACAGCCCTGTGCGCTACCGGTTGGCGATTGCTGCCGGGCAAACCCGGCCAGACAGCGAGCTTTCCCAGGCAGCGCGGGAGCGCTACCTGCAATTGCCTGGTGAAGGGAACCCGCGGGCAAGGGCGTTGGCCAGTGAGTTGGCGGGCCAGTATTCCCCGGCCCAGGTGGTTAACGAGCTCATGCAGCGGTTCCGTAACGAAGAATACTATTACACACTGCGGCCACCGCCGATGCCCAACGATGGTGTGGATACCCTGTTGTTTGAGGAGCAGCGCGGGTTCTGTGCCCATTACGCGGGCGCTGCCACCTTTGTTTTCCGGGCTGCTGGTATTCCATCGCGCGTGGTGGTGGGTTACCAGGGCGGAGATGCCGGCGCCGGGGGCGATTATCTCATTGTGCGGCAGTACGATGCCCATGCCTGGGTTGAGGTATGGCTGGAAGGCCGGGGCTGGGTTCGGGTTGATCCAACTGCTGCAATTGCTCCTGATCGTATTGAGTTCGGATTGCGGGAGGCGATGGCCGAAGAGGGCTCCTTCCTGGAGAACAACCTGACCTCTCCCCAGCGTTATGGCGATCTGGCGGTTTTGCAGTGGGCGTCACTGCAGCTCGACCGAATAAACTACCACTGGCAGCGTTGGGTGGTGGGCTATCAGGGCCAGAGCCAGATGAACCTGATGTCCCGGCTGCCAGGCGGCATTGGCATGAAGGAGCTTGGCTACATTACCGCCGGGCTGGTTGGCTTTGCCCTTCTTGTGGCCGGGTTGGTGTCGGCGCTTTCAATGACCCGGGGAGCACGTCAGGATGGCTTCAGGCGCGTCGTCGGATCATGGCACCGGCTGTGTGAACAGGCCGGTGTACCTGTGCGCAGTGGCGAAACCCCGGTTGTGCTGGCGGAACGCATGGCCGAGGCCCGGCCATCGGTGGCGGAGTCTGCCCGGATCTTTGCCCGGACAGTGAACAGCCATTACTATAGCTCTGCCTCAACCCGTCAGGCTGATGACGATACACGGCGGCTGAGGCGGCTGCTGAAAACCATGAAGCGTCAACTCAAACGCAATCAGGAAACCGGATCCCGGATGCCGAAACATGACTGACATCGCACAGGAAATGCCCTGGCTGGCCCGCGCCTGGTCGGCAGTGCAAAGCCGACTGGCACAGGACCGCTTGCCCCACGCATTGCTGGTAGTGGGTGAGCGTGGCGTAGGAAAGCGCGCCTGGGCCCAGGCAGTGGCCGAATTGCTGTTGTGTGAAGCACCGGCCAAGTCAGAATACGGCGCGGCGGTGGCGTGTGGCCGTTGCAAGCAATGTGATCTGTTGGCTGCAGGCAGCCACCCGGATTTACGGGTTTATGCCCCGGAAAAATCGCGCATGGTGAAGGTTGACCAGATACGGTCACTCTCCACGTTTGCCGTTGCTTCGCCCCAGGTTGGCCACCACAAGGTCGCGATTGTTGACCGGGCAGATCAATTAAACATCAATGCCGCCAATGCGCTGCTGAAAACCCTGGAAGAGCCGTTGCCGGATGTGACTTTGCTGCTGTTGCAGGAGAGCGGCCGGCCGGTCCTGCCGACCATTCGCTCCCGTTGTCAGGCGCTGACCATACCCTTGCCGACAGCAGAGCAGGGTGGGCAATGGCTGGCTGCCCGCGTGGCTGAGCTGGACGAAGCAGGCCGGCCGGGTGCGGAGACCTTGGCCAAAAGCCTGATGCTGGCGGGCAATGCACCACGGTTGGCGCTGGACTATGCCCTGGGAGATTTTCTGCCCCTTCGGGACAAGGCCTTTGAAGCATTCCGGCAGTTTATGAAAGGGCAAATTCCGGTTGGCGAGGCGGCTAAATCCTTCAAGGCCCTTGGCCTTGACGATTCGCTCTGGTTATTTGAAAGCTGGGCCGCGGATCTGGCGCGGGCCAGTGTGGGGGGCGCAGTATCTGACCCGGAAGCGGCGGACATGCTTGGTTATCTGGCAAACAACAATCCGCCGTGGCGGGCTCATCAGCTCCTGGACCTGGTTAAGGAAAGTCGCAGTGCCGCGGTATACAATGCCAGCCCGGAACTGGAGGCCAGCCAGCTTCTGATTGCCTGGCGGGAACTGATGCCAAGGAAGCGGAAAGCAAGCTGAGCTTTCTTCAATTTCAGCTGCTATGATTGTGAAATGTCAGGAAATTCCTGAAGCATTGTGGCAATGTTTAACGACACAAGAACTTCCAGCGTAGAAGGTATGTGATATGGGCCCAGGATTTGGCGCACGCAGCGGCATTCTCACCCTGACCATCAAGGACAAAGCGGTTCTGTACGCCGCCTATATGCCCTACATTCGGCAAGGTGGTCTATTCATTCCTACCCAGAAGCAATATCAGCTCGGAGACGAGGTGTTTTTGCTGCTCAACCTGATGGACGAGCCGGAAAAGATACCCGTGGCGGGTAAAGTGGTGTGGATTACCCCTAAAGGAGCGCAAGGTAACCGTGCGGCAGGTATCGGCGTCCAGTTTAACGGTGACGATGAATCCGCAAGGACCAAGATCGAGTCTTACCTCGCAGGCTCGCTGAGCTCTGATCGCCCAACGCACACCATGTAGGACTCGCCTTGCATGACTGACACTGTGTTACCCGGCAGTGGGCACGACATTCCGGCCGGCTGCCGGGAGGCACACTGGCCGCTCGATAACCTGACCCTTGCCGGCCTGACCTGGCATACTGACCCCTCGCACGAAGTTCGCTCCCCCATACTTATGGTGCACGGCTGGCTTGATAACGCCATGACATTCGCCCGGTTGGCACCAGCGCTGGCCACCGATGCCAGTGTTCACGCAATCGACATGGCCGGTCATGGCCATTCGGGGCATCGACCACCGGGCTATGGTTACTGGCTGATGGACTATGTGGCAGACCTCAGTGAATTGATTGACCATCATTTTCCGGAAAGCGAACGGTACCCCCTTGATCTGGTGGGCCATTCGCTGGGTGGTATCGTTTGTGCCCTGTATGCGGCAGCTTTCCCTGAGAGGGTGAGGCGGCTGGTGATGATTGACAGTCTGGGTGCCCTGAGCCGCCCCGCCAAGGAAACCATCCCCCAGTTGCGCCGGGCCTTGCAGAAAAGACGGAACGGATCGGCACCTCCGGCGGTCTATCCCGATGTGGCGACGGCGGCGAGGATCCGTGAGGGCGGGCTCAGCCCGTTGAGCGCGGAGGCCGCAGCATTGCTGGTGCCCAGAAACATGCGGGCTGAAGGAGATGGCTTTGTCTGGCGCACTGATGCACGGCTAAGACACCCCACGCCTTTAATGATGACCGAAGAGCAGGTTCATGCCTCACTGGCCGCCATCCGGACGCCAACCCTGTTCGTAAGAGCGTCTGAAGGGTTGTTGGCCAGCCGTGGCGGATTGGACAAACGTGCAGAGCTGATACCCGATCTGACGACAGTGGACGTTCCCGGGGGGCACCATTGTCACCTGGATGGTGACACCAAGCCGGTTGCACATGCTATAAAAAGGTTTCTATTCAATGAATAATCGTGCTGTTGTAATGAAACTCCGAAGCCTGTTGGCGGCTGCTTTGCTGGCTTGCGGTTCAGTGGCGTCAGCATCGGAGCTTGGCGAGCCATTGGATAAGTTCGCCCAGTCGAGCCTTCAGTCGGCGCTGGACATTCGGTCGTCCGGACACCTCGTGCTTATGAGCCCGGTTCGCGAAATACGCGGAGAGATCCGCTCGGATGTCATGGCCAGGCTGCCGGTGAACGGCAAGGGTCAGTTATTCGAAATCAACCGGGATGCTAGCCGTAGGGCCGCACAGGAACACTACCGGCGAGAGCTTCAGGCGCGAGGCGGCCAGATCCTTTTTGAATGTTCCGGAGTGGCCTGCGGCCGAAGCAACGTCTGGGCAAACCAGATTTTTGAGCAACCCAGACTCCTCGGCCGGGATCAGGACCAGGACTACTTCGTCGGTGCCGTGGCAGATGTTGATGGCAACCGATGGTTGACCCTGGTGTACACCGTTACCCGTGGCAATCAGCGTGAATATGTGTGGGTTGAACACCTCCGGGTAGCAGCCGGGGCGGACATTCCCGGCTTTCAGGCGTCTGCTGCACGACTGCTGGGCCCCATTATTGTGCCCTGGCAGGGCGGTGTTACCCATCGGTTTGACCTGTCGACTACGGATCGCCGGCGGCTGGGAGAGTGGGCGGCAGAGGAGGGCGCCGAGGTGGTGCTTGCCGCGTTTTCTTCGCTGGAAAATGATGAAACCCTGAATGATTCGATCGCAAGGGCGGAAAGGGCTGCGGGCGCCCTGGCCGACGTGCTGGCGAAATCCGGAGTTTCCCGGGAGCAGGTCCGCACCCTGGCTATCGGGCCGGGGGTTCAGGTAGCGGACCCTAACCGCACGGGTGACCGCATCGAAATCCTGGTAATCAAGAGGTAAGGGAATGTCCGGGGACAACAAGCCAGACAACCAACAGGTCGGCAGTGAGCAAGTGCCTGCAGAGGATGGCGTCAACAAAGTATTGGCAAGTTCTGACGTATCGCCGGCCGAAGCTCCGGCCAATACTGTACGCAAGCCCTCGCAAACCGGAAACGGCAAAACGGTCGCCTTGACCCTCGGTAGTGGCGGTGCCCGGGGTTACGCCCATATTGGCGCCATTGAGGTACTGCAGGAGCGGGGTTACAACATTATCGCGATCTCGGGCTGTTCCATGGGCGCCCTGATCGGCGGTATGTACGCGGCTGGCAAGATGAAGGAATACAAGGACTGGGTGACCGGGCTGGGCCAGTTCGATGTCCTTAAACTGCTTGACGTTACCTTCACCTCGGTCGGCGCTATTCGGGGAGAGAAGGTCTTCTCGGTGGTCCGTGACATTCTGGGCGATACCCGGATCGAAGACTTGCCCATTGCGTTTACTGCGGTTGCCACCGATCTCCTTGCCCACAAGGAAATCTGGTTTCAGGAAGGGCCGCTGGATCGCGCCATCCGGGCATCCATTGCCATCCCGAGTGTTGTGACGCCTCTGGTGCTGGATGGCAGGGTGCTGGTAGACGGTGCATTGCTGAATCCCCTGCCGATTATTCCGACGATCTCTGCCCACGCCGATTTGATCATGGCCGTCAACCTGAGTGGCGAGGATGAACAGCCAAGGCGAATTCCCGATGCGGCATTTGCCGATGAAGACTCCGGCAGTGATATGGATGAATGGGTCGATGCCATCCGTGACAAAGCCTCACGGTGGTTTGACTGGGATGCCATTAAATCCCTGACTTCCAGGAAACTCGATACCGGGGAATCTCCCGAAGAAAAAATCACCCGGGAGATGGCGAAAAAGCATAAAGAGAAGGATTTGAAAGCCCGGCATGAGGAGCCGGAGAAGGCCGCTCATCACCAGAAGCGAGATGACCACGAGACCATTGACTGGGACAAGCTGGGCATTGGCAAATTTGATGTGATGAACCTCACCATCGAAACCATGCAGAGTGCTCTGGTTCAATACAAGATTGCCGGGTATCCGCCTGATCTCCTGGTTAATATCCCCAAGAACGCCAGCCGAAGTTACGATTATCACAAGGCCCCGGAGCTGATTCAGTTGGGCCGGGAGCGTATGGCCGCCGCCCTGGACCGGTTTGAGCAAAGCCGCAGCAGTTCCGGCCCGTTGGCCCTTTAATCTGTGTGTGGGCTGCAGGCCTGTGCTTAATAGGCGTATAATGCCGCGCTACATTAGCCTGACCAGGAAGACGTTTTTGTGACCAGTCCAGTTGACGATCTACACACCATCCGGGACTTTCTGCGCTACGCCGCGTCACGGTTTGCGGCATCGCCGTTGTATTTCGGGCATGGTACCGACAACGTGTGGGATGAAGCCGTGCAGCTGGTTTTACGCAGTGTCCACCTGCCATTGGAAAACAACAATGTGTTCCTGGATGCGCGCCTGGTGCGCACAGAGCGCGAACTGATTGTTGAGCGCATCGAGCGCCGCATTAATGAGCGCGTACCAATCGCCTACCTTCTGGGCGAAGGCTGGTTTATGGGTATGCCGTTCAACATTGATGAGAGGGTGCTGGTTCCCCGGTCGCCGATTGGCGAGCTGCTGGAGAATGGCCTGCAGCCCTGGTTGGGGAGCCAGCCCGTTCAACGGATACTGGATTTGTGCACGGGCAGCGGTTGTATCGGTATCGGCGCGGCCACCGTCTTTGATGAAGCCGAGGTTGATCTGTCTGATATTTCCGAGGCCGCCCTCGAAGTGGCGGACTCAAATATCGAGTTGCATGGCCTGGAAGGTCGGGTTCAGACCATCCGTTCGGACGTGTTTGAGAACATCGAAGGCCGTTACGACGTGATCCTCAGTAATCCGCCCTACGTGGATGCTGAAGACATGGCAGACATGCCTGAAGAGTACCGTCACGAACCGGAGTTGGGTCTGGCTGCAGGCGACGATGGTCTTGATATTGCCCACCGTATTATCGCCGGGGCTGCGGAGCATCTTACCGAGAATGGTTTGTTAATCGTGGAGGTAGGTAACTCCTGGGGTGCCATGGATGATGCCTATCCGGACCTGCCGCTTACCTGGCTGGAATTTGATAGCGGCGGCGATGGCGTGTTTCTGGTAACGGCTGCTGACCTGCGCGAATGGCAGGTCAGAAACAGTTAAAAATATTTTATAAAACCTTTATAAAGTGCTGAATTATGTCGGGAAATACATTTGGTAAACTGTTCACCGTAACCACATTCGGTGAGAGCCATGGGGCTGCTCTGGGGTGCATTATCGATGGCTGCCCTCCGGGCCTTGAACTATCAGAAGCCGATATGCAGAAGGATCTGGACCGCCGCAAGCCTGGGACTTCCCGCCACACCACGCAGCGGCGTGAGGCGGATGAAGTGCGCATTCTCTCTGGTGTGTTCGAGGGTAAAACCACCGGGACGCCGATTGGCCTGATCATCGAGAACACCGACCAGCGCTCCAAGGATTACTCCAAGATTTCCGAACAGTTTCGTCCGGCGCACGCCGACTACACCTACACACATAAGTATGGTGTACGGGATTATCGGGGTGGTGGCCGGTCATCGGCCCGCGAAACGGCCATGCGTGTTGCCGCCGGCGCGGTCGCCCGAAAGTTTCTTGAGCAGCGTCTGGGCATTCGCATTCGTGGCTACCTGTCTCAGCTTGGGCCAATCAAGGCGGAAAAGCACGATTGGGATCAGGTGCACCAGAACCCCTTCTTCTGTCCGGACGCCGACAAGGTGCCAGAAATGGAAGCCTATATGGATGCCCTGCGCAAAGAAGGGGATTCCATCGGTGCCCGCATTAACGTCGTCGCTGATGGTGTGCCGCCGGGACTGGGTGAGCCGATTTTTGATCGGTTGGACGCAGACTTGGCCCACGCACTGATGAGCATCAACGCGGTAAAGGGAGTGGAAATCGGCGCCGGGTTTGGCTGCATTGATCAGAAAGGCACTGAACACCGGGATGAAATGACGCCGGAAGGGTTTTTGTCCAATCACGCCGGCGGCGTGCTCGGCGGGATTTCCTCCGGCCAGCCAATTATTGCCAGCATCGCGTTAAAGCCCACATCCAGCTTGCGTTTGCCGGGCCGGAGTATTGATGTGCATGGTAATCCGGTTGAGGTGATTACTACCGGTCGCCACGATCCCTGTGTGGGCATTCGCGCCACGCCTATCGCCGAGGCCATGATGGCCATCGTGTTGATGGACCATTACCTGCGCCACCGGGGGCAGAATGGCGATGTGGAAGTGAGCACACCCGTCATCGGTCAGCTTTGATCAAACGGAGGCGTCACCATCTACTGGCGGCTGTCTAACCTCTACTTCTGGTTCTTCGCCCTCCTTGGAGGGCTTTTGCCTTATTGGTCCCTCTACCTGGAGGGCCAGGGCTTTTCCTATCTGCAAATCGCCACTCTGATGGCGACCATTCAGCTCACCAAGATTGTCGCGCCAAGCGTCTGGGGCTGGCTGGGGGATCGTTCCGGCCAGCGGGTGCGATTGGTCCGGTTTGGCGCCATTACCGGGTCGCTGTTCTTCGCCGGTGTGTTCATGGAACCCGGGTTCTATGGCCTGCTTCTGGTGATGCTGGCTTTTACCTTCTTCTGGAACGCGATCCTGCCACTTTACGAAGTGATTACCCTGCGGGCACTTGGCACGAGGAAAGACAAGTACGGCAAGGTTCGGCTCTGGGGCTCGGTGGGTTTTATCGGTGCCGTGGCTGTCGTGGGTGCCATTCTGGAGTGGGTTCCGATCAGTTATCTGCCCTGGCTGCTGTTGCCCGTCTTTGCAGGCATCGCCGTATCGGCGTTTCTGGTGCCTGCGGAGCGGGGCGAGCGTAAACCGCCGGCTCCGAAAGGCAGCCTGAAAGCCATCGTCACTCATCCTGCTGTTATTGCCTTCTTCCTGATGAACTTCCTGCTGCAGGTATCCCACGGTGCCTACTACACCTTCTTCAGCATTCATCTGGAACAACATGGATACGGCAAGCTGTCGATTGGCTTGCTCTGGTCACTGGGTGTGCTGGCGGAAATAGGACTGTTTCTGGTGATGCACCGGTTGTCGCATCGGTTCAGTGTGCGCCAGATTGTTATCGGGGCTCTGTTCCTGACCATGATTCGCTGGATACTCATTGCCGAACTGACCATGGTCGTGCCCATACTTATCTTCGCCCAGCTGCTTCACGCAGCGTCCTACGGTGCGTTGCATGCGATTTCTGTGCAATACATTCAGGGGTTCTTTGGCAAGCACCACCATGGCCAGGGGCAGGCCTTGTACAGCGGCCTGACCTTTGGTGCCGGCGGTGCCCTCGGCGCCTGGATGTCCGGTTTCCTGGTGGAAGGAATCAGTACCTCCGCGGCATTCTGGGGCGGTGCGTTCGCCATGGCCATCGCTATTGTCGTGACCTGGCGCGGTTTACAGCCAATGCCCGTGCCGGACGACCACTCTGGTCATTGATTAGCAGCCGATCTCTTCAGCCTCGACAATCTCAAGCAGTGCCCGGGCACCGTTGCTCAATTGCCGGCCACTCAGGGCCACCGCGCCAAGTACCCGGGAAACCGGGTGTCCAACGTCAAGTACCCGAAGACTGTTGTCCAGCATGCTCACCGGCAGCACACTCCAGCCCAGGCCGACACTGGTCATCATTTTGATGGTTTCCAGGTAGTTTGTGGGCATCAAGGGTTTCAGTGGCTGGTTCGCTTCCAGAAACAATCGGCTGACCACCCGGTAGGTCGCAGTACTGGTGTCCGGCAGCAGGGCCGGGTGTTGGGCAAGGTCTGCCAGCCGTGGGTGTTTCAGTTGTGCCAGCGGATGCTCCGCGCCAATGACAAAGGCCATCGGGTCTGGCCATTGCACCAGAATGCGGAATTCCGGGTTCATGCTGTCGCTGAGGGTGACGAACGCAATCTCGGCGTTACGCTTCTTCATCTGGTGGTAGGCGGCGTCGGATTCCATGAACTGAAGGTCCAGCGTTACTTGTGGGTATCCGCGGCGGTAGCGCCTGAGCCAGTTTGGCAGGTGGTGCAGGCCGATGTGGTGGCTGGCAATGAGCTGGAGCTCGCCTTCGATGGTGTCGGCGTTTGGGCTGAGGGCGAGGCGGGCGTTGTGTATTTCGTCGAGGATCTTGCGGGCGTGGGGCAGGAGTCTGGCGCCGGCTTCGGTGACGCGGATTTCCCGGTTGCTTCGGTCGATGAGTTTGGTGCCAAGCTGGGTTTCGAGGGCGGCGAGGCGTTTGCTGATGGCCGGTTGTGTCAGGTGGAGTGTTTCGGCGGCTTCTGAGAAGGAGCCCTGGTCGACTATGGTCAGGAAGGCTTTCAGGGAGTTTGCGTCCATTTTTGTTGTCCCGCCTCTGGTTGGGATAGGCCTTTGGTTCTGTGGCAGGTCCCGGCTTGCGGGGCACCTTTTCAAAAAACGCTACGAGCACATCCCTGTGCGCTTCGCTCCGGCCATCCATGGCCTACGAGATTTTTGGAAAGGTGCCCCGCAAGCCGGAACTCCAGCTTTGGGTTACAGCCGATCGATTCATTGGTTCTAAAGAAGCCCCGATTATTGTCCGGGGCGCGACTGGGCGGGAAGGCTTTTCAAAACCGTTGAGGGCCATGGACGGCCCGAAACGAGCCCACATGGACGTGCTTGTAGGCGGGTTTTGAAAAGCCTGACCTACCCAGTTGCGTCTTGCACTAAACAACCGGAATATTAAGCCCATAACCTAAAGGAATGCAAAGAATGAAAAACATGAATTGAGGTTATTCGGGGCGAAAGAGTAAGATAGGCGAACTGAGAGCATAAACAGAAACCCCCAGAGAGTGAGAGAGCAACCATGGCGGGCAAGACTTTATACGACAAGTTGTGGGACGACCATTTGGTCAAACAGCGGGACGATGGCTCTGCGTTGATCTACATCGACCGGCAGTTGCTGCACGAAGTGACATCGCCGCAGGCGTTTGAAGGTCTGCGCCTGGCCAACCGCAAGCCGTGGCGGATTGATGCCAACATCGCCACGCCGGATCATAACGTGCCGACTACCGATCGTGACAAAGGCATCGACGGCATTGTTGACCCGGTTTCCCGTACCCAGGTGGAGACTCTGGACAAGAACTGCGACGAGTTCGGGATTCTGGAATTCAAGATCAAAGACCAGCGCCAGGGCATCGTGCACGTGATCGGGCCGGAGCAGGGGGCAACCTTGCCGGGTATGAGCATTGTCTGTGGTGACTCCCACACCTCTACCCACGGCGCCTTTGGTTGCCTGGCTCATGGTATCGGTACGTCCGAAGTTGAGCACGTGTTGGCGACCCAGTGCCTGGTTCAGAAGAAAATGAAGAACATGCTGGTGAAGGTGAACGGCAAGCTTGGCGCGGGTGTGACCGGTAAGGATGTGGTTCTGGCCATCATCGGCAAGATCGGCACCGCTGGCGGTACCGGTTACGCCATCGAGTTCGGTGGTGAGGCGATTCGTGGCCTGAGCATGGAAGGCCGGATGACCATCTGCAACATGGCCATCGAAGGCGGTGCCCGCGTGGGCATGGTGGCGGTGGACGACATCACCATTGACTACGTGAAAGGCCGTCCGTTCTCGCCAAAAGGCGAAACGTGGGACAAGGCGGTTGAGTACTGGCGCACCTTGCACAGCGATGACGATGCGGTATTCGACAAGGTGGTTGAGCTGGACGGTGCCGCCATCAAGCCGCAAGTAAGCTGGGGTACGTCTCCGGAGATGGTGACCGGTGTTGATGGCAATGTGCCGGACCCGGCGAAGGAAGAAGACCCGATCAAGCGTGAAGGCATTGTTCGCGCGCTTAAATACATGGGGCTGCAGCCGAACCAGAAGATTACCGACATCCAGCTGGACCGGGTGTTTATCGGTTCCTGCACCAACAGCCGCATTGAAGACTTACGCGAAGCTGCGGCCGTGGTGAAAGGCCGCAAGGTGGCCGCCAGCCTGAAACAGGCGATGGTTGTGCCGGGTTCTGGTCTGGTGAAAGCCCAGGCAGAACAGGAAGGTCTGGACAAGATCTTCATCGAGGCGGGCCTGGAATGGCGTGATCCCGGTTGTTCCATGTGTCTGGCCATGAACGCCGACAAGCTGGGGCAGGGCGAGCATTGTGCGTCCACGTCCAATCGGAACTTCGAGGGCCGTCAGGGCTTTGGTGGGCGTACCCATCTGGTGAGCCCGGCGATGGCGGCGGCGGCAGCCGTGTCTGGCCATTTTGTTGATGTTCGTGAGTTGTTGAACTGATCCACAGGAGAGAGACCATGCGCGCATTTACGCAACACCAGGGTATTGTTGCCCCCATGGACCGGTCCAATGTGGATACGGACATGATCATTCCCAAGCAGTTTCTGAAGTCGATCAAGCGCACGGGCTTTGGCCCGAACCTGTTTGATGAGCTGCGTTACCTGGACGAAGGAAAGCCGGACCAGGATTGCTCTGGCCGCCCGCTGAACCCGGAATTTGTGCTCAACCAGGACCGCTACAAGAACGCCAGTGTGCTGCTGGCCCGCCGGAACTTTGGGTGTGGCTCCAGCCGTGAGCACGCGCCCTGGGCGTTGGATGACTTTGGTTTTCGGGTGATTATTGCCCCGAGCTTTGCTGATATTTTCTATAATAACTGCTTTAAGAACGGCTTGTTACCCATTGTTCTTGATGAAGAAATTGTTGATAAGTTGTTCCGTGAAACAGAGGCTAATGACGGTTATGAGTTAACGGTGGACCTGGAAGCTCAGACAGTAACGACCCCCTCTGGTGAGTCTTACAGTTTTGATGTCGATAATTTCCGTCGTCACTGTCTGCTCAATGGCCTTGATGATATCGGTGTGACCCTTGAAGATGCCGATGCCATTCGCGCCTACGAAGATGCTCGCCGCCAGACTGCCCCCTGGTTGTTTAACGCTGGAAACTGATAAACAAGGATTTTGATATGTCCCGTAATGTGTTGCTTCTGCCGGGTGACGGCATTGGTCCGGAGATTGTTGCTGAAGCGGAAAAGGTTCTGAACAAGGTCAATGATCAGTTCAATCTTGGCCTGACCTTCGACAAGGCTCTTGTGGGTGGTGCGGCGATCGATGCCACGGACTCACCGCTGCCGGACGAAACCCTGGAGAAGGCGCGCAATGCCGACGCCATTCTGCTGGGTGCCGTCGGCGGTCCTCAGTGGGATAGCCTGCCGATGGCCAAGCGCCCGGAGAAGGGCTTGCTGGGTTTGCGGTCCAACCTTCAGCTGTTCGCCAACCTGCGCCCTGCCATCCTGTATCAGCAATTGGCCTCCGCTTCTTCCCTGAAGCCGGAAGTGGTTTCTGGCCTGGATATCCTGATCGTGCGCGAGCTGACCGGCGGTATCTATTTTGGACAGCCCCGCGGTGTACGCGAGCTGGAGAATGGTGAACGCCAGGGCTACAACACCTATCAATACACTGAGTCCGAGATTCGCCGCATCGGCCGCGTCGCCTTTGAGGCAGCCCAACAGCGTGGCAAAAAGCTGTGCTCAGTAGACAAGGCCAACGTACTGGAAGTAACCGTGCTGTGGCGCGAAGTCATGGAAGATCTGAAGCGGGAATACCCGGATGTCGAGTTGTCCCACATGTACGTGGATAACGCCGCCATGCAGCTGGTGCGCGCACCCAAGCAATTCGATGTGATTGTGACTGGTAACATGTTTGGTGATATTCTTTCTGACGAAGCGGCTATGCTCACCGGCTCCATCGGCATGTTGCCGTCGGCGTCGCTGAACTCTGAAAAGCAGGGCATGTACGAGCCTTGCCACGGTTCGGCGCCGGATATTGCCGGGCAGGGCATTGCCAACCCGTTGGCCACCATCATCAGTGCAGCCATGATGCTGCGTTATAGCCTGAATGAGGAAAAAGCCGCAGAAGCGATTGAAGCGGCGGTCAGCAAGGTACTGGATCAGGGGCTGCGCACCGCAGACATCATGTCAGACGGTGGTAAGAAGGTTTCAACCCGGGAAATGGGTGAAGCTGTTCTCAATGCGCTTTGAGTCAGCCCTGATTCGCTAAACCGAGACCCGACAGTGGCGCGATGCTGCCACTGCGGGATCATCCATCCTGTCCCTGCCAGCGATAACGGTAGCGGGCGGGCATAATGTGAGGTTCAAAGGTCGCACATGAAGCGAGTTGGACTTGTAGGTTGGCGTGGCATGGTGGGCTCAGTCCTCATGCAGCGCATGCGTGAAGAAAACGATTTTGCCGACATCGATCCGGTGTTTTTTACCACTTCCCAGGCGGGCAAGCCGGCCCCGGACGTAGGCAAAGAAGGCGTTCCGCCACTCCAGGATGCCTTTGATATCGACATCCTGAAAGGCATGGACGTTATCCTGACCTGTCAGGGCGGGGATTACACCTCAGCCGTTTATCAGAAACTGCGTGATGCAGGCTGGGATGGCTACTGGATTGACGCGGCATCGTCCCTGCGGATGGTGGATCACTCCGTCATCGTGCTGGACCCGGTCAACCGCAACGTAATCGATGCCGCCCTGGATAAGGGCGTAAAAGATTACATTGGCGGTAACTGCACCGTGAGCCTGATGATGCTGGCCCTGGGTGGTCTGCTGGAGCAGGATTTGATTGAGTGGGTCTCTCCGATGACCTATCAGGCGGCTTCCGGTTCCGGTGCCCAGAACATGCGGGAACTGTTGAGCCAGATGGGCGCGTTGAATGAGAGCGTCAAGTCTGAGCTGGCCGATCCTTCCTCCGCCATCCTGGAAATCGACCGCAAGGTGACTGACACCATGCGTTCCGGTGATTTTCCCACCGAGCACTTCGGTGTGCCCCTGGCGGGCAGCCTGATTCCGTTTATCGACAAGCAGCTCGATAACGGCATGAGCAAGGAAGAGTGGAAGGCGGGCGTTGAGACCAACAAGATTCTTGGCCGCAGCGACAATCCGATTCCTATCGACGGCATCTGTGTTCGTATTGGCGCCATGCGCTCTCACAGCCAGGCGTTGACGATCAAGCTCAAGAAAGACCTGTCGGTTGCGGAAATCGAGGGTATCCTTGCCAAGGCCAACGACTGGGTGAAAGTCATCCCGAATGATCGTGATGCCACCATGCAGGAGCTCACACCGGCGAAAGTGACCGGCACCCTGAGTATCCCCATTGGGCGGATTCGCAAGTTGTCCATGGGGCCGGAATACATTTCTGCGTTTACCGTGGGTGACCAGTTGCTGTGGGGGGCCGCTGAGCCTCTGCGCCGCATGTTGCGGATTCTGCAGGAACGTTAAATAGTGTTACACAGTGGTAATTAATGCCAACTGTGTCCGGTTTTTCGTATGCCGGAGTGGGGCGGAGGCTGATTTCAGCGTCCGCCCCTGTTATTTTCAGGGCTGTTAAGGAGTTCCGCCCGATTGGTAAAAAAACGGTGCAAGGATTGCGGCTGATTGATTGATAAAAGAGGCTTTATCAACAATACTTGCCAAACTGAACGGTATAATTGCGATATAACAACGAGAACTAAAAAGACGGAAGTCATCCAACCTCGTCCGATTCTGTTGAGATACAGCAGTAAAGAATAACGGAGACTGGAAAGGAAAAAGCATGAAGGTACGCAAGCTTGCGGTTGCCATGGCGCTGGCGGGAGGGCTCGGTTCCGGTGTCGCTCAGGCGTTGGGGCTGGGGGAAATTGAACTGCAGTCCTGGCTGAATGAGCCCCTGGATGCGGAAATATCACTCCGTGAAAGTCGTGGCGTGGATCCCGGTGATGTATTTGTAAATGTTGCACCGGAAGCCGCTTATCAGCGGATTGGCATTGATCGCCACCAGTTTCTGAGCAGGCTGAGGTTTGAGGTGGTTACCGCTTCTGACGGCAGTCTCGTTGTTAACGTCTCTTCCCGGGAGCCACTCCGGGAACCTTACCTGAATTTTCTGTTGGAGCTGACCTGGCCTAATGGCCGACTGATGCGGGAATATTCGGTGCTGGTAGATCCACCAGTGTATGCCGAAGATTCCGGTGTTCAGGAGCAGGTGAGTGCTCCTTCGGCAGCGCCAGCAAGTCCAAGGCAGGCAGCGCCCCGTAGCCAGGAGTCTGTGCGTCGCCAGGCCCAGGCCGAGAGTTCACTTGCCCGGGGTTATCAGGCTGACACGTTCGGCCCGACCGGTCCATCAGACACACTCTGGACCATCGCCCAGCGTGTCCGCCCGGACAGCTCTGTGTCCATGCAGCAGGTTATGCTGGCCCTTCAGGACCAGAACCCGAATGCCTTCATCGGTGACAATATCAACCGTTTGAAGCGCGGTGAAGTCCTGCGAGTTCCGACTTTGGAACAGATTCGAAGCCGTAGTCAGGCGGAAGCCAACCGGGTGGTCGCGCAGCAGAATGAGGCGTTCCAGTCCCGCACGGTTGATGCCACCCGTACCGCAGAGGCTGAATCTGCCCCGGCGCCTACCCAGGCTGGTACTGCCGGCGATGAGTTGCGCCTGTTGGTAGCTGATGGTGAATCCCGAGACGTAACCGAGGGTGGCTCTGCTGGCGGTGACGGCGATTTGCCGGGCGGCAGCGACGTAGGCTCAGCGGTAGCAATGGAAGAACTGGAAGCCACGCGCCGCGAAAACGAAGAATTGAACAGCCGCCTGGCGGATCTTCAGGATCAGGTGTCCACCCTGCAGCGTCTGTTGGAGCTCAAGAACAGCCAACTTGCAGATTTGCAGGGTATGACGGCTGAAGAGGCAGCAGCAGATCAGCTCCCGGACGACGAGGCCGAAGAACTGTCGGCAGTTGACGGCGCTGACGAGGTCGCCGAGGACGATTCGGAAGCGCTCGAAGAGATGCCCGCAGCTGAGGGTGGCGAGCAGGCCGCAATGGATGAGCTGACAGACGACAGTGGCGTTGATGGCGCCGGTGAGGAAGTCGCGACTACCGAATCAGCGCAACCCGTCGATGAAGCGGCAGAGCAGGAAGCGGAAGAGACAGACGTGGCCGCCGCTCCGGCAGCAGAGCAGCCGAGCGAACAGCCTCGTCAGCCAACTCCTGTTGCCCCTCCCGCCGCGGAGAAGGGTTTCCCCGGCAATGTGATTGACGCCATTTCAAACAATCCGATGTACCAGATTGCCCTGGGTGGCGGTCTGGTTTTGCTGTTGCTGTTGCTTCTGCTGGTTGCACGCCGGAACGCCAATCGTGAAAAGGCATTCTACGATCAACTCAACAGCGAGGACGGTAGCGAAAGCGATTCGTTTGATCTGAGCCTGGAAGACGAAGCTGGCGATCAGCAAGAAGGCGCTGATGCCCTGGCCGAAGCCGACACCTACATTGCCTATGGTCGTCATGATCAGGCAGCACAGGTACTTGAAACCGCCATTTCCCGGGAGCCGAGCCGCACTGATCTCCGGTTGAAGCTGCTTGGGGTATACGCGGACAGTCAGGATCGTGATTCGTTCGAGAAACAGTACGGTGAAATTGAGGCCCTGGAAGACGAAGCTGCTATTGAGCAGGCAACGGTTCTCCGCGAGCGCCTTGAAGAAGCCGAGTCTATGCCAAGCATCGACGACCTTGAGTCGCAACTGCGGTCTGATTCCTTCAGTACTTCGGTGGCGACAGAGGAAGAGCTTGGTCAGGAAGACGAATTACCGTCTGATGATGAGTGGCAACTGTCCGATGACTTGAAAGCAGACGAGTTTGAGGCCAGTCCCGAGCCTGAGCAGGAGAACGAGTTCGGAGAGCTGGAATCGGACGTCGAGAAGGAGGGTGATTCTCCCGACGATCTGATTGAATACGACCTTTCCGGTCTTGAGGTATCTGAAAAAGACGAATCCGCCGTCGACACTTCCGAAGAGCAGGATTTCTCTTCTCTCGAAATGGATCTTGAAGACTCGGGCGAGGCCAAAGCCGACGAAGAGGATCTGAGTTTCGATTTCGAGTCCGCACTTGAAGACGAAGCCACCGAAGAGCCGGCGGTTGAGACAGCGGAAGAGGATACTCTGGATTTCGGACTGGAAGAGGAGTCTGATAAAGCAGAACAGGTTGGAGATGCGGAAACCGTTGAGGATGAATTGTCGGGCGACGTGGATGCCCTGGATGAGTCCTTCCTGGACGAGCTTGATGCCGAACTGGACAAGGTTGCTGAGGAAGAAGGAGAGCCGGAAGGGCTGGACCTTGACGAGTCTACGCTGGACGACCTGGAACTTGATGTGTCTGACGAGGATCTCGCCCTGATGGAAGAGTTCTCTGAGTCTGACGAGCAGCCCGCAGGTCCGGAACAGGAAGCCGCATCCCTGGATGAAGAGCTTGGTCTGGAAGACGCCTTCAGCAGCGAAGAACCGGCTGACTCAGAGCCGCCAAGTGAACAGACTCAGGAGGGTGAGCCCGGGGCTACTGAGCAGGAGGCTGATGCCATGGATGACGATCTGGTTCCGCTGGCGTCCGAATCGCTGGACGGAAAGCCGGAGCAAAGTTCCGCGCTTGATATCGATGAGGAGTCATTGGGCGAGGACGATGATTTCGATTTCCTTGCCGGGACTGACGAAGCAGCCACCAAACTCGATCTGGCCCGGGCCTACATCGAGATGGGGGACAGCGACGGAGCCCGTGATATCCTTGAAGAGGTCGCTCTGGAAGGAAACGACGAGCAGAAGGCGGAAGCTCAGGAGCTCCTTAAAAATCTTTCCTGATCCGTTATAATCTCGTTATATCGGCAACAGCGCCGGCCATAAGGCCGGCGCTTTGTTTTTCAGTGAACTCTTTTCGACGGACCAATCCTTGTTTCTCAATTCTCAGCCTTTGACCACAGATAATGCGATCGGTAACGGTCGGGTAGCCATTGCGTTTGAATACGACGGTCGCGGGTTTCATGGCTGGCAACTCCAGAAAAGTGGTGTCCGGTCAGTGGAGAGCGAGCTGGCCAGGGCCGTGTCCAGGGTTGCTGATCACCCGGTTGACCTGGTGTGCGCAGGGCGTACGGATGCCCGCGTTCATGCCAGCTTTCAGGTGGCCCATTTCGATACTCCCTCGGTGAGGAATCTCCGCTCCTGGGTCATGGGCATGAATACCGCCTTGCCGGATGATATTTCCGTGCACTGGGCGGGTAACGGGGTGGCAGATTTTCATGCACGTTTCTCGGCGGTTTATCGTCGCTACCGGTATGTTATTCTGAATCGTCCTGTCAGGCCCGGGATTCAGCGGGGGCAGGTGAGCTGGACCTTTCGGCCGCTTGACGTTGCCAGTATGCACAGGGCGGCTCAGGTGCTTGTCGGTGAACACGACTTCAGTTCGTTCCGGGCAGCCGGTTGTCAGTCCAGAACGCCGGTTCGTTATCTTGAGCGGATTTCGGTAACCCGAAAGGGCGACTATGTCGTAATAGATGTTCAGGCCAACGCTTTTCTACACCATATGGTGCGCAACATTGCCGGCGCCTTGATGGCCGTAGGGGCGGGCAAGCAGCCTGAACCATGGATTGGTGAGGTGTTGGCCAGCAAAGATCGCAAGTTGGCGGGTGTGACCGCACCACCGGACGGACTCTATCTTGTGGATGTTGGCTACCCGGATCAGTACGCAATACCGCGGGCTCTGTGCGGCCCCGGTTTCGTAAGTCCCTGGTTCACCGACGGTGAGAACGGTCCTATTGAGCCAACGCACATTCACCCCAAACAACCGGTGTCAGAAACATGACCACCCGTGTAAAAGTTTGCGGCTTGACCCGGCCCGAAGATATTGACGTCGCGGTAAGGTGCGGCGCAGATGCGATCGGTCTGGTGTTCTATGAGCCGAGCCCACGCTCGGTCACGGTTGAGCATGCCAGGGCGCTGGCGAATCGAATACCTGCCTTCGTCACGCTGACCGGTTTGTTTGTGAATCCGGATGTCCGGTTTGTCGAGAGTGTGCTGGATCAGGTTCCGCTGGATCTGTTGCAGTTCCACGGCGATGAATCCCCGGACGTCTGTGACAGCTTCGGACGCCGCTGGATCAAAGCGGTCAGGGTTCGCGAAGAGGGTCAGATAGAGAACGCCTTTGATGACTATCGCAAGGCCTCCGGCCTTCTGGTTGATGCCTGGGATCCGAATCGCTATGGGGGAACTGGGCAGTCCTTCAACTGGGCATTGATTCCTGAACACCGGCCGTTACCCCTGATATTGGCCGGTGGGTTGTCTTCTGCTAACGTAGCCCGCGCCATTGAAGAAGTCAGGCCCTGGGCTGTCGACGTAAGCGGAGGGGTGGAGCAGAGCAAGGGCAAGAAAGACGCCACCAAACTATCCGATTTTATGAAAGAGGTTCACCGTGTCTGTAAAACTGACTGAAGAGATGTTGAAGGCGCTTCCGGATGCGAAAGGTCACTTCGGTGCCTTCGGTGGCCGGTTTGTTTCTGAAACCCTGATGGACTCGTTGATGACGCTGGAGAAAGAGTATCTCCGGCTGAAAGATGATGCCGAATTCCAGGCCACTTTCGATAAAGACCTGGCGGACTATGTGGGGCGTCCCAGTCCATTGTATTTTGCCGAGCGACTGACCAGGGAAACCGGTGGTGCCCAGATCTGGCTGAAGCGTGAAGACCTCAACCATACCGGTGCTCATAAGGTGAACAACACCATTGGCCAGGCGCTTCTGGCCAGTTTCCTGGGCAAGAAACGAATTATTGCTGAAACCGGGGCCGGACAGCATGGTGTGGCAACCGCGACGGTCTGCGCGCGGCTTGGGCTTGAGTGCCATGTGTTCATGGGGGCGGAAGACGTCAAACGCCAGTCCCTCAACGTCTACCGGATGAAGCTCCTCGGGGCCACCGTGCATGCGGTCCAGAGCGGCACCAAAACCCTGAAAGATGCCATGAACGACGCCATGCGTGACTGGGTGGCCAATGTTGATGAAACCTTCTATATCATCGGTACCGTGGCCGGCCCGCATCCTTATCCACTGCTGGTTCGCGATTTCCAGTCGGTGATTGGTCGGGAAACCCGTCGCCAGGCCCTTGAGCAGGCGGGTAAACTGCCGGATGCGCTGGTAGCCTGTGTTGGTGGCGGCTCTAATGCCATCGGCATGTTCTATCCGTTCCTGTCTGATGAAAACGTTGAGCTTTATGGTGTTGAAGCAGGCGGCCTGGGTATCGAAACCGGTCAGCATGCCGCACCTTTGTGTGCCGGGCGCCCGGGGGTTCTTCACGGTAACCGTACTTACCTGATGGAAGACGAAAACGGCCAGATCGCAGCAACCCATTCGGTCAGCGCTGGCCTGGATTATCCGGGAGTAGGCCCAGAGCACTCCTGGTTGAAAGACATCGGTCGCGCCAATTATGTCTCGGTCACCGATGACGAAGCGCTGGATGGTTTCCGCAAGCTGACCCGTGTTGAAGGTATTATGCCGGCGCTGGAAACCGCCCATGCGGTTGCCTACGCGCTTAAGCTGGCAGCAACCATGGACAAGGACAAGATGATCGTGATCAATGTCTCCGGCCGTGGCGACAAGGATATTCACACCATTGCCCAGTTGGATGGCATTGAGATCTGAAGGTATCAGGAGCAGGCATGAGCCGAATTGAAGGCGTACTGAAATCATTGAAAGAGCAGGGTCGTAAGGCGCTGATCCCTTATATCACCGCCGGTGACCCAGAGCCGGGGCAGACGGTCAGCCTGATGCACACCCTGGTGGATGCTGGCTCAGACATCATTGAGTTGGGCGTGCCGTTTTCCGATCCCATGGCGGACGGGCCTGTTATCCAGCTTGCCTGTGAGCGAGCCCTTGTGCATGGCACGTCCCTGCGCCAGGTCATCGGAATGGTCAAGGAATTCCGGAAGGCCAACACCACCACACCGGTGGTACTGATGGGGTATCTGAACCCGATGGAAGCCATGGGTTACGAGGCGTTTGCGGATGCTGCGGCCGATGCGGGTGTAGACGGTATCCTCACCGTTGACCTGCCGCCGGAAGAGGCCGAAGACGTCGCTCCATTGTTTTCCGCCCGTAACATGGACCCAATCTTCCTGCTGGCGCCCACTACCACGGATGAGCGCATCAAGGCAATCAGCGAACACTCATCCGGTTATGTGTACTATGTTTCAATCAAGGGCGTGACTGGGTCGGCAACCATCAATGTTGATGAAGTGGCGAAAAAAGTGGCCCATGTGCACGAACTGACGGCGCTGCCGGTCGGTGTCGGATTCGGAATCCGGGATGCGGAGACAGCGGCTGCCGTTGGCAAAGTATCCGATGGTGTAATTGTCGGAAGCGTGCTGGTCGATACAATAGCCCGACACCAGACAGATCCCGAAGCCCTGGCCAAGGCGCTGACGGATCTGTTGCACCCGATGCGTGAAGCCCTGGATAGTCTGGCATCCTGAGGGGCCGGCTTCCAGGCATCAAAGGACAGGATGAAAGCATGAGTAACTGGCTGGATAAGATCATGCCGAGCAAGATTCGCTCGGAATCGCGGCAACGTACCGGGGTGCCGGAAGGGCTGTGGAAGAAGTGCCCCAAGTGCGGGGCGTTTTTATACAAGCCTGAACTCGAGAAAAACCTGGACGTTTGCCCGAAGTGTAACCACCACCTGCGTGTGTCTGCCCGGCGCCGGCTGGACATCTTCCTCGACAAGGACGGCCGCGAAGAAATAGCCGCAGAACTGGAGCCTTCTGATCGGCTCAAGTTCAAGGACAGCAAGCGCTACAAGGACCGGCTTTCCGCAGCCCAGAAAGCAACCGGCGAAAAAGACGCCCTGGTCGCTATGAAGGGTTCAACGATGGGCGTTCCCCTGGTGGCTTGTGCTTTCGAGTTCAACTTCCTGGGCGGTTCCATGGGCCAGGTGGTTGGTGAGAAATTCGTACAGGCGGCCAATGTTTCCCTTGAGCACCGTATTCCCCTGGTCTGCTTTTCTGCCAGCGGTGGCGCCCGTATGCAGGAGGCCATTCTGTCGTTGATGCAGATGGCAAAGACCGCTGCAGTGCTGGAGAAGCTCAAGCAGGAAGGCATTCCCTACATTTCGATCATGACCGATCCGGTGTTCGGCGGTGTGTCTGCCAGCCTCGCGATGCTGGGCGACCTCAATATAGCCGAGCCTTATGCGCTGATCGGTTTTGCGGGCCCCCGGGTGATCGAGCAGACCGTCCGCGAGAAACTGCCGGAAGGTTTCCAGCGCAGTGAATTCCTGCTGGAACACGGTGCTATCGATATGATTCTGCACCGGCACCAGATGCGCGAGCGGGTAGCCCACGTTCTTGCCAAGTTCACCGGCCAGGAAAAGCCAGGGACAGAAGATCCCATCGAGTTCGAGATCACGGAAAAACCTGACACAGATGAACACTCCCAGCACTGACGCAAGGCCCGTAACGGTCCCTCCCGGGGCCGGTGCGTCTGTTGAAAAGTGGCTTCAGTATCTGGAAGCCATTCATCCCACCGAAATTGACCTTGGCCTGGATCGGGTTCTGGTGGTTTTGCGCCGCCTGTTTCCGCGAAAGCCAGCAGCGCGAATCATCACTGTAGCGGGCACCAACGGCAAAGGCACGACCGTGGCGGCCCTGGAGTCGCTTTTGCGGGCCGCGGGGCGAACCACCGGAGCTTATACTTCGCCCCACCTTCAGCGTTATAACGAGCGGGTGCGGATTAACGGTCAGGATATCAGCGATGCGGCGTTGATATCCGCCTTCGAACAAGTGGAGGCGGCACGGGGTAAGGTTTCCCTGACCTACTTTGAATTCGGAACCCTGGCAGCCTTCGTGGCGCTCGCCGACGCGGGTGTCGAAGACTGGATTCTGGAGGTCGGCCTTGGTGGACGTCTGGATGCCGTTAATGTGCTGGACGCTGACTTCGCGGTGATCACCTCTATTGATATCGACCATATCGGCTTTCTGGGCGATAACCGGGAAGTGATCGGCTTCGAAAAGGCCGGTATTCTGCGGCCCGGGATTACTGCGGTCTGTGCAGATCCGGAGCCTCCCGCCTCTGTTCTTCAGCAGGCCGCCGCGCAGAAGGTCAATCTTAAGGTGACCGGGCGTGATTACCGGCTCAGGCCGGTTGGCGATTCCGTTGAGCTGACGATTGAGGGGCTCAGTATAACCCTGCCGGCCGGCCCGCTACCTGTCGAAAGTGTTGCGGCAGCGGTGGTGTTGGCGCGGGTGTTGGCGCCAACCATGACTGTCAGCCTGTTAGCGGATACAGCCAGGTCTGTAACGGTGCCGGGGCGTTTTGAGCGGTTGAGAACAAGGCCGGATGTGATCGTGGATGTTGGTCACAATCCCCATGCCGCACGCTGGTTGGCTCAGCGGCTTGAGTTGCAGCGGTCAGGGCAGGGCAAGGTGTTCGGTGTTTATGCCGCTCTGGCGGATAAAGACGTGGAGGGGGTAATGCGGGCCATGGCGCCAGTTGTCGAACACTGGTGGTTCGCCGGTCTCGATGTGCCGCGCGGGCTGAAGGTGCAGACTCTGGTGGAGCGGGCGCGGGCTTGCGGAATTGCCGGTTGCACGGCGTCTGAGTCTGTGGCTGATGCCATCTCTTCGGCACTGGCGGAGGCCGGCGAGAACGACACCATTGTGGTATTCGGTTCGTTCTACACTGTTGCGGAGGCCCGGGCCCGACTTGCCGGCGAAGTCTCTTAAACTTTGTCCATGGCAGGCGCCGGAGCTTTGTGTTAACGGCACTCGGCGGTTAGTATCAGTACCAAACTGTTAGGTTAAGGGAGCCCTTTCTCGTGAACGGATTGAAACAAAGAATCATTGGTGCGCTGGTTCTGGTCTCCCTGGCTGTGATTTTTGTGCCGATGATATTTGACGAGCCCCATTCCGAGCGCCAGTCCCGGCCTGTCACCATCCCCGAGGAGCCGCCGTTCCCTGAAGTGGACGTTCCCCCGGAGCCGGCCCTTGGCGGCAGCGACTACGGCATGAATTCAGCGCCTCAGGACCCTCCCGCTACGGAATCAGCTCCCGGTTATCGACTGATTGAAGGCGTTGAGGAGTCTGCGCCAGAATCGTCCAGCGCCCGCGAGCCCGCGGCCGAGGTAGCAGAGCCGGTTACCCGCACGACGGATAGCCGTGCAGCCAGTTCAGAACCTCAGCCACAGGTTTCGCAATCCTCTGAGCCGGCCACTTCTGCCGGCTCGGCGGAGGAATCCGCTGAGTTCACCCGGTCACTTGAAGGTGCCTGGGTTGTCCAGCTTGGCAGCTTTGGTAATGCCGACAATGCCCGCCGGCTGCGCGACAATGTTCGCGACATGGGGTACGGCGCTCACCTGCAGCAAGTGGAGCGCGGCGACACCACGTTGACCCGGGTGTTCAGCGGGCCGTTTGTCAACAAGTCCGAGGCCGAGGCCGCCAAGAAAGCCCTGGATGATGCCTTCTCACTGAACAGCCTGGTTACCTCCGGCGGAAAGTGACCCGGTGACTTGCAATTTATGAGCCTCAGGCGGTTTGGTGACGCCCGGTTTCCTGTTAGAATTCGCGCTTTCTTTTCTCCATCGGGTTTTTCATGGACGCGCTGATCTGGATTGACTGGGTCATCATTGCTCTGATTGCTGTTTCCACGCTGATCAGTCTGAAGCGGGGCTTTGTTCGCGAAGCCCTGTCGCTGGTGACCTGGGTTGCGGCATTCATCATTGCCCGCACGTTCCATCCTCAGATGCAGTCATTGCTTGAATCCACCGTGGAAACACCACTGGTGCGTTTGATTGCGGCCTTTGCAATTCTGTTTTTCGGCACCCTGATTGTGGGCGCTATTATCAATAATATGATTGGTCATCTGGTGCGGGCGACCGGATTGTCAGCCACCGACCGCGTTCTCGGCATGGGGTTCGGGTTGCTGCGGGGTGTGGTGGTGGTCATTGCCGGTATCGCGTTTACCCGCTACACACCGCTTGCCGAAGATACCTGGTGGAGAACGTCCGTGATGATCGACCGTCTGGCGGTGGTCGAAGACTGGTCCCGCCGAACCCTGGGTGATGAATTTGCCCGGTTCCTGGGCCCCGAAGCAGGGGCCGGGTACAGCACCGAATCCTCAACAGAGCAGGAAGGCGTGGAACCCACGCCTGCATCCCGTTAACATTCAGATTTAACACTCGGAGAGTTCCCCAGCCATGTGCGGCATTGTCGGTATTGTCAGTACTTCAAACGTCAACCAGCTTCTTTACGATGCACTGACTGTTCTCCAGCACCGTGGCCAGGATGCGGCGGGTATTGTGACTTTTCAGGATAACCGGTTCTTTCTGCGCAAGGACAATGGCCTGGTCCGGGACGTATTCCATACCCGGCATATGCGCAGACTGGTAGGCAATGTGGGGATCGGTCACGTCCGTTACCCCACCGCTGGCAGTTCAAGCTCTGCCGAGGCCCAGCCGTTTTACGTGAACAGCCCCTACGGCATTACTCTGGCGCACAACGGCAACCTGACCAATGCCGATGACCTGAGCAGCGATTTGTTCCGCACCGATCTGCGCCACATCAACACCAATTCCGATTCCGAAGTGTTGCTCAACGTATTTGCCCATGAGCTGCAGAAGCTTGGGAAACTGAACCCGACCAAAGATGAGATTTTTTCCGCCGTCCGCGCCGTGCACAAGCGTTGCCGGGGTGCCTATGCCGTGATCGCCATGATTACCGGCTACGGCATTGTCGGTTTCCGGGACCCCAATGGCATTCGCCCGGCCTGTTACGGTGTGCGGGAAAGCGAAGATGGCCAGAAAGAATACATGATCGCCTCGGAGAGCGTGGCTCTGAACGCCGCCGGTTTCGAGATCGTTCGGGATATTGCACCGGGTGAAGCGGTTTATATCGAAACCGATGGTACCCTCTACACCGAGCAATGTGCGGAATCCCCGAAGCTGTATCCATGCATCTTCGAGCACGTCTATTTTGCGCGCCCTGACTCCATCATGGACCGCGTGTCGGTTTACAAGGCACGACTGCGCATGGGCGAAACCCTGGCAGACAAGGTGCTCAGGGAGCGGCCGGACCATGACATTGATGTGGTGATCCCGATTCCGGACACCAGCCGGACTTCGGCCATGCAGATGGCCTATCAGTTGGGTGTCAAATACCGCGAAGGCTTTATCAAGAACCGCTATATCGGGCGGACGTTTATCATGCCCGGCCAGAAAATGCGGAAGAAGTCGGTGCGCCAGAAGCTCAATCCCATAGACCTGGAGTTTCGCGGCAAGAATGTCATGCTGGTGGATGATTCCATCGTCCGGGGAACCACCTGTAAGGAAATCGTTCAGATGGCCCGGGACGCCGGTGCCCGGAACGTCTACTTCGCCTCGGCAGCGCCGCCTGTGCGTTATCCCAACGTGTACGGCATTGATATGCCCTCGGCCAGTGAGCTGATTGCCCACGACCGTTCGGTGGAGGAGGTTCGGGAGCAGATCGGTGCTGACTGGCTGGTATACCAGGACCTGGAAGACCTGATTACCTGCGTCAACGATGTCAACGACGATATCGATGGTTGGGAGTGCTCGGTGTTTACCGGTGATTACGTAACCGGTGACGTAGACGAAGCCTACCTGCGCCGGCTCGAGGACCTGCGTAAAGACGAGAAGCGTCCCGGTGGGCAGATCATCGATGGTGATAATGCCATTATCGACCTCCATAATGACGAAGACTGAACCCCTAACGCCCGTGCCAGGAGAACACTATGACAATCGGCCGTGAAGAACATCTCTGGATTCCTGAATCGGATCTGGACGGTATGTCAGTGGATACCCTGGCCGTGAGGGCAGGGCAGGTCCGCACCGGTCAGCTGGAGCACAGCGACGCCATCTTTCCGACCTCCAGTTTCGTCTATGGCAGTGCCGCCCAGGCGGCAGCCCGTTTTGGTGGTGAGGAGCCCGGCAACATCTATTCCCGTTTTACCAATCCAACGGTTCAGGGTTTTGAGGCTCGCATCGCTGCCATGGAAGGTGGAGAAAAGGCCGTTGCCACTGCCTCGGGCATGGCGGCCATCCTGAGTACCTGTATGGCGTTGCTGCAGTCCGGAGATCACGTTATCTGTTCCCGTGGCGTGTTTGGTACCACCAACGTCTTGTTCCAGAAGTATATGGCGCGTTTCGGGGTTGAAACCACGTTCGTTAGCCTGACCGATGCAGACGGCTGGGAGGCAGCAGTCCGGCCAGAAACCCGGATGCTGTTTATTGAAACGCCATCCAACCCGCTTTGTGAAATCGCTGATATGGACGCGTTGTCTGCGTTGGCGAGGGCCAACGATGCCCTGTTTGTGGTGGATAACTGTTTCTGTACGCCGGTATTGCAGCGACCCCTTGAGCAAGGTGCGGATCTGGTGATTCATTCAGCCACAAAGTATCTGGATGGCCAGGGCCGTTGTGTTGGCGGGGTAGTGGTGGGGCCTGCCAGGTATCTGGATGAGATCTACGGGTTCCTGCGATCTGCCGGGCCCACCATGAGCCCGTTCAATGCCTGGGTGTTCCAGAAAGGGCTGGAAACCTTACCGATCCGTATGCGAGCCCACTGCAACAATGCGTTAGAGTTGGCGAATTGGCTGGAAAGCCAGCCGAGCGTGGATAAGGTGTTCTACGCCGGTCTTGAAAGCCATCCCCAGCATCAGCTGGCGAAGAAGCAACAGGACGGGTTTGGCGGAATTGTGTCGTTTCTGGTTAAAGGGGGCAGAGAAGAAGCCTGGCGCTTTATTGATGCCACCCGAATGATTTCAATCACAGCGAATCTGGGTGATGTGAAAACCACCATCACCCACCCGGCGACGACAACCCATGGCCGGTTATCTCCCGAGGATAAAGACAAGGCGGGCATCACCGAGAATCTGATCCGGTTGTCTGTTGGCATTGAAGCCATTGATGACCTGAAAGCCGATCTGACACGGGGTTTTCAGGCGCTGAAAGACTAAACTCACTGACGGTTTGAGCATTCATGGCGGAATCCGCTAAAGCGAAACAAGCAGCATCGACGGAACTGACAGAAAAACAACAGCGCTTTCGCCGCCTGATGGCCCAAGGGGCCAGAGAGGGTGCGGTTATCGGCATGATTGTGCTGTGCATCTATCTGGCGATGGCGCTGTTTACCTTCAGTGCGTCTGACCCCGGGTGGGCGAGTATCGGCCACGATACCCGCGTGGATAACGCCGCCGGGCGCTCCGGCGCCTGGCTCGCAAGCCTGCTGGTAGACTTCTTCGGGCAGGTTTCCTGGCTTTTCCCGGTGATGATTGCCGGTTATGCCGTCATGCTGATCCGTCGCAGGCACGAGTCACTCGACCTCCATTGGCCACTGTTCATGGTTCGCTTTGGCGGGTTTCTGCTGATTCTGTTGTCGGCCACCAGCCTGCTTTCCCTTTATTCGGTATTTGGTCTTGGTGCCTCCTCCGGTGGTGTACTGGGCACCGCGGTTTCAGAAGCCATGGTGCGCTTCTTCAATCTGCCGGCCACCACGCTGTTGCTGATCGCGATCTTCCTGTTCGCCCTGACCGTGACCGTCGGCCTGTCCTGGTTCCGCCTGATGGACCATGTTGGTGGATTCACTCTGAAAACCGGGCGCTGGCTTCAGTCGCTGTTTAAAAGTAGCGAGCGCAATGTGAAAAGCCCCGGTGCGCCATCCAGTGCCCGCCCTGATCCAGAGCCTCCGGTCGTCAAAGATCGGGTGGCAAGGACCGATCCGGTAACAGAAAAGCCACCGAAGAAAGACGCCTGGTGGCGCCGTTTGTTCCGCCGTAAAGCAAAAATGGCCGAGAAAGGAACGCAAAAAGACAGAAGCAAAGCTCGCAAGGAACCGGCTATTGACGGGCTTCTTGAAATTGAACCTGAACCCGCAAGACTGGAAAGTTTCAGCTCAGGGGATCGGGATGAAACGCCTCGCAAGGCGGCCGCGCCTCAGCAGCCCAAGCCCGCGAACCGGGCGCTGAAAATTGCCCCATTCAAGAAGGATGATCAGGAGCCGGCCGACAAGAAAACCAACAGCAAGCAGGGCTCTTTGCTGGAAGACATTGAGAGCCTGATTCCGCCGATTTCCTTGCTGGACCCGCCAGAGGAACACAAAGAAAAGGGCTACTCGGAAGAATCTCTGGAGCACATGTCGCGCCTGCTCGAAGAGAAACTGGCGGATTTCGGTGTCACGGTTGAGGTGGTCGAAGTCAATCCTGGCCCGGTTATCACCCGATTCGAGATCAAGCCCGCCGCCGGGGTGAAAGTCAGCAAGATTTCCAACCTGGCCAAGGATCTGGCCCGTTCATTGGCAGTGTTGAGTGTGCGGGTGGTGGAAGTCATACCCGGAAAGTCCGTGGTGGGCCTCGAGATTCCCAATGAGGAGCGGGAAATCGTTCGTCTGAGCGAAGTGCTTGGGGCCCGGGTATTTACCGAGTCGTCATCGCCGCTGACCCTGGCGCTGGGTAATGATATTGGTGGTAATCCGATGGTGGCCAACCTGGCCAAGATGCCGCACCTGCTGGTGGCCGGTACGACCGGTTCGGGTAAATCGGTCGGGGTTAACGCCATGCTGCTGAGTATGCTGCTCAAGGCCAGCCCCGATGAAGTGCGCTTTATCATGGTGGACCCGAAGATGCTGGAACTGAGCATCTACGATGGCATCCCGCACCTGCTGGCACCGGTTGTGACGGACATGAAAGAAGCCGCCAATGCACTGCGCTGGTGTGTGGCGGAGATGGAACGGCGCTACCGTTTGATGGCCAGCCTGGGCGTGCGCAACATCGCCGGTTACAACAAAAAGGTGAAAGACGCCCGCGCCGAGGGCGAGCCGTTACTGGACCCTCTCTGGAAACCGGATGAATACCTGGCCAACGACGAACAGGAGCGGCCAGAACTGGAAACCCTGCCGTTCATCGTTGTCGTAATCGACGAATTTGCTGACATGATGATGATTGTCGGCAAAAAGGTGGAAGAGCTGATCGCCCGCATTGCCCAGAAGGCCCGTGCCGCCGGTATCCATCTGATTCTTGCTACCCAGCGGCCATCCGTGGATGTGATCACAGGCCTGATCAAGGCCAATATCCCGACCCGGATGTCGTTCCAGGTGTCGTCCAAGATCGACTCCCGTACCGTGCTTGATCAGGGCGGCGCCGAACAGCTGCTGGGCCACGGCGATATGTTATACCTGCCGCCGGGTTCCGGCCTGCCGGTTCGGGTACACGGAGCCTTCGTTGACGATGACGAAGTACACCGGGTGGTCAGTGCCTGGAAAGCCCGGGGTGAACCGGAATACGTGGATGATGTGCTTAACGGCGCCGAAGGTGAGCACCTGCCGGGCGTGCCAACCCTCAGCGAAGGCGGTGCAGGCGGTGGTGACGAAGGAGACGCGCTGTTCGACGAAGCGGTCGCTTATGTGACCGAGAACCGACGGGTGTCGATCTCCTCCGTACAACGTAAATTCAAGATCGGCTACAACCGTGCCGCGAACCTGGTGGACGCCATGGAAGCCTCGGGAGTGGTCAGTCCGGCGGGTCACAATGGTGCCAGGGAAGTTCTGGCGCCGCCGCCCCCAAGAGACTAGGAGCAGCATACTTATGATCAGATCTGTCTACACGACGATAGCGGCGCTGTGCATGATGGCCGTTGTGGCAACGGCCTCTGCGGAACAGGGTAACAGCTCTCGCGATGCCGCTGAAGAGCTGGCTTCCATGTTGCGCAGTTACCAAACCTACCAGGCCGATTTCATCCAGATTGTGGTCAATGAAAATGGCAACCGGGTTCAGGAAACCCGCGGTTCCCTCAAGGCCAAGCGCCCGGGTCTGTTCTACTGGGAGACCGGTGCGCCTTTGTCCCAGTTTATTGTCAGTGACGGCGACACGGTGGAGGTTTACGACCCGGATCTGGAACAGGTCACTATTCACACCCTCGATGACCGGGTGCAGACAACACCGGCGCTGCTTCTGAGTGGCGAAGTGGATAATCTTGAGGAAACCTACGATGTGAGTGAGCGCCGGATGGGTGACAATACCCGCGAGTTCACACTGGTTCCCAGGGGCGCCGATTCCCTGTTTACATCCTTGCGCTTGAGCTTCTACAACGGTGAGCTCCAGGAAATGAGAATGGAAGATTCGCTGTCTCAACTGAGTATTCTCAGCTTTGACCGGATAACCCTGAATCAGGAACTGGACAACAGTGCCTTCCGCCTGGAATACCCCGAGGAGGTGGATATTATTCGGGACGGTGCCTGATGCAGGACAACCTGTTTGAGCCCGAGGCCGGATTCCAGCCCCTTGCGGCCAGAATGCGGCCGACCAACCTGGACGAATACGTTGGCCAGGCTCATCTGGTCGGCCCCGGAAAACCGCTCAGGCGCGCCGTAGAACAGGGCCAACTGCATTCGATGATTCTCTGGGGGCCACCCGGAGTGGGCAAAACCACCTTTGCCCGGCTGTTGGCCAACGTGGGTGACTTGTCCTATGAAACGCTCTCTGCCGTGCTCAGCGGCGTCAAGGATATCCGGGATGTGGTCGAGCGGGCCCGCAACCGCAAGCAGTCCCAGGGCAGGGACACGCTGCTGTTCGTTGACGAGGTGCACCGGTTCAACAAAAGCCAGCAGGATGCATTTCTCCCACATATTGAAGATGGCACCTTCATTTTTGTGGGTGCCACCACGGAAAACCCCTCTTTCGAACTGAACAGCGCGCTCCTGTCGCGGACTCGCGTGTATGTGCTCAAAAATCTGGACAAGCCGGACATCCTTGAGCTTCTGAATCGAGCGTTGGTTTCGCCGGCGGGTTTCGGTGGCAGCCTGCAGGTTCCAGCGGAGGTGCTGGATAACATGGCTGAAGCTTCTGGAGGCGATGCACGGCGCGCCCTGAACATTCTGGAGGTGGCCGCCGATCTGGCCGAGCCTGATAGTACCGGACAGAACGTCATAACTGCCCAGACTCTGGAACAGGTGCTGCAAACCAGTCTGCGCCGTTTCGACAAAGGCGGCGATGTGTTCTATGACCAGATCTCCGCGTTGCACAAATCCGTGCGTGGCTCCAGTCCCGATGGTTCCCTGTACTGGCTTTGCCGTATGCTGGATGGCGGCTGTGACCCCCTGTATGTGGCGCGGCGCCTGGTGCGGATCGCCAGCGAAGACATCGGTAACGCAGACCCCCGTGCCCTGCAAATTACCATGCAGGCCTGGGATGCCCAGGAGCGGTTGGGGTCGCCGGAAGGGGAGCTGGCGCTGGCCCAGGCCGTCACCTACCTGGCGCTGGCGCCAAAGAGTAATGCCGTGTACAAGGCGTTCAACCAGTGCATGGCGGACATCCGAAAGGATCCTGATTACGAAGTGCCGGTGCACCTGCGTAATGCTCCTACCAAGCTGATGAAAAGCCTGGGCCACGGTGATGAATATCGCTACGCCCATGACGAACCGGACGCTTACGCTGCCGGAGAGTCTTACCTGCCTGAAGTGATTCACCAGCGCCGTTACTATCAGCCGGTCATGCGTGGACTGGAGATCAAACTGGCTGAAAAGCGCCAGCGCCTGGATGATCTCGATGCCCGAAGCGGCAAAAAGCGTTATTGATGTAACCCTCATGCCGCAAATTACCTGGCCCTCGGCCCGGGGATGGTGGTCAGCAGAACCACGGCAGGTATAATGCCGTGATATCCATACTATTCGTTAACCGGAAAATTCAGGAAGATCATGCTCGATCCGAAACGTGTCCGTTCACAGACTGAAGAAATTGCCCGTCGGCTGGCTATCAAAAACTTCGAGTTTGACGTTGCCACCTTCGAACGCCTTGAGGAACGCCGTCGAGCCATTCAGGTTCGTGCGGAAACGCTGCAGAGCGAGCAGAACAAACGGTCGAAATCCATTGGTAAGGCCAAAGCGGCGGGTGAAGACATCAAACCGCTACTGGAAGAGGTGGACAATCTCAAGCAGCAGAAGGCCGAAGCTGAGGAGGAGTTGCGCTCAGTACAGGAATCCCTGAACGCGTTTTTTGCCGGCATTCCCAATCTGCCGGATGAAGACGTTCCACCGGGCGCCAACGAAGACGACAACGTAGAGACCCGTGTATGGGGCACGCCGCGTAACTTTGATTTCGAACCCAGGGACCACGTTGCTCTGGGCGAACAGCTCAAGGGTCTGGACTTCGAGAAGGCCACCCAACTGGCGCATTCCCGCTTTGCCGTCATGCGCGGCCAACTGGCGAAGCTGCATCGGGCACTGGCTCAGTTCATGCTCGACCTGCACACAGAAGAGCATGGCTATACCGAAGCCTATGTGCCGTACCTGGTCAATGCCAACGCGCTGTTCGGTACCGGCCAGCTACCCAAGTTTGAAGAGGATCTGTTCCGTACCGCCGGTGACAACCCGCTGTACCTGATCCCGACCGCCGAAGTGCCGGCGACCAACCTGGTGGCCGACAGTATTCTCGAGGTCAGTGAAATGCCGCTGCGGATGGTTTGCCATACCCCCTGTTTCCGCAGCGAAGCGGGTTCCTACGGCCGGGATGTGCGTGGCATGATCCGGCAGCATCAGTTCGACAAGGTTGAACTGGTGCATGTTGTGCGCCCCGAGGACTCCACCGAGGCGCTTGAACAGCTCACTGGGCATGCCGAGAAGGTGCTGCAGTTGCTGGAACTGCCGTATCGTGTGGTTACCCTGTGTGGCGGCGACATGGGCTTCTCCGCAGCGAAGACCTACGATCTGGAAGTGTGGCTGCCTGGGCAGGGTAAATACCGGGAAATTTCATCCTGCTCCAACACCCGTGATTTTCAGGCACGGCGTATGCAAGCACGTTGGCGCAACCCGGAAACCGGAAAGCCCGAGCCTGTTCATACCCTGAACGGATCGGGTCTGGCCGTTGGCCGTGCGATGATCGCGGTGATGGAGAACTACCAGCAGGAGGACGGCAGTATTCTGGTTCCGGACGTTCTCAAACCCTATATGAAAGGCATTGATCTGATCCAATGAGCGAACCATTCACGGATGCACCAGGAAGGGGCGTCAAGGCAGGGCCTGCACCAGTTCGGTACAGGCCCAACCCGGTAACCGAAAACCCGAATAATTCTGCGGGCGAGGTCGCCCTGGTGGGCGCCGGCCCAGGTGATCCTGAACTTCTGACCCTCAAGGCCTGGCGCCTGATCCAGTCCGCCGACGTTATTCTCTACGATCGGCTGGTTTCCCCGGAAATACTCTCCCTGATCCCCGATAACGTTGAGGTGGTTCATGTCGGCAAGCAGCGCTCAAATCACACGTTGCCGCAGGATCAGATCAACCAGCGCTTGGTGGAGCTGGCCCGGGAGGGCCAAAAAGTGGTGCGCCTCAAGGGTGGTGACCCGTTCATCTTCGGCCGCGGCGGCGAAGAGATTGAAACGCTGGCGGCTGCCGGTGTTCGCTTTCAGGTGGTTCCCGGCATAACCGCAGCGTCCGGCTGTGCGGCCTATGCGGGCATTCCGCTGACTCACCGGGACCACGCCCAGTCGGTGCGCTTTATTACCGGGCATTTGAAAAACGATACCTGCGATTTGCCCTGGTCAGACTTCGTGCAGAATAATCAGACACTGGTGTTCTACATGGGTTTGGTGGGATTGCCGATTATCTGCCGGCAATTGATTGGCCATGGCATGACACCAGATATGCCGGTGGCGCTGGTGTCCAAGGGCACAACCGCCGACCAGAAAGTGGTGGTGGGCACGCTCAGTGATATTGTTGGCAAGGTGGAGAACAGTGGTGTTCAGGCGCCCACTCTGGTGATTATCGGTCACGTGGTCGGGCTCAGAAGTCGCCTGGAATGGCGGGGAGCTGTAGAGGGCGCCTGAGGGAGGAGAAGTAAAGCGAGCCAGTGTATTCGTAGCACGGGGCGCCGAAGCTGATCGGCTACCCCGTGAATCCTGTCAGCGCGCTCAGGCGTTACGCTTGGGCAGCACGTCTTTGAGCTTTTCGCGCATATCCCGAATGGCTTTCTCGGTGGTTTCCCAGTCAATACAGGCATCGGTTACCGACACGCCGTATTTCAGGTCTGCCAGGTTTTCCGGAATGGACTGGTTACCCCAGTTGATGTGGCTTTCCACCATCAGGCTCTGGATAGACTGGTTGCCCTCCAGGATCTGATGGGTCACATCCTGCATGACCAGAGGCTGAATGGCCGGATCTTTGCTGGAATTGGCGTGGCTGCAATCCACCATGATCGACTTGCGCAGATTGGCTTTGTCCAGCGCCTGCTCGCACAGTGCAACACTCACGGAATCATAGTTCGGTTTGCCACCGCCGCCGCGCAACACCACGTGGCCATAGTTGTTGCCCTTGGTGCGGATGATGGCCACCTTGCCTTGCTGGTCGATGCCCAGGAAGCTGTGGGGGTGAGAAACCGATTTCATGGCGTTAACGGCTACGTCCAGGCTGCCATCAGTGCCATTCTTGAAGCCAATGGCCATGGACAGGCCGCTGCTCATTTCCCGGTGGGTTTGAGACTCGGTGGTGCGGGCGCCAATGGCGGACCAGGCAATGGTGTCTTGCAGGTACTGGGGGGAGATTGGGTCCAGGGCCTCGGTGGCGGTTGGCAGACCCATCTCGTTGATATCCAGCAGCAAGCGACGGCCAATGTGCAGGCCCTGTTCAATATCGAAGGTATCGTTCAGGTGTGGGTCGTTGATCAGGCCTTTCCAGCCAACGGTGGTGCGCGGTTTCTCGAAATATACCCGCATCACCAGCAGCAGGGTATCGCTGACTTCGTCGGCGAGTTTTTTCAGCCGGGCAGCGTAATCGCGGGCTGCCTCCACATCGTGGATAGAGCAGGGGCCAACCACGATAAACAGGCGGTGGTCTTTGCCATCCATGATGTCGTAAATGGCCTGGCGGCCAGAGGCTACGGTTTCGGCAGCTTCATCTGACAGCGGCATTTCGTTCTTCAGCGCTTCAGGAGTGATCAGTGGTTCCTGGCTGGCCACGTTCAGGTTTTCCAGTTTCTTGCCCGACATCTTGTTGTGCTTCCCCGAATCAGATCGTTACATCACCGGGTAACGCTGTCATTATGGGCCCGGTGTTTAATAATTAACGCGAATGGTGCCGGTCTGCAGTTGCTGTAAACCCCGGCGAGTTGGTTATACTGCGTTATTTGAAGACCCTTTTCAACGCTTCCAGTCAACAGGTAACGGATGTCGCCGCCAGCCAGGAAACCACAAGCAGACTCTTCCCCCCGAAAGGTGGTTTCAGAGAGGATTACGCAGGTTCTTTCGGGTATCCGGGTGCCGGATTTACCCTATCCGGCCGGAAAATCGTCACCTGAGTCCAATGCCGATTGGCGCCCGCTGTTGTTTTCCTGTTGGACGGAACAACGGGACGAGCGGGTAACGGACGTTCTGCGGTCGGTGCAGATCGAATGGACCGTGCGCCAGGTCAATGCAGCCTATCTGTCTGACCGGATAATGGACGTGTTCCTGAAAACCAGTGGTTTGCATCGTGCCCTGGTCAGTCGTATTGCCAGATTACGGTTCTGGCTGGCGTGGCAGCTCGATACCCGCGGAACCAATGTGTTCAGCGACGTTGTTCTTGACTGGTTGGACAACCTGCAGGAGTGGCGGGGGTGGAGTGATACCGGGGGGCGATCATCCAGGGTGTTGCTGGACCAATTGGACAGCCTGGTTATCGCGGTGTCCGGCAGCTTTGAAAGTGGCCAGCCCGAACTGGTGGAGAGCTATTGTCAACAATGGCTTGATGACCGGGAGAAAGGTGAGCACCAGGTCAGCCGGTTGCGTGAACGTCTTCTTGAGACCGAGCGTGGTGCTTCGCGGCAGCGTCTTGCCGACCAGGTTTCCCGCGCGCTGATCGGCAGGGCACTGACAGGGCGTGAGTTACCGGTGGTCATCAGTCGATTCATCATCGAGGACTGGTACAAGGTTCTCAAACAGAGCGTCTGGTCCGAGGGCACAGACAGTGAGCTGTATCGACACGCCAACAAACTGCTCGAGTGGTTGGTATGGCTTGGTGATCCTGCACTGTCGGACAGAGACCGGAACCGGCTTTACCATGTAGGCGAGCAGATAGGAGGCCGGATACAGGATGTGTGGACCCGGGCCCTCGGCCAGGGGTTACCGGAGAACGCTTTGGCGGATATTCAGACGGTTATCGTAGCGCGTATCCGCGGCGAGGTGCCGGAACTCAAGCCTGCCCTGGGTAGCGGCACCAGTCTGACCTGGGACAGCCGTTGGCTATCGCTGGCTTCGGTAGACCCGCAACAGGCCGAGGGCTTTATCGGCCGCTGGTTTGTCGAAGGTGAGGGCGCCGCTGAGCAAAGGCGTTATTTGTTCGCGCTGCTCGAAGATAGTGGGGAAGTGCTCTGGACCAACGGCGCCGGCGTCAAGCTCGGCCTGCAGGACTGGGCGCTGTTCCTGGCAGATCTTGAAGCCGACACCCTGCGGCCCTTACCGGCTCCGACACCGTTTGGTGAGGTGCTCTCGGAAACCGTGAACCTGTTGTTCAAAGTGTGCGAGAAACAACAGAAGCAACGTGAAGAGGCGGCTCGGGAAGCGAGGGCTCGGGCAGAGGCACTGCGAAAGGAGAAGGAAGCCGCCGAGCGCGCAAGAAAGGCCGAAGAAGAGGCAAAACAGGCAGCCCTGGAGCAACAGAGGGCCGAAGTGGAACGGCAGCGCCAGGAAGATGAGAAAGCGGAGCACGAACGTCTCCAGAAAGAACGTGAGCTGGCGGCGGCCAAACAGGTGGATAGTATTGGTTTGGGAGGCTGGATTGTACTGGCCGCCCAGAAGGATGATGAGGAACCGACCAGGCTGAAACTGGCGGTCAAGATTTCTGCATCCCGGAAGTTCGTGTTCGTGGACCGTCTGGGGCTTAATCGCCGTGAGTTTCTACACGATGAGCTGGTATCCGGGGTTGTATCAGGCCGCATCCGGATATTGGGGAGTGCAGCAGAGTTCGACGACACCCTGAGCCGGGTTGTTGGCCGGATCCGTGTTGGCCGTAACTGAGGATGGCTTATGGTTGATGATAACTACGAGTTCGGAAGCTCCCAGGGGTTACCCGGTGGGCAGGACAATCGCGAGGAATATCGTTTAACCGCCAGGGCTCGGGCATGGCTGTGGCTTGAGTCACCTGAACCGGATGTTGAGGTACAGGATGCCGTTCCTCTTGAATGCCAGATTCGCGATATTTCGGCGAGGGGCCTGAGCCTTGTCTCGTCGGAGCCGTTGGTGCTGAACTCGTTGCTGATGGCGGAGATCAGTCTTGGGCACAAAACGCAGCGGTTTCGGTTAATGGTGGAGGTTGTGTGGTGCCGTGAAACGGGCCAGGAATACCTGATGGGTGTCCAGATTCTGGAATCGGATGAGACGGATTATCTGGAATGGATGGATGCGGTTGCCACAGCCCTTGCTGAGAGTTGAACAAATAAGCCGGCATGGAGCCGGCTTATTTGATGACTTCACAGGATGACAATCAGGATTCCAGTTCGCTCATCCCGGTGATGTTAAAGCCGCCATCCACGTAGAGAATCTCACCAGTAATACCAGAGGCAAGATCGGACGACATGAACGCTGCGGCGTTACCGACTTCTTCAGTGGTGACGTTGCGGCGAAGGGGAGCCTGCTTGGCGTTCTCGGCCAGCATTCGGCGGAAACTCTTGATGCCGGAAGCAGCCAGAGTCTTGATAGGGCCTGCGGAAATACCGTTTACCCGGATACCTTCCCGGCCAAGGCTGGCGGCCATGTAGCGCACGTTGGCTTCCAGTGAGGCCTTGGCAAGCCCCATGACGTTGTAGTTCTGCAGAACCCTTTCCGCACCGAGATAGCTCAAGGTCAGCAGGCTGCTGCCCTCATGCATCATCTTGCGAGCGCCCTTGGCCAGTGCGACAAAGCTATAGGAGCTGATGTCGTGGGCGATACGGAAACCGTCACGGGTGGTCACATCCACATAGTTACCGTCGAGTTCATGCGCTGGCGCGTAACCAACAGCGTGAATAATGATGTCGATGTTATCCCAGTGTTTGTTGAGCTCGGTGAACACAGCGTCAATCTGCTCGTCACTGGCCACATCGCAGGGGAACGTCAGCTGACTGCCCCACTGATCCGCGAATTTCTCAACCCGGGACTGAAGCTTTTCGTTCTGGTAAGTGAAGGCCAGTTCAGCGCCTTCACGGGCGAATGCCTCGGCGATGCCGTAGGCGATGGAATGTTTGCTGGCTACACCAACAATCAGTGCTTTCTTGCCACTGAGGATTCCCATGGGTATCTGCTCCCTGTGTTCCTTGGTTTCAGCGCATTATCCCCGACATGCGTCGGCTGGGGTAACGGTCAATTGGTCGTAGGCTGATAAAAGAAAGCCGCGGTCAGCAGTTCCCGGGTGTAGTCCTGTTTCGGTGCCCGGAAAATAGCCTCAGCGGCCCCGTACTCCACTATCTGGCCGTTCTTCAGCACCAGCAATTTGTGGCTGAGTGCCCGAACGACAGCCAGATCATGACTGATAAAGATGTAGCTTAGCTTATATCTGGCCTGAATTTCCCGTAAAAGCTCAATCACTTGCTTCTGGACGGTCCGGTCCAGGGCGGAGGTAGGCTCATCGAGAATGATCAGTTCCGGCTGCAACACCAGTGCCCGGGCGATGGCAATGCGTTGTCGCTGCCCGCCGGAAAATTCGTGGGGGTAACGGTGCCTGGCGTCTGGGTCCAGCCCCACATCCTTCAGTGCCTGAATCACTCTGGCGTCGTGTTGCTCGGCATCGTTGGTGTCGTGTATCTCTAGCCCTTCACGGACAATTTCAGCCACCGACATCCGGGGGCTCAGACTACCGAAAGGATCCTGAAAGACAATCTGGACCCGCTTGCGCCAGGGTCGGAACTGCTTCTGGGACAGAGGCCCAAGTTCGGTTCCCGCCAACCGGATACTCCCGGTGCTGGCGGTTAACTTCAGTAGCGCATGTCCGATGGTGGTTTTGCCACTGCCGCTTTCACCGACAATACCCAGTGTCTCGCCTGGTTGCAGGGCAAAACTCACGTTCTGAACCGCGTGGAAACTCTCCTTGACCTTGCCCAGCAGGTTCTTGCGAATGGGGAACTGAACATTCAGCCCCGTGACTTCCATCAGTGTTCTACCACCATCCGTCGGTGGGAGAGGGTTTTCTGGTGGTTCCGCATCAATGAGCTTCCGGGTATAGGGGTGCGCAGGCGCGGTGAACAGTTGCTCGGTGGCGGCTTCCTCAACGCATTGACCCTGTTCCATAACCACCACTCTATCCGCATAGCGGCGGACAATGCTCAGGTCGTGGGTGATCATCAGAATGGCCATGCCGAGTTTCTGTTTCAGCGATTCCAGCAACTCCAGTACTTGTTTCTGTACGGTCACATCCAGAGCCGTGGTGGGTTCGTCAGCGATTAGCAGATCCGGTTCGTTGGCCAGGGCCATGGCGATCATGATCCTCTGTTTCTGGCCACCGGACAGCTGGTGTGGGTAGCTGTTCAGGCGCCGCTCTGGCTCGGGAATGCCCACCAGGTCGAGCAGTTCAATACAACGCTTTCGGGCCTGGGGGCCACGCATGCCCTTGTGTAGCTCCAGAGTTTCGGTGATCTGCTTTTCAACCGTGTGTAAGGGGTTGAGCGAGGTCATGGGCTCCTGGAAGATCATGCTGATCTCCCGGCCGCGGATTTGCCTCAACCTGCTATCGTTTGCGCCCAGCAAGTCTTCGCCACGATACAGAATCTTGCCAGATGGATAACGGGCGTGCCGGGCATCCAGTAACCTGAGAACAGACAGGGCCGACACCGATTTGCCAGAGCCGCTTTCGCCCACCAGCGCCAGGGTTTCCCCAAGGCGAACCCGCAGCGACAGGCTGTCTACGACCAACGGGCCGTTATCAAAGTGGATGGACAGATCCGAGATGGTCAGGAGCTCACTCATATCAGTTCTTTCTCGGGTCAAAGGCATCTCGTACGGCTTCGCCTACAAATACCAGGAGCGTCAGCATCACCGACAGGGACACAAAGGCAGAAATGCCCAGCCAGGGGGCATGGAGGTTGGCCTTGCCCTGGGCAATCAGCTCCCCCAGGGATGGTGAACCGGATGGCAGGCCAAAGCCCAGGAAATCCAGCGAGGTAAGCCCGGTAATGGCCCCGGTCAGGATAAACGGCAAAAAGGTGAGGGTGGCCACCATGGCGTTCGGCAGAATGTGCCGGAACATGATGTGCCGGTTACCCAACCCGAGCGCCCGGGCCGCTTTTACGTATTCGAAGTTTCTCGCCCGCAGGAATTCGGCACGAACCACATCCACCAGCCCCATCCAGCTGAACAGCAACATAATGCCCAGCAACCACCAGAAGTTGGGCTGGACAATGGCGGAGAGGATAATCAGCAAGTACAGCATTGGCAGGCCGGACCAGATCTCGATAAAACGCTGGCCGAACAGGTCCACCTTGCCGCCGTAAAAGCCCTGAATGGCACCGACGATCACGCCGACAATGCAGCTGGCGATGGTCAGGGTCAGGCCAAAAACCACGGAAATCCGGAAGCCGTAGATGACCCGGGCAGCCACGTCCCGGCCCTGGTCGTCGGTCCCCAGCCAGTGTTCGGCGCTGGGTGGCGCGGGCGAGGGTACGCTCAGTTCATAGTTGATGGTGTCGTAGCTGAACTTGATCGGCGGCCAGAGTATCCAGCCGTTGGCCTCTATTTCGTCCCGGATGAAGCGATCCCGGTAGTCGGTTTCCGTGGGCAGAAAGCCGCCAAAGGTTTCCTCCGGCACCATCTGTACCACCGGGAAATAGACATCGCCCTGATAGGAGACCACCAGTGGCTTGTCGTTGGCGATCAGTTCTGCCACCAGGGAAAGACCGAACAGGGCCAGGAAAAGCCACAGTGACCAGAAACCACGGCGATTATTCCTGAAATTCCGCAGTCGGCGCTGTTGGATGGGAGTCAGTCGGGGCATGGTTATGCGCCCTCCCGGCTTTCAAAATCGATGCGCGGATCTACCAGCACATAGGTGATGTCGCTGATCAGCTTCAGAATCAAACCCATCAGCGTGAAGATGTAGAGAGTGCCGAAAATCACCGGGTAATCCCGGTTAAGAGCCGCCTCGAAGCCTAGCAGGCCAAGGCCGTCCAGGGAGAAAATCACTTCGATCAGCAAAGACCCGGTAAAGAACAGGGACACCAGAACACCCGGCATGCTGGCGATCACTATAAGCATGGCGTTGCGGAACACATGGCCATAGAGTACCTGTTTTTCTGCCAGTCCCTTGGCACGGGCCGTCACCACGTATTGTTTACCGATTTCATCCAGGAACGAGTTCTTGGTGAGCAAGGTAAGGGTGGCAAAGCCGCCAATCACATTGGCGGTCACCGGCAAGGCAAGGTGCCAGAAGTAATCAGCGATCTTCTGGTACCAGTTGAGCTCATCGAAATTCGGAGAGGTCAGGCCCCGGAGGGGGAACCAGTCGAAATAGCTGCCGCCGGCAAACAACACGATCAACAGAATAGCAAACAGGAAGCCGGGAATGGCATAGCCCACCACGATGGCAGAGCTTGTCCAGACATCGAATCGGGAGCCATCTGACACCGCTTTGCGAATGCCCAGGGGGATGGAAATCAGGTAAATGATCAGGGTTGACCAGAGCCCCAGGGAAATGGAAACCGGCATCTTGTCGATGATCAGCTCAACGACGGTACGGTCCCGGAAAAAGGATTCGCCGAAATTGAACGTGGCGTAATCCTTGAGCATCTTCAGGAAGCGTTCATGGGCGGGCTTGTCGAAACCGTACATCACCTCGATTTCTTTCAGCAATTCCGGTGGCAGGCCCCGGGAACCCCGGCTGTCGCCGGAGCTGGTGACGACTTCGCCACCGGTATCACCACCGCCCGCCCGTGCCAGGGCACTGCTGCCGTGGCCTTCCATCTGGGCAATAAGCTGGTCAACCGGGCCGCCCGGTGCGGCCTGAACAATGATGAAATTGAGGAGCATAATCCCCACCAGTGTGGGGATGATCAGAGCAAGCCGCCGGAGAATGTAGATGCCCATTTAGGGGAGGAATCCTTTCATTACAGCGTTGGTGACAGTCGGTGGATCAGCGGTTGATCCACCAGTTGTTCAGGTCGATACCATTTTTCGGTGTGACCTCAGGTCGCTGTAAATGGTTCCAGTAGGCTACCCGGTCTTTGGTCAGGTACCAGTGCGGAATCACATAGTGACTGTGCAGCAGTACCCGGTCGAGGGCGCGCACACGGTGCACCAATTGTTCCCGATCCGGTGCCTGGATCACCATGTCGACTAACTGATCTACCACGGGGTCGTTAACACCCATGAAGTTTCGGGAGCCGGATACGTCCGCGGTGCTGGAGTGCCAGTATTCCCTCTGCTCGTTGCCGGGGGAGTCGGATTGCGGAAGCACCTGGGTGATCATGTCGAAGTCAAAGCTGCGCACCCGTTGAATGTACTGGTTGCTGTCAACAAGGCGCACGGTGACGTCTATGCCCAGGCGTTCCAGGTTGCGGGTAAAGGGCAGTACCACACGTTCAAAACTCTTCTGGAACAGCAGCACTTCAAAGCTCAGTTGCTTGCCGCTTTCCTCATGCACCATTTTGCCGCCACGGATGCTGTAGCCGGCCTCGTTCAGCAGTTCCATGGCTGCCCGCAGATTGTCGCGCATGGACCGGCTGTCGCTGGTGTCAGGCGGAGTGTATTCGCGGGTAAAGACCTCCGGGTTCAGCTGATCGCGGAAGCGTTCAAGGATGTCCAGTTCAGGGCCTTGAGGTAGACCGGATGAGGCCAGTTCACTGTTTTCGAAATAGCTGTTGGTTCGGGTGTACTGGTCAAAGAACAAGTTGCGGTTAGCCCACTGGAAGTCAAAGCCGTAAGCCAGGGCCTGGCGGACCTTCGGGTTACTGAATACCGGCTTTCGGGTGTTGAAGACAAAACCCTGCATACCGCTTGGGCGTTGATGAGGGATGGCCTCGCGAACGATTCGGCCATCTTCGAAACGCCGGCCGGTGTAGGCGGTTGCCCAGTTCTTTGCGGAGGTTTCCTGGCGGAAGTCGAAGTTGCCTGCTTTGAAGGCTTCCAGCGCTACCGTGTCATCGTTGTAGTATTCGTACTGGATGCGCTGGAAATTGAAACGTCCCACACGTACAGGCAGGTCTTTTGCCCAGTAGTCTTCAACCAACTCATAGGTAACAGAGCGCCCAGCATCGAACGAACCAATGCGGTAGGGCCCACTGCCCACCGGAACGTCCAGACCGTTTCGACCAAACTCCCGCTCTTCCCAGTAATGGGCTGGGAGGATGGGCATCTGCCCCAGGATCAGAGGCAGCTCACGGTTTTCGGTGTCACCGAAATCGAATCGGATACGATGGCTATCTTCAACGGTGACCTTGCTCACGTCCGCATAGTAGTTGCGGTAGAAGGGGTGTCCTTCGGTGGTCAGGATACGGTGCGAGAATTCGACGTCTTTGGCGGTGATCGGGGTGCCATCCTGAAACCTGGCTTCTTCCCGCAAATTAAAGATCACATATCGGCGGTCCTCGGGAAACTCCACGCTCTCGGCAATTAAGCCATACTCGGAGAACGGCTCATCCGAGGATGATTCCATCAGTGTGTCATAGACGTAGGTGCTGACGCCGGCGGCTGCCACGCCCCGAATCACAAACGGGTTGAAGCTATCGAAGCCGTTGGATACCACGGACAGCTTCAGGGTGCCGCCCTTTGGGGCTTCAGGATTGACGTAATCGAAGTGGCTGAAGCCTTCCGGGTACTTCAACTCACCGTGCATGGCGATCCCATGCACGGGCGCTAGGAGTCTGCGCGGCAGAAGCTCGTTTCTGGCATAATAAACCGAAAATTTTTCGGCAACAGGACGTCTGATGGGAACCACTTTCCGCCCGTACTCGC